>CAUQAO010000009.1:0-29757 GCA_963515815.1 uncultured Prevotella sp.
CTTTGACCGGCAATACGGCCAAGGGCGCAGATCATGCGAAGCTCTACGAGCTGAAATCTTCGGCCGAAGAAACCATCTGGGTAAAAGTCGAAAAAGACAAGCTCGTCAAAGTGCCGGCGCCCACAAAAGGTATCTCGACTTCGAAGGCGAAGCCGAAATCTGAAAAGACCCGTTTGCACGGGAGGCATTTTTCAAGTAACAGAAAACATTTGTATCCCGCTTTTAGTTTTGGCCCCGACGGTTCTGTTTAAAAAGAACTGCCGGGGCTTTTATTGGCGACACAAGGAGCGGAGATTTGGACGTGCCGGTGAAAAATGGTATCTTTGCTGGCATGAAAAGGCATTTGTACATCATCAGCGGTTGCAACGGAGCCGGCAAGACAACGGCCTCGTACACGGTGCTACCGGAAATCCTCAAAGTGGAGGAGTTCGTGAATGCGGACGAAATTGCACGCGGTCTTTCGCCTTTCAATCCCGACAGCATGGCAATAGAAGCCGGCCGACTGATGCTGAAGCGCATAGACGAACTCCTGCTCAAAAGCAAGGATTTCGCCATTGAAACAACATTGGCAACCCGCTCATACGCTAAATTGGTGGAGCGTGCCCACGTACTGGGGTATGCCGTCCATCTGGTTTATTTCTGGCTCAGCAGTCCGCAGCTGGCAAAGGAGCGGGTGGCAAGCCGTGTCAGAAACGGTGGGCACAACATCCCGGCCGCCGTCATCGAACGCCGCTACGGCTTGGGTATCCGCAATCTGTTTGAAATCTTCATCCCAATCGTGGACGAATGGATGATCGTGGACAACAGTAATCTGGCACAGGCTGTAGTGGCCGAAGGTGGCACTGACAGGGATACGGCCGTATATGACGAAACTTTATTCTCAAAAATAAACGATGATGGAAAATAAGGAACGATACAGCGAATTTGCACGCAAGGTGATAGAAGGGGTGAAAAAAGCACACTGCAAGATGATTCACGAGAAAATGCTCAAAGGCGAAAATATCGTGATAGCCGATGCGGATGGACAGATTACGACTGTTTCTGCACGGGAACTCACTACAAGCGACTGAAAGCATCTTTTTGTATCCCGCTTTTAGTTTTGGCCCCGACGGTTCTCACGCAGAACTGCCGGGGCTTTTTCTTTTTGCTTTGAAAAACTGTTGCATCAACGTTCTACATTCGTCCTCCAGGATGCCTGCGGTTACAGTGGCTTTGGGGTGCAGCACGGTCGGAGCGTATACGGAGTAGCCGCGCTTGGGATCGTTGGCGCCGTAAACGATGCGCGACAGCTGCGCCCATCCCATGGCGCCGGCGCACATGGGGCAGGGTTCTACGGTAACGTAGAGGGTGCACTGCGACAGGTACTTTCCGCCCAACCGGTCGGCGGCGGCCGTGATGGCTTGCATTTCGGCATGGGCGGTAACGTCGTTCAGCAGTTCGGTCAGGTTGTGTGCGCGGGCGATGATGCGATTCTGGCAAACGATGACGGCTCCGATGGGTACTTCGCCGGCCGCAAGGGCTGCCTGGGCTTCTGCGAGGGCTGCCTGCATAAAGTGCCGGTCGGTTTTCAGTTGCTCTTCTGTTGTCATGACTGAGGGGGATTTGTGGGTGCACAAAATTACAATAATCTTTTTTGACGTGTGGCCGAAAAGGCGTATTTTTGCACGTATCATCTACGGTCGACGCACATGGCAGAACACAACGATTTGGGCAAATGGGGCGAGCAAAAGGCGGTTGATTTTTTGCACGCGCAAGGGTATGTCATACGCCACTGCGACTGGCGATGCGGCCAACGCGATATCGATATCGTGGCGCTGTCGCCGGATGGCATTACGTGTGTTTTCGTCGAGGTGAAGACGCGCCGGTCGGCCGAGGTCGTGCAGCCCGAAGATGCGGTGGATATCAAGAAAATGAGAAGTCTGGGCGTTGCGGCCGATGCATATGTAAAGCTGCACGATGTCCGGCACGAGTTGCGGTTCGATATTATTTCGGTTGTCGGTACGAGCGATACGGATGTGCGGATAGAGCACTTTGCAGATGCTTTCAACCCGCTGTTAATATGAGGTAGAATGGCGACGAGGGTAATACGACTGGACGAGGTGGACTCTACAAACACCTATCTGCGCGAGCATAGCGATGCGTATGCCGACCAGACGGTGGTGGTCGCAGCGGAGTATCAGACGGCGGGCCGCGGACAGGGCACGAACGTGTGGGAGAGCGAGCGCGGCAAGAATCTGCTTTTTTCGGTGTTGCTTCGTCCGCTCACGGTGCCGGTAAAGCGGCAGTTCGTGCTCTCGATGGCAGGCGCGCTGGCCGTGAAGCAGGTGCTCGACGGCTATATCGACGGCGTAACCTTGAAATGGCCCAACGATGTTTACCGGAATGACGGAAAGATAAGCGGAACGCTGATTGAAACGACGGTCTCGTCGGGTGGCCTGAAAAGCTGCATCTTCGGCGTGGGCCTGAACGTTAATCAGCGGCAGTTTGTCGGCGATGCGCCTAATCCGGTATCGATGGTACAGATCCTGGAGCACGAGGTAGATCGTGAGCGGTTGCTCGGACAGTTGCTTTCGGCCTTCGCGACATACGAAGAACGCTTGCGACAGGCCGACTTTTCGACCATTTCGGCACAGTATCATGCGGCGCTTTATCGCCGCGAGGGCATCTTCGGGTATCGGGATCGGTGCGGAACGTTCGGAGCAGCTATTGTGCGGGTGGAAGACGATGGCCGACTGGTTTTGCGCCGTACCGACGGAGGGCTGTCGAGTTATGCGTTCAAAGAAGTGGCGTTTTTGCCCGATCGAAATTTCAACTTATAAAGATTAAATACAAAAATGGCAAAGTACAAAAGAATTCTTTTAAAATTGAGCGGCGAGAGCCTGATGGGCAAGCAGAGTTTCGGAATAGATCCTGTTCGGTTGTCGGATTATGCCCGGCAGATACAAGAAGTACACGCGATGGGCGTACAGGTCGGCATCGTCATCGGCGGCGGCAACATCTTTCGCGGACTGAGCGGATCGGAAAAGGGATTCGACAGGGTAAAGGGCGACCAGATGGGCATGTGCGCAACGGTTATCAACTCGCTGGCCTTGAGTTCGGCATTGGGGGCCATCGGCGTTAAAACCAAGGTCATGACGGCCATTCGGATGGAACCCATCGGCGAGTTTTACAGCAAATGGAAGGCGATCGAGGCCATGGAAAACGGCTACGTTTGTATTTTCTCGGCCGGTACCGGATCGCCTTATTTTACAACCGACACGGGCAGCTCGCTGCGCGGCATCGAGATCGAGGCCGACGTAATGCTGAAAGGCACGCGCGTAGATGGCGTGTACACGGCCGACCCAGAGAAAGATGCAACGGCGCGGAAGTTTGACGACATTACCTTCGACGAGATTTATACGCGCCATTTAAAGGTTATGGATCTTACGGCAACGACGATGTGCCGCGAAAACAATTTACCGATCTACGTTTTCAATATGGATGTGGAGGGCAATCTGAAGCGGGTCATGAATGGCGAGCCGATCGGCACATTGGTTCATCGTTGATTGCTTCTTTGTTCGGTACTTCGTGGCAAAATAAAACGAGAGGATGCGGCGGAGCACATCTTCTCGTTTTATCTTGATTTGTTGTGTGCCAAGTTGGCGGATGTGTTTATGTTGTTTCTTCTTCGAAGTCTACATATTCGCCTTCTTCTTTCGTAAAAATCTTTTTGTTGGCTTCGGCCGAATTGCGGTGATCTACCACAGTCTGGTTGCGATTGCCGGCAGACTTGTGGTGCTGTCTCTGATGCGAATCGGTATAGGCCTGTTGGCGGAATTGGCGGATGCCTTCGCGAAAAAGATGAATGATCTTAAGGGCGGAGAATCCGACCGTTAGCAATCCGATGAGGAATATAAGGAAAATAAACTTGAAAATCATGTTGCCTGTCGTTGTTTATCTGGATGGGTAACCGCGTCGGAGTGCCCGGTGAGCATTAAAAAGAGTGAGAGGAAGAAATAGCCGCCGATAACGATCCACCATCCTTCGAACAGTCCGAAGAGGGTAAGCGTAATCAGGGTAAAGAGGATAAAGGCGTATCTGATTCGGTTGCCTTGCCAGCCCCAATGTTTAAACTTCAGGGCGAACATCGGAATCTCGCTGACCAACAGGTAGCAGCTGACCAGCATGAGCGCAAGGATGTACAGCATCGGCCATGATGACGACTCTAACCAGCAGGGATTGGTAATGATCAGCGACCCCCAGAACAGTGCGTTGGCGGGGGTGGGCAAGCCGATGAACGCGTCGGTTTGGCGCTTGTCAAGATTGAATTTGGCTAACCGCAGTGCCGAAAAGGCGGCCATGATGTATGCCAAAAAGGGTATGACGGTTCGACAGGTGTCGTGAGCCACGAGCGTCGAGGTTTGTAAGAACGTGGGGTAATCGATAACGCTCAGTTCATAATAGATCATCGTCGACGGTGCTACGCCGAATGTGATGACGTCGGCGAGCGAATCCAATTCTTTGCCGATGGGTGATGATACGCCGAGCAATCTGGCGCTCATTCCGTCGAAGAAATCGAACACGGCCCCGGCGATCATCCACGCGAAAGCCAGCTTCATGTCGCCGGTAAAGGCCATCATTGTGGCGATGCAGCCTGAAATCAGATTGCTGCACGTAAGTGCATTGGGTATGTTTCTTGTGATTAAGTGATCCATTTCCTCTATGATAATTTTAGAATACAGAGGCCGTCAGCTACTATTCGTTAAGCTGTGTACAATCTTTTGTTACCTGAGTTTTGCAATAATGGTCTGGTCGCCGGTTGTGGTTTGCCCCATTTTGACGCATACTTCGGTTCCGATGGGCAGGTAAACGTCGACCCGCGATCCGAACTTGATGAAACCGAGATGCTCGTCGATGTAACAGTCTTCGCCTTCTTTGGCATAGGTTACAATTCGCCTGGCCACAGCTCCGGCAATCTGCCGGCATAAAATGTCGGTTCCCTCGGGCGTTGTGATCATGATGTCGGCGTGCTCGTTTTCTTCACTGGCTTTCGGTAGCCATGCTTTATGGAAATTTCCGTTCTGATGCTGAACGAACTTTACGCGCCCATCCACAGGAAACCAATTGGCATGTACGTTGAAAAGACTCATGAAAATAGAGATCATCAGCCGTTTTTCATGAAAGTATTTGTTCTCTTCCACTTCTTCGATAACGACAATCTTTCCGTCTGCCGGCGCCACAACGGTCTTCTCCGTATCGTCTGCTGGGAAATAACGGATGGGGCATCGAAAGAAATTAAGTACGATACAATATATGATAATGAATACAGCGGTGAAACTATAAAATGGAATCTTTGAATCGAATGCGCGCCATAGGATCAATGCAACGGCAGCCATGGCGATGAACCCCCAAATCAAAGTGTCTGTACCTTCGCGGTGTATTCGTATTTTTTTTAGTTTATTTATTCTCTTAATCATAGTATGAGACGATGATTGGAACTTGTTGCAAAGGTAATTGTTTTTTGTTTATTCTACAAATATTTCATGCCATATCTTTTGGCTGTATCATGGTTATTAAGTACCTTTACACTCCAAAAATTAATGAGAGAATGAATGATTTCGTACACCTTCATGTTCATACATATTACTCCATTCTTGATGGTCAGTCGCCCGTTCAGCGACTTGTCGATAAAGCGATAGCCGACGGCATGCGGGGAATGGCCATCACCGACCATGGAAATATGTTCGGCATTAAAGAGTTTTTCGATTATACCTGTAGCATAAATAAGAAGCTCCAGGCAGAAGGCAAGGAGCCTTTCAAACCTGTTTTCGGCTGCGAAATGTATGTTGCGCGGCGCCGCAAAGAAGATAAAGTTAAGGACATGGGCGATATGAGCGGTTACCACCTTGTTGTGCTTGCCAAAAATTATCGCGGATATAAGAATTTGATAAAGCTGGTAAGCCGTGCATGGGTAGACGGGTATTATATGCGCCCCCGTACCGATAGAGCCGATCTGGAGAAATATCATGAAGGATTAATTGTCAGTTCGGCCTGTATTGCTGGCGAAGTTCCGCGGAAAATACTGAAAGGCGATATCGAGGGTGCCCGCGAAACAATAGAATGGTATCGGCGTGTCTTTGGCGAAGACTATTACTTGGAAGTACAAAGACACGAAGTGAAAGATCCATCTATTCGTGCCAATCGCGAGGCTTATCCGCTGCAACAACGGGCCAATAAAGTAATATTTGAACTGGCAAACGAATACGGTATAAAAGTGATCTGCACTAATGATGTGCATTTCGTCGACCAGGACAATGCAGAAGCGCACGATCATCTGCTATGTCTTTCTACCGGCAAGGATCTGGATGACCCGTCTCGCATGTTGTATTCTAAACAAGAGTGGTTCAAGACGAAGGCCGAAATGAACGAAGTGTTCGGAGATGTACCCGAAGTGATGAACAATACGACTGAAATTCTTGATAAAGTAGAAGTATACAGTATCGATAGCGGTCCGATCATGCCTAACTTCCCGATACCGGAATCGTTCGGGACGGAGGAAGAATGGAGGCGTAAATTCAGTGAAGAAGACCTCTATCGTGAGTTTACGACAGACGAGAACGGAGAAAATCCGCTTTCAGCAGATGAGGCGAAGACACGTATAGAGCATTTAGGAGGGTATGGAAAGATATATCGTATAAAGTTCGAAGCTGACTATTTATCCCTTCTCACACACGAAGGCGCCAAACGATTGTATGGCGAACCGCTTTCACCTGAAGTGGAAGATCGCATCAGATTTGAACTTCACGTAATGAAGACGATGGGATTTCCCGGATACTTTCTCATCGTTCAAGACTTCATTAATGCCGCACGTGACGAATTAAATGTAATGGTCGGACCAGGACGTGGTTCAGCTGCCGGTTCTGTTGTGGCCTATTGTCTTGGTATTACCAAGATAGACCCGCTGCAATACGATCTGCTTTTCGAGCGTTTTCTGAATCCCGATCGTATTTCTTTGCCCGATATTGATACCGACTTCGATGATGATGGTCGTGGAAAGGTACTGAAATGGGTGATGGATAAGTATGGGTACGAAAACTGTGCGCATATTATCACGTACAGCAGTATGGCAACGAAAAACTCTATTAAAGACGTGGCAAGGGTAGAGAAATTGCCACTCGATCGTTCTAATGCGCTCTGTAAGGCGATTCCCGACAGGCTTCCCGACGGAATGAAGATGAACTTGACCAATGCAATTAAGTGTACCCCGGAACTTCAACATGCAGAAGTTTCTGCCGATTTGCGCGAAAGCAATACGATTAAGTATGCCAAAATGCTTGAAGGAACTGTCAGAGGAACAGGAATACATGCCTGCGGTTTCATTATTTGTCGTGATCCTATTAGCGATTGGGTGCCCATATCAACAGCCGACGATCCTGATTTTAAAGACGAGAAAACAAACTGTACCCAGTACGATGGACACGTTATCGAGACGACAGGGCTGATAAAAATGGACTTCTTGGGACTCAAAACCCTATCAGAGTTGAAAGAAGCTGTTTACAACGTCAAACTTACGAGAGGAATCGAGATCGATCTCGATAACATTCCTATCGATGATGAGCTCACTTATAAACTTTATCAAGAGGGGCGAACCATCGGTACATTTCAGTTCGAGTCGGCCGGCATGCAGAATTATTTGCGCCAGTTACAGCCCACGAAATTCGGCGACCTGATAGCGATGAATGCGCTCTATCGGCCAGGACCCATGGATAATATCCCCTCGTTCATTGCGCGTAAGAAGGGCGAAGAGTCTATCAGCTATCCTATCCCCATCATGGAAAAATATCTCAAGGATACCTATGGAATTACGGTTTATCAAGAGCAGGTGATGCTTTTGTCGCGTTTGCTGTCGAATTTTACACGAGGCGAGAGCGATGCCTTGCGAAAGGCGATGGGTAAAAAGAAAAAAGCCATTGTAGATGCTATGAAGCCCAAGTTTATCGAGGGTGGTAAAAAGAACGGCTACGATTCTAAAGTTCTCGATGCTATATGGTCTGATTGGGAGAAGTTTGCCTCCTACGCTTTCAACAAATCGCATGCAGCATGCTACTCTTGGGTTGCCTTTCAGACGGCCTATCTTAAAGCTCATTATCCTGCAGAATTCATGGCAGCCATTATGAGCAGGCGGAAAGATCAAATAACCGAGATATCTAAATTGATGGACGAGTGTAAGGCGCTTGACATTTCGATATTGGGGCCGGATGTAAACGAAAGCTACCAGAAGTTCGGAGTGAATAAAAAAGGAGAGATTCGTTTCGGTTTGGCTGCTATCAAGGGGATAGGTGATGCCGCTGCCACAGCCATTATTGACGAACGTACAGCGCATGGAGTATATTCAGATGTATTTGACTTTGCCCAACGAGTCGATTATTCTAACGTCAATCGAAAGGCTTTCGAGAGTTTGGCATTGAGCGGCGGTTTCGATAGTTTTGGCATTTCACGCGAGAGTTATTTTGCCACTAACTCGAAGGGCGAGCAATTTATAGACACGCTTGTGCGTTACGGACAGCTCTACCAGGCGAAGAAGACGGAAATACAGCATTCGCTTTTCGGAGGCGAAGATGCCGTAGAAATTACTACGCCACCCATTCCAAAAGCTGAATTATGGAGCAATATCGAGAAGTTGAATCGTGAACACGATCTTGTCGGTATTTATCTGTCGGCTCACCCGTTAGACGAATTCAGCATTATCTTGAATACGATGTGCAATACCCGTTGTACGGAATTGGCCGATCGGGCAGAGTTGGCCAAGAAGACCGAGGTGGTTTTCGGCGGTATCATCACCGAAGTGAAGTCTAAATTTACCAAAACAGGGAAGCCGTGTGGTTTTGTTACGCTCGAAGATTTCAGCGGTTCGGGTGAATTGGCATTCTTCGGTGAGGAATGGGGCAAATGGAAAGGCATGATGATAGAAGGTACCGCCATTTACCTGACAGGAAAATGCACGCAGCGTTTTCGCGATACCGAAGTGTACGAGTTGCGCATCAGCGACATTCAATATCTGCAAACGGTCAAAGATATGCATATACGCAAGTTCACCATCGTGGTCGATAGCCAGGCCATAGACGAAGAGGTTGTGAACGACATCACATCCATGCTCGACGGTTGGTGCGGTAACACGCAACTCTTTTTCCAGGTCGTAGACAAGCAGTATAATACCAGCATCACGCTACGTTCAATGCTCCAGGAAATCAGTTTGCAGTACAATCTGATTCGTTATGTCGAGTCGCATCCCGGCATGAGCTATCTGATCAATTAAAGATGGCATGGTATTTGTAAAATAGAGATATACGAATGTAATTCAAACAACTACAAATTAATCAAATAAAAAAAGTAAGATGGAAGTAAAAATCACAGCAGAGAATTTCGAGAGTTACAAAAATGGCGAGTTGCCATTGGTAGTAGATTTATGGGCAACCTGGTGCGGACCTTGCCGTATGGTCGGACCGGTTATTTCTGAGTTAGCCCAAGATTACGATGGAAAGATCGTTGTAGGTAAGTGCGATGTCGAAGAGAATGACGATTTGGCCATGCAGTTCGGCGTTCGAAACATTCCGACCATTCTTTTCTTCAAAGGTGGAGAGCTGGTTGATAAGTTTGTCGGTGCAGCTTCGAAGGCAACGCTTGACGAAAAGTTCAAGGCGCTTTTATAAGTGCCAAGGACTTGATATAATAGAATAAAGGTATAGTGGACTTTCGATGTCTGCCATGCCTTTTTTATTTGTTTCCTTGTTATCGATTGCGGTCGGCAGTTCGGTGCAAACTCGACGTATTGCAACCGAACTTGCATCTGCCGTGGCAAATTTGCAACGTTCGATGGTGCTGTTAGACCGTACCATCGAAAAGTTTCGGTGATGGAAGCGCTCATTGCAATGAAAGACCTTCACCCCATTGCATATACGGATCGCTTCGACGGTTATAAAACACTGCTCGTGCGGCTCATCGACGGACTCGATTATTATGCCTCGTCGCTCCGACTTACATCATATACTGGAACCAATGATTGGCAAACGGTCTACGGTGTGCATCGTTCTGCGACAAAAGGAACTGCCCGCGTTGAGGGAAAAGAGAATGTGTACGACGACCAGATGTGGATTATACGCGAACTGATACGAGCGTACCGGCTAACAAAAGATACTTGCTACTTGAAAAAAGCCGAACAACTGACAGATTATATGCTTGATGGATGGGATTGCACGCTCGACAAGAACGGCCGCGAAAACGGAGGTATTACCTGGGGACCCGCCTATACATCGAAGCATGCCTGCAGCAATAGCCCCATGGTATCGCCGCTTGTGTGGCTCGCAGAGCTGCATAAAGCATTGCCGACTTATAAAACCTTCCGTGTGCTGGATGCTGATGGGCGCCCTATGCTGAAAACCTTGAAGGCGTACGAATATTATCTGGTCTTTGCCAAGAAGATATACGCCTGGCAGAAGCGCGTGCTCTACGATGCCCAACGCGGCGCCTGCTGGGATGCGATATGGGCGGCCGATGACAAAGTAACTTACAGAACTGTCGACGGCGTACGTTACCGCGAGCACATCGATGGAAAAAATGTGGGCGGAACGTTCTTTACTTACAATATCGGAACAATGATTTCGGGTGCAGCAGACCTGTATCGTGCCACCCAAGATGCCACCTACAAGAGCGATTTGCGAGCCATGGTAACGGGTTCTTTCAGTTTCTTTGCCCCTTCCGTTGTGTTCGAAGGTCGGTGCTATCGCATGTTTCCATCGGTCGAAGGATCCAAACATAACAATGGAGCAGCCGGTACACCATGGTTCAACGACGTGTTGCTGCGCGGTTATATCGATGCTTATATCATTATCGACGAGGCCAAAGCGCCTGTACAAGCTATGCAAACGGCATTGGATTATGGATGTCGTCATCATCTGAAAGCTGGCATTCTGCCCGTTGATCTGTTTGCCGGATGGCAGCAAAACAACCGCATGAATGCCATGTATGCCTCGCCCGAGCGTCGGATTACGACATGCTGGTGCAGCACTGTCTCGGAACAGCGACAAAAAAGAATCGAGAGGCAAGTCGGAAAAAGTAAATTTTGCAACTCAAAGCGATTTAAGCCGACCCGAATCGGGCTTGATTAGTTGTAAAACGGTTTTCCGGCCGACAGAAAGTGCTGTTTTATTCTTGCAGTTCGATTTCGCCCAGCTTGTAACGTTTGTGTCCGTCAGTCTGTTCGTACGGTAGATTGTAGAGGGGTGTCCCGTCAGCTTTTCCGACAGAAAAATAGAGCGAAAAAGTTCCTGTAGGGCACGAGCGTTCAAAGGTTCCGAAGGCGTTTTGAAAGCTCTCTGCAATGTTGCAGCTCATTTCCAGCTGTTGCTCTTCCGGTCGGTCGGGTTGGGCTGTAGGAAGGTCTTTGACGTTGAAGTTGTTCATCACCAGAACCGAGACGATGCCGCCTCGTTCATTCTTGAGGGTGAAACAGGGGAACCCCCCGCGGTAACACGGTGCCACGCCTGCATTGGCCATGGAAAAGCGAATTTTGAATAGTCGGTTCTTTTTTACACTTCGGGGCCACTCAGCTTTTGTCATGAGCAAACGGTAACCCAGCCGCCTGTTGATGCGGTCGATGATGTCGCGGTTCTCTTCCAGCTCTATCCGGGGCCACCAATGAACTGACATGTACGAGGCATGGTAATCTTCGACCGATTTCAACAGCAGTTCTTTGTTCCATGCTCCGCGGGCCTGACTTTCTTTGTAATGATCGTGCTCTAAAACTATGGGCATGTGGGGCCAGAATAAGCCGGCCATTGCGTCGTGGTACCAGTGGTCGGGGTAGGGATGCTCCAGACTGCTGTCGTCGCGGAGTGATACGCCCTTGGAAAGCGCGTAGTCGATGATGGGAAAATGTGTGCCGGGGCGATCGTGCCCGACAATATCGTCTGAGATGCAGAGCTGTGTATGCTTGAAATACTTGCAATAGATGTCGATAATCTTTTTCTGTGTCTCGAAGCCCCATTCTCTGTGGTGCTTCGGCGTGGTAATGACCGTATGCCCCTCGCCCCACATGCCGTAGTGCCCTATATCGATAAAAGCCACGTTGGGATTGCCGTCGTATCGCTCGGCGAGCTTCTGAACAAAATGCTCTACCTTCTGCAGAAAAACTACATTGTCGTAGTCGGGTTCCAAGTAGTTGTTCACTTCATAATATTTGGCGCCCGCATCGAACACCCACTGTGGTGTTCCCGAACGAGTCCAGTTCTCCGTCGCGGTAATTCGCAGCGCAACCATTTTTCCGGCTTCTATCCATCGCTGGGCCGGGGTGTCGAGCATTTCCCAATTGAATCGGTTTTCTTCGGGTTCAATAAAACTCCAGGGCAATCGCAGGTAAACGGTTGATAGTCCCGGAAAATCGCCCACGATATCCTCAGGCGCCAGCTGGGAACCGTAATTCATGGGCTTGTTCGAGTAGAAGTGCATCGTCCATCCCATGTAAGGATTGACCAGTGCCTTTCCATTGTCTACAAGTCGGCAGACCGACGTTTGCCCCTTTACACCCAATGTGACGAAAAGTGAACAGCAAAAAGCGATAAGTGATATAAAGTGTTTCATGGTTGCAAAGATAAAAACTATCAGCGAAAATAAAGCCGCTGCTTTTCAATTAAAAAAGCGCAACAACCAAATTGTTACGCTTTCATTTGGTTGCGGAGACACGACTCGAACGTGTGACCTCCAGGTTATGAGCCTGGCGAGCTACCAACTGCTCCACTCCGCGATGTTTGTTTGTGCTTGCAAAGGTATGGCTTTTTTTGTAACGTACAAATAAAAACAGCCATAATTTTTATGTGAGCGTAAAAAGAATTGCATTTTAAAACTTGTGCGCCTCGAATAAAAGACATAAATTTGCGCGCAACAAAAAGGTATGTGCAATTTCAATAAAAAAGCGGAGATAAATGTATGTCAGTATCAAAGACCAGACAAATATTGGTGGATGTGGCCCGACAGCTGTTTGCCAAAAACGGTGTAGCCAATACAACGATGAACGATATTGCTTTGGCCTCTGGAAAGGGGCGGCGCACGCTTTATACTTATTTTAATCGGAAAGAAGATGTTTATTATGCCGTTATCGAGTCTGAACTCGAACGGTTGAGTGACAAGCTGGATGAAGTGGCGGCTAAAAAGATAACGCCGCAGGATAAAATCATCGAACTGATCTACACCCATTTGAGTATGATACGCGAAACGGTTGTGCGCAACGGTAATCTTCGAGCTGAGTTCTTCCGCAACATCTGGATGGTAGAAAAGGCCCGAAAGAATTTCGACGAGGATGAAATAGAGCTGTTCAGGAAAGTTTACTCGGAAGGAAAGGCCAGCGGCGAGTTCGATATCGAGAATGTAGAATTGGTGGCCGACATTACCCACTATTGTATTAAAGGGCTGGAGGTACCCTTCATCTACGGCCGGTTGGGACACGGATTGACAGAAGAGTCGAGCAAGCCTCTGGTTGCGAAAGTAGTGTACGGAGCTTTGGGCAAGACAGGCATGAAGCAAAATTTGTAGGCATTTTTTTGAAGAAAAAGGAGATATCATCATTTTTAAAGCAATAAAACTATGGGATTATTAAGTGGAAAAACGGCTATCGTTACCGGTGCCGCTCGTGGAATTGGAAAAGCTATTGCATTGCGTTTTGCCGAAGAAGGCGCCAATATTGCGTTCACCGATCTTGTGATCGATGAAGAGCATGGCGGCTTGGCGACCGAACGTGAGATTGCTGCGCTGGGCGTTAAGGTAAAGGGGTATTCGGGCAATGCATCGGAATTTGCCAATACCGAAGAGCTGGTGAAAACCATCAAGGACGAGTTCGGCTCTATCGACATCCTGGTCAATAATGCGGGCATTACGAAAGATTCGCTGATGTTGCGCATGACCGAACTGCAATGGGATGCCGTGATCAATGTAAACCTGAAGAGTGCGTTCAACTTCATCCACGCATGTGTGCCGATCATGATGCGCCAGCGTGGCGGTTCGATCATCAATATGGCATCGGTCGTTGGCGTGCATGGCAATGCCGGCCAGTCTAATTACGCTGCATCGAAAGCAGGAATGATAGCGCTTGTCAAGTCGGTTGGCCAGGAAATGGGGCCGAAAGGCGTGCGCGCCAATGCCATTGCGCCCGGTTTCATCGATACGGCCATGACGCAGGCGCTGCCCGACGATATTCGTAAAGAGTGGATCAGCAAGATACCTTTGCGCCGTGGAGGTACGGTCGATGATATTGCCAGTTGCGCATTATTCCTGGCTTCCGACTTGTCGAGCTACATCAGCGGGCAGGTTATTCAGGTAGACGGCGGTATGAATATGTAAAAAGACGGGAGATCGACGAAAACCGCAGAAGAAATCGATCTCTCGTTTATGTTTCTAAACCAGTATTGCGTTGTGCAAGTTGTTTACGAAGACAATCATCTGATCGTCGTTTCAAAGCGAAGCGGTGAAATCGTCCAGGGCGATAAAACCGGTGACGAACCGCTTGCAGAGGTCGTGAAACAGTACTTGAAAGAGAAATACGGCAAACCCGGCCGTGTTTTTCTCGGTGTAGCACATCGCTTAGACAGGCCGGTTTGGGGATTGGTTGTTTTTGCCAAAACGTCGAAGGCGCTCACCCGGCTCAACGACATGTTCAGGACGGGCGAGATACATAAAACCTATTGGGCGATTACCAAGAACTCGCCGGAGACCGAAGCCGGAACCTTGACGCACTGGCTGGTTCGCAACGAAAAACAGAATAAAAGTTATGCGTACGATCAGGAAGAGGGTAAAGCTAAGAAAGCCGTGCTCTGCTATCGGCTGATCAGTCGCTCAGACAATTATTGTCTGCTGGAAGTAACCTTGCTGACAGGTCGCCACCATCAAATACGCTGTCAATTGGCCAAAATCGGTTGCCCCATCAAAGGCGATTTGAAATACGGCGCCCGGCGCAGTAATCCGGACGGAAGCATTTCGTTGTTGGCTCGCCGTATTGCTTTTGTCCATCCTGTCTCGAAAGAGAAGATAACGGTAGAGGCTCCTTTGCCCGACGATCGGTTGTGGCAAAGCATCGCTCCTACGCAGCAAGAGTAGTTTTTTGTTCAAGCGGGAACTTCCGCCGAGCCAAACCCGATTGGGAATAGCGTTTCGGGAACTTCCGCCGGGCCAAACCCGATGGGAATAGCGTTTCGGGAACTTCCGCTGAGCCAAACCTGATGGGAATAGCGTTTCGGGAACTTCCGCCGGGCCAAACCCGATGGGAATAGTGTTTCGGAAACTCCCGCCGGGCAAAAAACAGCAAAAGGAGCCATTATTCAGGATACATTTTGTTTTATTATCCTCAAACTGGAGCGTACTTAGACAAGTGAAGAATATATCGTTGAAAAAGATCTTGAAGCGTGTCGGTATCGCGATTGGCATACCGGTATTGCTGCTCATGTTGCTTGCTTTACTGCTTTATTTACCGCCTGTTCAGCGGTGGGCAGTGAAGCAAGTAACGGTTTATGCGTCTGAAAAAGCAGACATGGAGATAGCCGTTGGGCATGTCAGATTGGCATTCCCGTTCGATTTAGTCGTGAGAGATGTTCGGATCGTTCAACGAAACAATTCGCTGTCGGCGGGTGGCGATACGCTTGCAGATATAAAACGAGTGACGGCCGACGTTCGTTTGTGGCCGCTTTTGCGTGGCCGTATAGACGTCGATCGACTCGCGTTTGAAAGTGTAAAGCTGAACACCGACCGACTGATAGCCGACGTTTGCGTAAAAGGCAGTATCGAGCGGGTGGCAGTGGCGAGTCATGGCATTGCTTTGAGCCACGAGCGCGTGAAGATAGACGAGGCGATACTGGCCGGTGCGCAGTTGCTGGTGTTGCTGACGGATACGGCTTCGACCGATACTACGGAAAGCAAAAACCGCTGGAAGATACAGGTAGACAGCCTTGACATCAGCCGCTCGGATGTAACTGTGCGTATGCCGGGCGATACGCTTTCGGTACGAGCCTATCTGGGAAAGGTAGTGGCACGGCAGGGCGTTTTCGATCTCGGTGCGGGTGTTTATCGGGTGGGCAGATTCGATTGGAAGGATGGGCGGTTCAATTACGACGATCGTTTCAAACCTTATTCTCGCGGTTTAGACTATGCCCATGTTGCGTTGAGCGACGTATTTTTGGGCATCGATTCGTTCGGATATCAAGCGCATCGCCTCGGTTTGCAGGTGCGTCAGTTGGCTTTTCGCGAGAAGAGCGGCTTGCGGCTGACCGAACTTTCGGGGCAGATTGCAATGGATTCGGTGAAACTCTATCTGCATCGCCTGCAGTTGAGAACGCCTGAATCGAGTTTGTCAGTCAACCTCGATATGGATTTGAATAGCTTCGATAGCCGTCGGCCCGGTACGTTCGATGCAACGTTGCATGCCTCGTTGGGCAAGCAAGACATGATGCGCCTGATGGGCGATGTGCCTTTGCCGTTTAAACGCCAATACCCTAATTCTCCGTTGGCTGTCGACGGTGTGATAAGAGGCAATTTGAGGCACGCGCAAATTATCGGACTGAATGCCGCATTGCCGACGGCATTCAAAGCCAAAAGTAGCGGTTTCGTAGCTAATCTGACAGATGCGAAACGCCTGAAGGCCGATGTCGATTTGCGTATAGATGCGTATCGGCTCGATTTTATGTCGACAATGCTCGCGCCGGCGATTCGGAAGATGATTCAGATTCCGTCTGGAATCGGTTTTGCCGGCCGTTTGCAGGCTGACGGAAGCCGATACCGTTCGTCCTTTACCCTTCGGCAAGGCGGCGGCTCTTTGCACGGAACAGCCCAGGTAAACACCCTGAACAGGGCCTATGCGGTTCAGCTTGATGCGGCAGGTTTGCCGTTGCAGAATTTCTTGCCGGGTAAAGATCTGCATCCTTTGAGCGGGTATATCGACGTAAAAGGGCAAGGAACAGACCTTTTGTCTGCACGTACCGAACTTGCTGCCAAGGCCCGAGTAACTCGTTTGCAATATGGCCATCATCGTTTAGACCGCATAACGGCCGATGCATATGTGCGTCGAGGGCAGGCCCACGTATCTGTTCGGAGTCGCAATGCACTACTCGATGGCAGTATTGTTTTAGATGCTCTGACGCATGCGAAAACGATTCGTGCTACGCTCAGCGCCGATCTCGACCACGTCGATTTGTTCCATTTGGGGCTGACGAAAGATTCTATCAGCTCAGCCTTTTGCGGGCATATAGATTTCACGACAAACCTCAAAGAGTATTACAAAGTACAGGGATTGGCCAGCGATATCACCATTCGTGAGGGAAGAAAAACGTTCCGTCCCGATCCCATCAACCTCGATTTGCTGACTCGTAGGGATACGACACATGCCATTATCGGTAGCGGCGACTTTGTTTTACGGTTTAACGGTAGCGGCAGTTATAAGCATTTGCTGAAACAAATCGACGAATTGAAAGTAGAAGCGAAAAAGCAATACGCCGAAAAATGCATCGATCAGCTACGTTTAAGAGCAAAATTTCCAACGGCCGATCTCTATTTGGCAACGGGCCGGAGCAATTTCTTCATGGGCCTGCTCTCTAAATACGGGTACGCTCTTCATCGTGCTGATATAAACATGCGGTCGTCTTCTGCAGGCGGACTGCAAGGTAAATTGCAGATAGAAGGTTTGTCGGCAGATAGCGTACAGCTCGATACCTTGAGGCTGAACCTGTACTCTTCAGCGACCGGTATGGCGTATGATGGGCAGATAAGAAACAATAAAGACAATCCGCAATATGTGTTCAATGCTCTTTTTCATGGCGTTTTAAACGAGAGAGGTACGCGCGTTTCTACCCAGCTTTTCGATGAGCAGAATCGTTTAGGATTTGCGCTCGGACTGGTAGCAGAGATGGAGAGCAGCGGTATTCGTATCAAATTCTATGGTCCTGATCCAGTATTGGGCTATAAAACGTTTAAGGTTAATAACGATCATTATTTCTTTGTTGGCAGCGATCGGCGTGTATCGGCCAATATTATGCTGAAAGCTAACGACGGGACCGGTATACAACTTTTGTCGAACGATCGCAATTTGGAGGTCTTGCAGGATATAACCGTTTCATTGCATCAGTTCGACTTGTCGAAAGTTTTGGCGGTCATACCTTACACACCCGACATAACGGGCATTATGAATGGCGATTTCCACATGATCCAAACGTCTGAAGAAATATCGGTATCCTCGGCAGTTTCAGTCGACAATATGTTTTATGAAAAGAGTCCGATGGGTAATCTTAGCTCAGAGTTTGTTTATATGCCGAAGTCGAACGGTTCACATTCTATTAACGGAATCTTATTGAGCGAAGGAAAAGAAGTTGCAACTCTTGACGGAACTTATGACAAACACGGCTTTCTGGATGCCACCCTGACCCTCGAGCGTATGCCGTTGCAGGTTATTAATGGTTTCATTCCCGATCGTATATTCGGTCTTCAAGGTTACGGCGACGGCAATATTGCTGTAAAAGGCTTGCTAAGTAAGCCCCACATGGCTGGCGAGATTTATCTCGATTCATCATACATCTTCAGCGAACCCTATGGCGTTTCTATGCGTTTTGCTGATGATCCGGTTCGGATAGTAGATAGTAAATTGCTGTTTGAGAACTTCGAAATGTTTGCCAATAATAACAGCCCATTGAATATTTCCGGTTCATTTGATTTCTCTCAAACCGATCGGATGATGCTCGATGTACGTATGAGGGCGGTGAATTTCGAATTGATCGACGCCAAGGAAAACCCACGCTCGGAAGCCTACGGCAAGGCCTTTGTCAATTTCTTTGGCACGATGACCGGCCCTGTCGAGAGTCTAAAGTTACGTGGCCTGCTCAAAATATTGGGTACGACCGATATGGCTTATGTTCTGAAGGATTCTGAATTGGCTACCGATACACAATTAGAGGATCTAGTTAAGTTTACCAACTTTAAAGATACAACGGTGCTTATTCTCGAACGTCCTAAACTGACAGGCTTTGATATGGATTTAAGTATCGGTGTCGATGAAGGAGCGCGTATCGTCTGTATGCTTAATACCGACCATACGAATTATATAGATTTGCAAGGCGGTGGCGATTTGCGAATGGTTTATAATCCTGCAGATCAATTGCGACTGATCGGACGTTATACGTTGAACAGTGGTGAAATGAAATACTCATTACCCATTATTCCGCTAAAAACCTTTCATATCCAGAATGGCAGTTATATCGAATTTACGGGCGATGCCATGAATCCGAAACTCAGCATCACGGCTACAGAAAATGTAAAGGCAACAGTTAATGAGGGCACCGGTAGCGGTCGTATAGTCGACTTTGCCTGTGGCGTGAAAATGTCGCAGACATTGGCCAATCCGGGCGTACAGTTCATTATCAATGCTCCTAACGATATGTCGATACAAGACGAGTTGAATACGATGTCGGCAGAAGGGCGTGGCAAGATTGCCATCACCATGCTGGTGTCGGGTATGTATCTGACAGACGGTAATACCGGTTCTTTTTCTATGAATAGTGCGTTAAGTTCGTTCCTCCAATCTGAGATAAATAGCATTGCAGGATCGGCAATGAGATCGATAGGACTTGATTTAGGAATGAGTGTAGACAATGCTACAACGGCCAATGGCGCTATGCATACCGATTACAATTTCCGCTTTTCAAAACGTTTATGGAGTAATAGATTGCGAGTAATCATTGGCGGGAAAGTTTCTTCGGGTGAAGAATTGGTAGCCGATCGGAACGACTCATTTTTCAACAATGTAGAACTTGAGTATCGGCTTAACCAGAATGCGAGCCAGTACCTACGAATGTTTTATAACAATAATACGTACGACTGGTTGGATGGTATGATAGGCGAATACGGTGTAGGCTTTACTTGGCGCCGGAAGTTAGCACACTTTAAAGATATATTTCGGCTCAGAAATGAGAAACAAACCTTACCGACATTCCAGCCGGTAAGAAGAGACTCTATTGCACATGAGAATTAATAGGTATATTACATATTGCGGGCTGTTTGCTCTTTTGTTGGGCCTGCTTACGGCATGTTCAACTACCAGTGCCATTCCCGATGGCGAACAGCTGTTCATAGGATTGAAAAAGATCGAGTTTAAGAATTATGAGGCCAATGATCATGCAGAAGAAATAAAAACAGAAATGGAGTCGGTGTTGGCTTCGTCGCCAACGGGTTCATTGCTTGGCAGCAGCTATTATCGTACTCCTTTTCCGATAAGGCTGTGGATATGGAATGCTTTTTCGGGCAGTAAAGGGAAGATTGGGCAATGGATTACGCGAGCTTTCGGATCAAAGCCCAAGTTAATGAGCCATATAAATCCTTCGCTTCGGGTGTCGGTTGCACAAGCGCAGTTAAAGAAGTTCGGGTACTTTAATGGTAAAGTTCGTTACGAAGTTATTCGACGGAAGCATCTAAAAAAAGCCAAATTAGAATATACAGTGGATATGGGGCCACTGTGGAGGCTCGACTCTATACGCTATCTGAATTTCACCGCTGATGCCGATAGCTTGATTTCAAGAAACCTTTCACAGGCTTATATCAAGAAAGGCGATGCCTTTAGTGTGCCTGATTTGGAAGCCGAACGTCAGCGAATTACCCGTCTTTTACGCAATAATGGCTATTATTATGCTAAGGCTACGCATGCTTCTTATCTTGCCGATACGCTTCTGAAGCATGGCATGGTACAGCTAAGATACCAAATGGGCGATAGCTTGGAACCGGCTATTACTCGTAAATGGTATGTCGGTCGTATTCATGTCAACTTAAGACGAGAGTTTATGGAAACTCTGTACGATTCGCTGCGTCGCAAGTCTTTCATGCTTTATTATACAGGGCGCAAATCTCCTATACGGTCGGGTGTCATATTCAGCAGTTTACGACTCAGATCCGGTCAGCTTTACAGTCTTTCAGATGAAGAAGAAACGAACAACAATATGCACGCTACAGGTCTGTTCAGTTATAGTAATCTGCAATTTATGCCCAGAGATTCGTCGGCGATATGCGATACGCTTGACCTGAATATCGATTGTGTATTGGATCGTCGTTACAGTTTTTATGTCAACGCCAATGCTAAAGGAAAAACCTCGGGTAGGGGAGGTCCAGAGCTGGTTCTCGGCCTGACCAAACAGAATGCCTTTAAAGGAGGGGAGAAGGTAGACCTCAACGTGCATGGGTCGTACGAGTGGCAGACCGGACATTTGTCGGAAGGCAGTTCTTCGGAAATGAATTCGTACGAATACGGCGGCGACCTCTCTCTGATTTTACCGCGCATGCTTACTCTGCGCAATCTCTTTTTTACGGCTCCTCATCGTGTTTTGCTCGACAGTTTGCGCGTTCAGGCAGGCAGTGTTCTACGTAGGCGAAGATATTACGGTACACCGACTACCATGTTACGTATGTCGACGAATGTGCTGAATCGATCGGGGTACTTCAAACGACATGTCGTGTCGGGCGACTTGACTTACCAGTTTTGGACGTCTCAGCAGTCGTATCATGAGTTTAGTCCGCTTACTTTGTCGTACGAATACATGACCAGTCGGACCGATTCTTTCAAAACATTGCTCTCTAAGAATCCCTATCTGCAAATATCGATGCGTGACCAGTTCGTACCGAAGATGAGCTATACTTATCAGTACATGAGTGTCAAGGGCTATCGGAATCCTGTTGCATGGAAAACGACGATTAGCGAAGCTGGCAATGCATTGTCTTTGGGATATATGATGTTTGGCCGAAAGTGGAACGAAAAGAACAAGACGATGTTCAAGAATCCGTTTGCACAGTTTTTGAAATTCGAAACCGATTTTGTTAAGCTATGGCGTTTCTCGGATGTCCATACGCTTGTGGGGCATCTTGGTGCGGGTATGGTTTGGAGTTTCGGCAATGCCGAAGAGGCTCCTTATTACGAACAGTTTTATGTCGGAGGCGCCAATAGCATTCGCGCGTTCAATGTGCGCAGTATCGGTCCGGGCAAGTATCGTCCCGGCAATCAACGAATGTCGTACGTCGAGCAGACGGGCGACGTAAAATTCCTGGCCAATATGGAGTACCGTCCCCGTTTGTTCGGTCATCTTTACGGAGCCGTGTTTTTAGATGCGGGCAATGTATGGACGATCGAAAACTATGACGAACGGCCGGGTGGAAAATTGAAGTGGAAGAGTTTGCTTACCGATATGGCGCTCGGTACCGGTATCGGTTTGCGATACGATATGGATCTGTTCGTTATCCGAATCGATTGGGGCATCGGTCTGCATGTACCTTATAAGACCGGCAAAGGCGGATTCTACAATCTACCGAGTTTTAAAGACGGCAGCAGCGTACATCTGGCCGTCGGCTATCCCTTCTGAGTATTAAACAAAACGTTCGTAATCTAATTATTGAAAAGATGGAAACAAGAAAGTTTTACACCCACAGCCTGTCTATCCTGTTCGTATACCTGTTTTTTGGCAGCGTAAATATCGACGCGCGCCATAAGGTGCAGGCTGTAGATTTTAAAGACCTGTCTGTCGGCGGAGAGTTGTTGAACAGAATGCAGAAAAATTTCGATCGGCTGGAAGAAACCAAGTATCAACCCGATCATGTCTTTCTGACCGATGCGCAATCGGGCAACTGGCCCGGCGATACAGAGGGGCGAACCATACTCGGATTGGTGCAGGATGCAAAATTTACCGGTCGCCAGCCCCGCTATCTCGACGAAATTATTCGACGCCTGCCCGCCCACCTCAATACCAAGGGATATATGGGAAAGATTCATCCTGCCGGCATCTTAGACGAGCAGCAACTCTCGGGTAACGGTTGGCTCGTACATGCCTTGTGCGAATACAACGAGTGGAAACCCGACCCGCGCATCATTGGAATGGTCAAGACGATTGTCGACAGCCTGTTTATTCCCGGCAAAGGGTTGTACAAACAATATCCGATTCATCCCGAAAGCCGCCAATCGGGCATCGGCGAGGCGATGGGTACGCTCTACAAGTCGTATCACAACTGGTTGCTTTCAACCGATGTTGGATGTGTGTTTATCGGCATGGATGGCATTATTCAGGCCTACAAATACATTCCGTCGCCCGAACTGAAAGCTGTAATAGACGAGATGGTTGATCGCTTTCTCGAAATGGATCTGATAGCCATCAAGGCCCAGACGCATGCTTCGCTCACGGCCATGCGCGGCTTGCTTACTTACGCTGCCCTGACCGGCAACTATCGCTTGGTGCGCGAAGTAGAAAAGCGCTGGCGGTTGTATCTTGCGCACGGTATGATGGAGAATTATGCCAATTACAATTGGTTCTGCCGGTACGAAGCCGCGTCGGAACCTTGTGCCATCGTCGATTCGTATATCGTGGCGATGAAGTTGTGGGAGATGACCCGAAAGGCGGAGTATCTGCCCTATTTAGATCTGATTTACTACAACGCCTTGGCCCATGCCCAGCGTGCCAACGGCGGTTTCGGTACCGATTGTTTCTCGGCCGATGCGCCATCGTGTCTGTCGGTCAATCTGCCAGAAGCGCATTGGTGCTGCACTATGCGCGGGGCCGACGGACTGGCTCATGTGGCCCGCTCGGCTTACGAATACGATGCGCGCTCGGTTTACCTGCTCCATCTGGTCGACAGCAAGGCTACGATACGTCCCTCGGCCGGTCGGTCGATGACCATTGTCCAGCGGTCGGGCTATCCTTTCGCAGGAATGGTCGACCTGCAGCTTACCGAAGTTGTCGGAACCGAGTCGCTGCGGCTCTGTGTCAAGCTGCCCATGCAGTTCGTAGAGCGCCTCACGGTGCGCCTCAACGACCGCCCCATTCCTTTCCGCATCGAAAAAGGATTCGTTGTTCTGAATCGCCGATGGAGCAAGAACGATGCCATTGCCCTGACGTTCGAGAACAAACTGACTGTCGGTCGCCCGCTCAATGCCGCCCACTATTCGTCCACCCTGTGCAAGGTGATGCGCGGTCCCCTGCTACTAAGCGCCGATACAGACCGGTCGCTCACAGATCTTGACTCCATCGTGAAGCAAGGCGACACCGAGGCTGCTGTCAGCGGAACCGACATCGTGTTTCGTCCGATATACCACCTGATGAGCCCGTGTGTTGTTCAGGACAAGCGCTACAGCCGGCGAGTGCTTTTCGGCACGGCACGCTGACGGTATTCCGGCGCAACACGTCCCGAATTCCGAATCAAATTCGTTAACTTTGCAAACGCAACATCGAACAACGACAAGTTTTATCAATCAAAAAAAATAAACCTCTTATGAAACCAACATTGTTACTTCTTGCGGCCGGTATGGGCAGCCGCTACGGCGGATTGAAACAGCTCGACGGCCTCGGCCCCCACGGCGAAACCATCATGGACTATTCCATCTACGATGCCATCCTGGCCGGCGTCGGAAAGATCGTTTTCGTTATCCGGAAAGATTTCGAAGCCGATTTTAGGCAGAAGATCCTCTCCAAATACGAAGGCCACATCCCCGCCGAACTGTGTTTCCAGTCGATCGACAGTTTGCCCGCGGGCTTTACCGTTCCGCAAGGGCGCCAGAAACCCTGGGGCACCAACCACGCCGTGATGATGGCCGAAGACCTGATTCACGAACCGTTCTGCGTGATCAACTGCGACGACTTTTATAACCGCGACGCCTTCATGGTGATCGGAAAGTTTCTGGCCGACCTGCCCGAAGGCGCCCGCAACCGCTATGCGATGGTCGGATTCCGCGTGGGGAACACCCTCTCTGAGAACGGAACCGTGGCGCGCGGCGTCTGCTCGACCAACCACAACGGCGAACTGACAACCGTGGTAGAACGCACCGAAGTGATGCGCGTCGACGGCCCTATATGCTACAAAGACGAGCAAGGACAGTGGGTGGCCATCGACGAGAACACGCCGGTATCGATGAACATGTGGGGCTTCACGCCCGATTATTTCAAGTACAGCGACGACTACTTCAAAACGTTCCTGGCCGATCCGAAGAACATGGCGAACCCGAAAGCCGAATTTTTTATTCCGCTGATGGTCAACAAACTCATCAACGACGGCACGGCAACGGTCAAGGTGCTCGACACCACCAGCAAGTGGTTCGGCGTAACCTACGCAGCCGATCGGCCGTCGACCGTAGCCCGCATACAGCGTCTGATCGACGCAGGCGTTTATCCCGACCGGCTCTTCTGATTCTTTTTTCTGCCCGAACAAAATTTTGCAATGTCGGCAGACCAGTCTGCCGACACCAAAACACCTGTCGCGGTCAAGGCAGACCAGTCTGCCGGCATCAAAACACCTGTCGGAGCGAAGGCAGAATAGTCTGCCGGCACCAAAACACCTGTCGGAGCGAAGGCAGAATAGTCTGCCGGCACCAAAACACCTGTCGGAGCGAAAGCAGAATAGTCTGCCGGCCCAAAACACCTGTCGAAGCGAAGGCAGAATAGTCTGCCGGCATAAAATGACCTCTGGAAATGAAAACAGAATATTCTGTCGAGGCAAAACGACCTCGGGAAATGGAAACAGAATATTCTGTCGGGGCAAAATGACCTCTGGAAATGGAAACAGAATATTCTGTCGGGGCAAAACGACCTCTGGAAATGGAAACAGAATATTCTGTCGGGGCAAAACGAACTCGGGAAGTGGAAACAGAATATTCTGTCGAAGCAAAACGACCTCGTTTAGCTGAGTTCGCCATGCCGGACGAGGGCGTAAAGACAAATCGGTTATCAAACTAAAAAATAAATGATGAATATAGATCTTCTTACCGCCGACGAGATGGAAACGCTCCGCCGGCTCATCGTCGAAGCCGAACACATCGTTGTTTGCGGACATAAGTCGCCCGACGGCGACGCGCTGGGGGCTTCGCTGGCTTGGAGCGAGTACCTGCGTGTGCAGTATGACAAGCCGGCGGCTGTGGTGATGCCCGATGCCTATCCCGATTTCTTGCGTTGGCTGCCGAATAGCGACCGGATCGTGCGCTACGACAAGCACAAGGCTGATGTAGAACGGATGTTCAAAGAGGCCGATCTGGTTTTCTGCCTCGACTTTGGAAGCACGGGGCGCGTCGACGAGATGCAACCGCTGTTGGAGGCTACGCCGGCCAAACGGGTGATGATCGACCATCATACCGCCCCCGATATGGATGCCGTGCTGGCCGTGTCGCGCCCCGAAGCCAGCAGCACCTGCGAACTGGTTTTCCGCATCGTGTGGCAGGCCGGCCATTTCGACCGGATGACTCGCCAGTATGCCGTGCCCGTTTACTGCGGCATGATGACCGATACGGGCGGCTTTACGTACAACTCTTCGCGGCCCGAAATCTTTTTCATCATCAGCCAACTACTCACCAAGGGCTTCGACAAGGACAAGGTTTACCGCAACGTTTACAACAACTATAGCCACTGGGCCATTCGGCTGCGGGGCTACCTGATGTCGCAAAAGCTCAATGTCTTCGACGAGCTTCATGCCGCTTACTTCTCTATCTCGCGGCAAGACATGCGCGATTTTCATTTCGTGAAAGGTGATGCCGAGGGGCTGGTCAATGTTCCGCTCACGATCAAGGGCATGAAGCTGTCGGTGTCGTTGCGCGAAGACGACCGCAAAGATAATCTGGTGTGGGTGAGCCTGCGATCGGTCGACGATTTTCCGTGCCACGAAATGGCGGCACAGTTCTTCAACGGCGGCGGCCACCCCAATGCCAGCGGCGGCCGGCTCTATTGCAATCTGCCCGAGGCCGAACAAATCGTGCGTCAGGCTTTTGCCGCTTACGAGTGTAAACTGCGTGCCAAATAAGTCGTCTTTTTCGGTGTCGGCGCGGTATGACAATAAACATTAAAAGCCCCACCCTTTGTTTTGCGCATTTGGCTATTTACATTACCTTTGCAACACTATTTTTATAACGAACGAATGAAGAAAATACTCTTTTCACTACTTGCTTTTACGGCGATATGCAACCTCTCATCGTGTCGCGAGAATCAAACCTACGCCGACCAGAAAAAAGCCGAACGCAGTGCTATCAATAAATATCTGGCCGACTCGGCGGTGAACGTCATTTCGGAAGAAACTTTCGCGGCGCAAGGCTATAAAACGATAGTCGACAAAGAGAAGAAACGCAACGAGTTTGTACTCATATCCAGCAGCGGCGTCTACATGCAGATCGTGCGGCAAGGATGTGGCGAGAAAATTAAAAGAGGCGAAATCGCCGGAGTGCTCTGTCGCTTCTGGGAGCGTAATCTGCTCACCGATTCGCTGCAGCTTTCTAACGAAGTGTTGTATTATTCGCCCATCGTCGACAAGATGATCGTGCGCAATATCAGCGGTACTTTCACGGCATCGTTCGAAAAGGGTAAAAGCGTCATGGCATCGGTCTATGGCAGTACCGAAGTACCTTCCGGATGGCTGGTTCCTCTTTCGTACGTTAACGTGGGGCGCCCTGTAAAAGAAGGCGACGAAATAGCACGCGTGCGACTTATCGTTCCGCACACCAGTGGGCACGCTTCTGCGCGCCGCCGCGTTTATCCCTGTCTGTACGATCTCACTTATCAGCGCGCTATCGAATAATGGCAATAGCTAACTTATAAAATTCGAAACAATGACACTCATCAAATCCATTTCAGGTATCCGCGGTACGATAGGCGGTTCGACAGGCGATACGCTCAACCCCTTAGACATCGCAAAGTTCACATCAGCCTATGCAACCTTTATACGTCGGCACGGCCAATCGTCGAGCAACGTTATCGTCGTGGGCCGCGATGCACGCCTTTCGGGCGACATGGTGCGGAACGTCGTATGCGGAACATTGATGGGCATCGGTTACGACGTGCTCGATATCGGCTTGGCAACCACGCCGACAACCGAGCTGGCCGTGCAGATGAGCGGCGCTGCCGGCGGCGTGATTATTACCGCAAGCCACAACCCGCGACAGTGGAACGCACTGAAGCTGCTGAACTGCGAAGGCGAATTCCTGACCGCTGCCAATGGCAACGAGGTACTGGCTATTGCCGAGAAAGAAGATTTTGTTTTTGCCGACGTCGACCATCTGGGGCATTATACCCAAGACACGTCGTTCAACAAACGCCATATCGATCACGTGCTTCAGTTGAATCTGGTCGATGCAGAGGCTATTAGAAAGGCGCATTTCAAAGTGGCCGTCGATACCATCAACAGCGTGGGCGGCATCATCTTGCCCGAACTGCTGACGGCATTGGGCGTAGAATACACCTTGCTGAACGGCGAACCGACCGGCAACTTCGCCCACAATCCCGAACCGCTGGCACAGAACCTCGGCGGTATCATGGCCGAAATGGCAAAAGGCGGATACGATCTGGGCATCGTCGTTGATCCGGATGTTGACCGCTTGGCCTTTATCTGCGAAGACGGAACCATGTTCGGCGAAGAATATACCCTGGTGGCTGTAGCCGATTACGTATTGAGCCATACGCCGGGCAACACCGTTTCGAACCTCAGCTCTACGCGTGCTCTGCGCGATATCACCAACCGTTACGGCGGTCAATATACGGCATCGGCGGTAGGCGAAGTGAACGTAACGACCAAGATGAAAGAAGTGGGTGCCGTGATCGGCGGCGAAGGAAACGGCGGCGTGATCTATCCCGAGAGCCACTACGGTCGCGACGCTTTGGTCGGTATTGCTCTGTTCCTTTCGTCATTGGCCCATCGAGGTTGTACGGCGAGTCGGTTGCGCCGGTCGTATCCCGATTATTTCATGGCAAAAAATCGCATCGACCTGACGCCTGATACTGATATCGACGCCATACTGAATCGAATCAAAGACAAGTATAAAAATGAGAAGGTGACCGATATCGACGGCGTGAAGATCGATTTCGCCGATAAATGGGTGCACCTTCGCAAAAGCAATACCGAACCGATTATCAGAATTTACAGCGAGGCATCGACCCCCGAAGAGGCCGATGCCATAGGAAAAGAGCTGATACTGGGCATCGATTAGTTTTTCTTTAATAGCGCAAGAAAATCGCTTCCGGCCTGTTGAGCGGTGTACAGCAGATGCCGGATAATATCGTAATTTCTGTAATAATCGCTAATCACCTCTCCTTTTTGGTCGATTACGGTTTGCCGGTTATCTTTCAGCCGTTTAATATTCCACAGCGCATCGTAGGCAATAGAAACCTTGCCCGCATAGGTAAATATAGGGTTGTAGCTGATAATAGTCTCACCGCAGCCTTGGCTAAGTTTCTGCATTACGGTCGATCCTCCGATGAAGGCGTTACTGGTTACCCGGAATTCTAATTTATCCAGCGTAATGATGTAATTGGGATCGAATGTCTCGATCATTGAATCGAGATGCTGTTTATCGCTCTCATGTTCTTTGGCATGGAAGTATATGTATTCAAAACCGGGCAACGATTTTTCCGCTACTTTTTCTAATGCGGTTTTTACCAGGAACTGACTGTTTACAACCGTATCCGCCTGATAAGAAAGCGAAGACGACCCCCAGAGAGCGGGATGGAAAGACGTTGTAAAGAAATTAGATGAATTTTTAAGTTCCAATACATTGTTATCCGGTAATACATAGCCATAAGACGTGGTGCTAAGATAGCATACCTTACCTTTTTTCAGCGCAATACCTTTACCGCGAATGGTGTCTTGCGTTTGCATATCAATAGCCACCGGTTGCACCACCGATATTTCGTTCGACGTAACGCACGAACATGCTAACAACAGCAAAAACGCATAAATTAAGTGTTTTTTGATTGAATCCATCTTGTA
>CAUQAO010000010.1:0-29293 GCA_963515815.1 uncultured Prevotella sp.
TATAGCAAGGTAACTTCTTTATTTTCAATTAGATACATTTTAGAAATCATCTTGCGCGGTGTCACGAGATAAGAAAATAAAAAATAATTGATAACAAGGTTTGATTGTGTATTTGTTGTATATGGTCAAACTTTGTTATCTTGAAAATATCATCTTATGAAAATAGTTTCGTACAAAAGTTTTCTGAACGCAATTGCTTTATATAGTAGAAAATATTTTTTCTGTAGGGTCTGTCTGTTAATGATGATATGCGCTTCTTTTTTTTCTTGTTCAAGAGAAAGGGGGACATGTTTATTCGGCAATTATAAGGCGGAGACCCTACTTATAAAAAATAGCGCTATTACCCAGCTTGAAAGTCAAGATTACAACATAAAAATAGAGACTCATCTCTCCGATTCTTTGTCAAGTGCTTTCGTATGCGATAAAATGAAATATGATGGCGGATATTATTTTTTGCTGGAGAATGGAAAACATCAAACTATTTGGGTTTTTGATTCTGCAGGGAACTATATTTCTAAACTTGGTGAAAAGGGGAGAGCAAAGAACGAATATCAGACTGACATCACGGACTGGTTCTTTATTCCGGATAAAGGAGAAGTATTTGTGTTCGAAAAAGATTCTCGAAAAATACATGTGTTTTCAATAGACGGAAGATATATTGAAACACGCGCATTAGAATCATACCCAAATGCCATCGGGGCACTGGAGGATGGCAAAATATTCTGCTCCTATTATCATAAAGAGGCGAAAGATGGAATCCAATTAGGGCTTTTGAATAAGGATGAGACGGTTATAAGGAATTTTATCAACCTTAAAAGTAACATGCAAATTGTCCCAACAGACCACAGCTTTTATGTGAACCAGAACCGACTGTTTCATGTCCCAAGTTTCGCCGATTCAGCCATTGTGTTTCATAAAGATTCCGTACAGAAAGTAGTACGTTTTGATTTTCAAGATAAATTTATACCAGGGGATCTTAAAAAAGAAGTATACAACGGAGAATCGGAAAATTTTCATCGTTTCAATGGGATAAGTTATATCGAGACTTATTACGAAACGTCTCGGTTTCATTATATAAAATATGTGCTTGCGGGTGTGTATGTTAATCATCTAGTTGATAAAAGAAAAGGAAAACAGTACCATTTTGTTTCTAACTTAACAAAGGGGTTGCTACCCGGTTCTGCTCTATGTGTACGAGATAATAAGCTTTTGTTTCTTGTAACTAAGCAAAACGTTGATGATATCCGCCAGCTTATTACTCCAGAGGAATATCGTCATGCCCTTTCTGAAAGCGATGAGATTATCCGGAAGATTTTTAGGAACGAAGAAACATTACCACTTATTTTGTCAATAGAGATAAAATGATGGAAACGTTACTGAGGAAAATTAGGAACTTGGCAATTTTAATATATGCCTTCTCTTTATTATTATGTTGTAATGGGACTAATACGCAGCAGAAATTAGATATAATGCGTTCCGTACCAATTAATCTAAATTTAGATCATATGGAGTGCTGGGAGAATGAAGATACACATTGGTAAGCGATAGGCGGGGGAGAAAATCGAAATGTTACGAGCCGCTTTTCAGTTCTGTTTTGATAAATTTCGGCGTGAATCCCTTTTTACTCTTGGCTACCTGTTCGGGCGTCCCGGTCGAGAGAATCAAGCCGCCGTTGCGACCACCTTCGGGGCCGATGTCGATGATATAGTCGGCCAGTTTGATCACGTCGAGATTGTGTTCGATGATGATCACGGTATTGCCCTTGTCGACGAGTCGTTGCAGCACGTCCATCAGCACGCGAATGTCTTCGAAGTGCAGCCCCGTAGTGGGTTCGTCGAGTATGTAGAGGGTTTTTCCCGTGTCGCGTTTACTTAGTTCGGTGGCCAGTTTTACGCGTTGGCTTTCGCCGCCCGACAGCGTAGTGGAGGGTTGCCCGAGTTTGATATATCCGAGACCTACTTCCTGAATGGTTTTGATTTTTTGGAGAATGGTCGGTACGTTCTCGAAGAAATCCACTGCCTGGTTGATGGTCATGTCCAGCACGTCGGCTATGCTTTTACCTTTATATCTCACCTCGAGCGTTTCGCGGTTGTAACGTTTGCCGTGGCACACTTCGCAGGGAACCATCACATCGGGCAGGAAGTTCATTTCGATGGTTTTATAGCCGTTGCCTCCGCAGGTTTCGCAGCGTCCGCCCTTCACGTTGAAAGAGAACCGGCCCGGTTTGTAGCCGCGTATCTTGGCTTCGGGCAGGTTGACAAACAGTGCGCGGATATCCGAAAACACGCCGGTGTACGTGGCGGGATTTGAACGAGGGGTGCGGCCGAGCGGGCTCTGATCAACGTCGACCACCTTGTCGATGTTTTCTATCCCTTCGATCGACCGATAGGGCATCGGCTTCTTCAACGACCGGTAGAAATGCTGCGACAGGATGGGCTGCAGGGTTTCGTTGATGAGGGTCGATTTGCCCGATCCGCTTACGCCCGTAACGACAATGAGCTTGCCCAACGGAAACGTTACGTCGATATTCTTCAGATTGTTGCCCTGTGCGCCGTAGATGCGAATGGATTTTCCGTTGCCCGGGCGGCGTTCAGCGGGAATTTCGATTCGGCGCCGACCGTTCAGATAATCGGTCGTCAGCGTGTGCTGCTCGAGCATTCGGGCGGGCGTTCCCTGATACACTACCTCGCCGCCTTTGCGTCCGGCCCGCGGGCCGATGTCGATGATGTAATCGGCGGCGAGCATCATATCTTTGTCGTGTTCTACCACGATTACGGTATTGCCGATGTCGCGCAGTTCTTTGAGCGAGCGAATGAGCCGTTCGTTGTCGCGTTGGTGCAGTCCGATGCTGGGTTCGTCGAGAATGTAGAGCACGTTGACAAGTTGCGAACCGATCTGCGTAGCCAGTCTGATGCGCTGACTCTCGCCACCCGAGAGCGATGCCGACTGCCGATTGAGCGAAAGGTAATCGAGCCCGACTTCGATCAGAAAGTCGACGCGTGTTTTTATTTCCTTGATAATCTCGGTGGCTATTTTGCGTTGCGTTTCGCTCATCCGATCTTCTGCATGGTCGAGCCATCGGCGCAGCTCGGCGATGTCGAGTTGGGCCACGGCGGTAATGTTATCGTTGCCGATGCGGTAGGAGAGCGACTCGCGTTTGAGCCGTTGTCCCTTGCATTCGGGGCATTCGCAGGTGCCCAGAAACTGGTCGGCCCATTTCTGTCCGGCCGCCGTCTCGTCGTTTTCCATCACGTTGCGCAGGTACTTGATTACGCCGTCGAAATCGACAAAATAATCGGTCGAAGTGTGCACCAGTTCTTTGGCAATCTTTATTTTTCCGAGGCTGCCGTACAGTATTTCGTCGAGCGCCTCGGTCGGCAGGTCTTTCACGGGCGTTTTCAGGTTGCAGTCGTATTTTTGCAGCAGGGCGTCGATTTGCCAGAAGATCATCTGGTTTTTATATTTCCCCAGCGGCACGATGGCTCCGTTGTAGATGTTTTGCGTTCGGTCGGGCACCACTTTGTTCAGGTCTATTTCGCTGACGTAGCCCAGCCCCTTGCATTTGGGGCAGGCGCCTTCGGGCGAGTTGAACGAAAAGATGTTCGGAGCCGGTTCGCCGTACGAGATGCCGCTGACGGGATCCATCAGCCGCTTCGAGAAGTTGTGCAGCTGGCCGCTGTCGCGGTTCATAATCGCTATCATGCCGTCGCCCTGTTTCATGGCCGTTTGTATGCTGCGTTTCAGTCGCTCGTCGTCGTTGGCTTTCACCGTCAGTTTGTCGATCACCACTTCTATGTTGTGGTTTTTGTACCGGTCTACCTTCATTCCGCGCACAATTTCCTGAATCTCGCCGTCTACCCTGATGTACAGATAGCCTTTGCGGTGCATGCTCTCGAACAGTTCGCGGTAGTGGCCTTTGCGTTGCCTCACGAGCGGCGCGAGGATGTAGACGGGCTGCCCGGCATAGTCGTCGCGAATCATTTCGAGCACTTTCTCTTCGGTGTATTTCACCATCGGCTCGCCCGTGAGATAGCTGTAGGCGGTGGCGGCGCGGGCGTACAGCAGTCGCAGATAGTCGTACACCTCGGTTGTTGTGCCTACGGTAGAGCGTGGGTTGCGGTTGGTTGTTTTCTGTTCGATGCTGATTACCGGACTCAGTCCTGTTATTTTGTCGACGTCGGGCCGTTCCATGCCGCCCAGAAAGTTTCGGGCGTAGGCCGAGAAGGTTTCGATGTACCGCCTTTGTCCTTCGGCGAATATCGTGTCGAACGCCAGCGACGACTTGCCCGAGCCCGAAAGCCCGGTGATGACCGTCAGCGAATTGCGCGGAATCTCTACGTCTACGTTTTTAAGATTGTGTACGCGGGCGCCCCACACGTTTATTTTTTCGTCTTCTCTCTCCATTTTGTCGGTTTATTGGGTTGTTGATCCTGAAGTTTCGCCGAATCCTCTCAACAGGTTCACGTCTTTTCTGATGTTGTACGTTTTGCCGTCGGCCCCTTTGGCCTTCACCAGCACGAAGTACACGCCCTGCTTCACTTCTTTTCCGCCCGATCGGCCGTCCCACCCTGCAGCCGGATCGGTCCATTCGAACAGCTTCTGCCCCCAGCGGTTGAAGATGATGGCTCTGAATTCTACGATCGACCGATAGCCCGATTTGGCTTTGTAAACGTCGTTGATACCGTCGCCGTTGGGCGAGAAGGCGTTCGGAAACTCGAGTTTGCTCTCGGCGATCGACACGCTGATCGGCTCGTTCTCGTGCCAGTACGCTTCGGTGAATTTCACCGAGTCTTGTCCCGAGGTGAATACGGCATACAGCACCACGCTGTGCACGCCGGCCCTGTCGAACGTAACCTCGGTATCTTTCTCATGGCGCACCAGATAGGGCGCCGACTGCCCTTCGAGCGTGAAGCGCCATTCGAACCAGGCGTTCCACGTGCCCTGCTGCTCGACGTTGGCACTGAAGCGAGCCCTGACGGGCGCCGAACCGCTGAACGCAGTGCTCGGCTCGCCGGTTTCGCCCTCGGCGGTGGTGAATACCGCACTTGGGCGGATAGCGGGCTGCTGCTGCGCATGGATTTGTGCAAACCACCCGATCGAAAGTGCAGTGACGATGTTGATAATGCCGATTTTCTTCATAAAATACAATTGTATCGTGCAAAAGTAGGCAAAAATCCGGATTTTTTGGGCGCCACGATCTAAAAAGCCCTGAAAAATCATATAGAATTTAAGCCAAACACAAGTAGACTTAAATGCGATCAGGTAAAATTTAAGCCGAACATAAGTAGACTTAAATGCGACCATGTAGAATTTAAGCCGAACACAAGTAGACTTAAATGCGAACAGGTAGAATTTAAGCCAAACACGAGTAGACTTAAAATCTACCGGGTAGATTCGGTGCCGCAGGTCCCGCGAGTCGTGTTCAACCGGGTAGATTCGGTGCGGCAGGTTCCGCGAGTCGTGTTCTATCGGGTAGATTCGGTGCCGCAAGTAAGGTGGGCCCTTTCTGTCGATATTTTTTTGTACATTTGCAGCTGAAACCGGATTTTTTACTACACCGGTTACAAGAAATCGACGGTATCGACAATGAAACATACTTTAAAATATCTCTTGTTTGCACTGTTGCTGGCGCTGGCAACGGATGCAGCGGCGCAGACCACGCAATGGCGCGACATTTATCAGGCAAAGAAGAAGGATACGCTGTTCGGCATCGCCCGAAAATACGGTATCTCGGTTCCGGATCTGATCGAGGCTAACCCCGAAATGAAAAAAGCGGGGTACGAACTGAAGAAAGGCGACACGGTGTTTATTCCGTTCGAAAAAAAGCAGACGGTTGCCGTGCCGGCCTCGCCGGTGGTGAAGCCGACGGCCGAACTGGATGTTACGAAGCGGGCCATCCGTATCGGGGTGATGCTGCCGCTGCACAATGTCGACGGCGACGGGCAGCGTATGGTGGAGTACTATCGCGGGCTGTTGCTGGCGTGCGAAGACCTGAAGGTGCAGGGAATCTCGACGGATGTGCGGGCGTGGAATGTGCCGATGGATGCCGATATCCGTGAAACGTTGCTGGAAAAAGAGGCGGCAAGGTGCGATTTGATTTTCGGTCCGCTCTACACGAAACAGGTTCGGCCGCTGAGCGACTTCTGTCGCGAGCATGATATCAAGCTGGTGATTCCGTTTTCGATCGAAAGCGGCGAGGTGGCCAACAATGGGCAGGTGTTTCAGGTGTACCAGTCGGCCGCACGGCTGAACGAACGTGTGATCGGCGCCTATCTCGATCGGTTCGCGGGGTATCATCCGGTGTTCGTCGACTGCAACGACACGACGAGTCGCAAGGGCATTTTTACTTTCAACCTGCGGAAGCAGCTCGAGGCGCGCAACATCGGGTACAACATTACGAATCTGACTTCGGGCGAGGCGAATTTTGCGAAATGCTTCAGCATGACGCAGCCCAATATGGTGATTCTGAACACGGGGCGTTCGCCCGAATTGAATGTTGCGCTGGCCAAGATCGACGGGTTGAAGACGGTTCATCCGCAGCTGTCTGTTTCGCTGTTCGGCTATACCGAATGGCTGATGTACACGAAGGTGTATCTGGACTATTTCTGCAAATACGACGCGTATATTCCGACGGCGGCGTACTACAATCCGCTGTCGGCCAAGACACGGCAGGTGGAGAACAACTATCGGCGCTGGTTCAACGAAGAGATGCGCGCGGCGCTGCCGCGGTTCGCACTGACGGGCTACGATCAGGTGTCGTTCTTCTGCAAAGGATTGCATAAATACGGCAAGAGTTTCTCGGGCATCAAAATCGAAAACGTGCATGTGCCGCTGCAGACGCCGCTGCATTTCAAACGCGTGGGTAAAGGCGGCATGCAGAACGAAAACCTGATGCTGATTCATTATAAAAGAGACCGCACGATAGAGAGTATCACTTATTAGGCATATCACAAAAAAGATTTTTGACGTATGAAAAAAATGCTGTTCGTTGTTTCGCTTTTGCTGCTTCCGCTCTGGTTAAAGGCGCAGGTCGGTAGCCACAGAAACGAGTTGGCCGTCGGCCTAAACGGTGGCTATATGCTAAGCAACGTGGGCTTCATGCCGAAAGTTACGCAAGGGCTGCATGGCGGCCTGACCGGCGGCGTGTCGATACGGTATGTTTCGGAAAAGTATTTCAATACGATTTGCTCGATCTATGCCGAGGTAAACTATGCGCAGGCGGGCTGGAAAGAGAAGATCGTGGACCTGAACGATCGGGCCGTGATCAATCCTGAAACGGGGCTGGCCGAGCAGTACAGCAGGACGATTGATTATGTACAGATTCCGGTATTCGCTCATCTGGCCTGGGGCAGAGAAGACCGAGGCATGCAGTTCTTCTTTCGGTTGGGGCCACAGTTCGGGCTGATGCTCGGCGAACGCACGGCGATGAATTTCGATCGGAGCAAAGCTAACCTGCAGGACAGGGCCAATCGCGAAATGACGCAATACGGCATGCCGGTGGAAAATAAATTCGATTACGGCATCGGCGGCGGCGGCGGTATCGAGTATATCGTTCCGCGCGTAGGGCATTTTTTGTTAGATGCGCGCTATTATTATGGCTTGGCCAACATCTACGGCAGTACGAAACGCGACTATTTTGCCAAGTCGAATCTGACGAACATCGTCGTTAAACTGACTTATCTTTTCGATATTACCAAAACTCATCATAAAAAGTAGAATCTATGTTTGAAAATCAACCTAAAGGCCTCTATGCGCTGGCGCTGGCCAATACGGGCGAACGTTTTGGCTATTACACGATGATAGCCGTGTTTGTATTATTTTTGAGAGCCAACTTCGGGCTTGATCCCGGTACGGCCGGATTTATTTACAGCTCGTTCCTGGGCCTGGTTTATTTCCTTCCGTTGGTCGGCGGCATCTTGGCCGACAAGTTCGGGTACGGCAAGATGGTAACCATCGGCGTTACCGTTATGTTTGCGGGTTATTTGTGCCTGTCTATCCCTTTGGGCGGCGATACGCTGGCGCTGGTATGTATGTTGCTGGCTTTGGCGCTGATCAGTTTCGGCACCGGACTGTTTAAAGGCAATCTGCAGGTAATGGTGGGCAATCTGTACGATGATCCGCGGTACGCCGCTCAACGCGATTCTGCCTTTTCTATCTTCTATATGGCCATCAACATCGGTGCGCTGTTTGCTCCGACGGCGGCGGTAAAAATCAGCGATTGGGCCGTGACAATCGGCTATGGGGCCAATGAGGCTTACCATTTCTCTTTCGCTGTGGCATGCGTGTCGTTGGTTTTGTCGATGGCGATTTATTACGGATTCCGCTCTACGTTCCGCCATGTCGAGGGCAATAAAACGAAAATGGTTGCTGCCAGTGCGGCAAACGAATCGGTCGAGGAGCTGAGCAAGCAAGAAACCAAAGACCGTATCGTGGCTTTGTGTCTGGTATTTGTCGTTGTGATATTCTTCTGGATGGCTTTTCATCAGAACGGACTTACGCTGACGTATTTTGCCAATGAGTTTACGCAAAAGAACTCGACCGGCGTGCAGAGTATGGCGTTCGACGTCATGAATCTGGTGATGATCGTCTTTATCGTTTATGCCGGTTTTGCTTTGTTTCAGTCTAAAACATCGAGGGCGAAGATTATTTCGGTCCTGGTGATATTGGCATCGATAGGCGGCCTGATCTATAAATACGCTCATTTAGGAGGAAGCGTAGCTGTAAGCGCGCCGATTTTTCAGCACTTCAATCCGTTCTATGTGGTGGCATTGACACCCGTTAGCATGGCTATTTTCGGTGCGTTGGCTCGCAAGGGTAAAGAACCGTCGGCTCCCAGAAAAATTGCTTACGGAATGCTTGTGGCAGCTTCGGCCTATACGCTGATGATTTTGGGTTCGAACGGATTATTGACGCCCAATGAGCAGGCAGTTGCCGGCAATGCGGCCACTTATACTTCGGCCAACTGGCTGATCGGAACTTACCTTGTGCTGACGTTCGGCGAACTGCTGCTGAGTCCGATGGGTATCAGTTTCGTGAGCAAAGTGGCTCCTCCTAAACTGAAAGGCGCGATGATGGGCGGTTGGTTTGCTGCAACGGCCATCGGCAATCTTTTGGTGGGCGTGGGCGGCTATCTTTGGGGCGACTTGCCTTTGTGGAGCGTTTGGACGGTATTTATCGTTCTTTGTTTATTGTCGGCCCTGTTTATGTTCGCAGTGATGAACAAACTGGAAAAGGTTTGCTGATCCCTTGTGTCGTCGATGAAATAGAAAAAGGCGTTGTAGAAGTGTTACTTCCCAACGCCTTTTCTATTGGCTGCAGCTCTGCCTGCTATTCTACCGTGTACATCCAGATAACTGCTATCATGATGAGACCTGCGATGATCGATAGGGCGTAAAATAGCAGTTGTGACATGAACCGCCGACTTTGTTTGGTCATGAAATGGCGGTTGTGCATTTCGGATTTGTCACGGCGATGGTTGTGCTTATGTTTCATTTTTATTTTTCGATTACAGGAAAATGACAGTCAGACCGGCCATAACGATGCTGACCATCGACATGAGTTTGATCAATATGTTGAGGCTCGGTCCGCTGGTGTCTTTGAACGGATCGCCGACGGTATCGCCAACGATGGTTGCTTTATGGCAAGAAGATCCCTTTCCGCCGAAATGTCCCTCTTCGACCATTTTCTTAGCATTGTCCCATGCGCCTCCCGAATTGGCCATGAAGATGGCTAGCGTAAAGCCTGCCGACAGGCCGCCGACCAGTAATCCGAGCACGCCTGCAACCCCCAGAACGATGCCGACGAGAATGGGAATAACGATGGCCAACAACGACGGGAACAACATTTCGCGTTGCGCCGACTTTGTGCTGATTTCTACGCAGCGTCCGTAATCGGGCGTTGCTTTTCCTTCTAATATACCTTTAATTTCTCTGAATTGTCGGCGAACCTCGTCGACCATTGCTCCTGCTGCTCTTCCTACGGCTCCCATCGTGAGTCCGCAGAACAAGAATGCGGCCATGGCGCCGATAAATGCGCCGACCAATACGCGCGGATTCATCAGATTGACCTGGAAGAAATCCATGAACTCGGGGATTGATGCCGTAGATGGTGTGAACGCTTCGCCGGCAGCATTGATAAAGTGATGGCCTTCTTCTACCATTCGTGCCATGGCTATTTTAACCTCTTCGACGTACGAAGCCAGCAGCGCAAGAGCCGTAAGGGCGGCCGAACCGATGGCAAACCCCTTGCCCGTAGCTGCTGTGGTGTTGCCTAGCGAATCTAACGCGTCGGTTCGTTGCCGTACCTCTTCACCCAGCTCGCACATTTCTGCATTTCCTCCTGCATTGTCGGCTATGGGGCCGTAAGCGTCGGTGGCGAGCGTAATGCCCAGGGTCGACAGCATACCTACGGCGGCGATGCCGATGCCGTAAAGGCCGCGGCTCATCGATTCGGCGCTCATACTCATATCGAAACCGTTGGCAAAGAGATAGCTCAGCATAATGGCGGAAGAAATGGTGATGACCGGAATGCAGGTACTGATCATGCCCGTTCCGATACCTTTGATAATGACCGTGGCCGAACCGGTTTGCGACGATTCGGCTATTTTCTGCGTGGGTTTGAATCCTTGCGACGTGTAAAATTCGGTGGCCTGCCCGATAATGACGCCCGCGGCCAAACCGGTTACGACAGAGAAGCTGACGCCCATCCAATTGTGAATGTCGAGCAGGTAGAGTATAATAAAGGTGGCCACGGCAATGAGCACGGCTGCCACATTGGTGCCGAGACTGAGCGAGCGCAGCAGATCTTTCATCGTTGCACCTTCTTTGGTTCGTACCAAGAAGATGCCGATCAGGCTCAAGAAGATTCCTACGGCAGCAATGACCATCGGTGCGATAACGGCTTTGAGTTGCAGGTCGCCGCTTCCGGCAAAGGCCGTTGCGCCGAGTGCGGCCGTGGAGAGGATACTGCCGCAGTAGCTCTCGTATAGATCGGCCCCCATACCGGCCACATCGCCCACGTTATCGCCTACGTTATCGGCTATGGTTGCCGGATTTCGCGGGTCGTCTTCCGGAATCTCTTGTTCTACCTTACCGACCAGGTCGGCCCCTACATCGGCTGCTTTGGTATAAATGCCGCCGCCCACACGTGCAAACAGCGCCTGCGTCGACGCACCCATACCGAAGGTCAGCATGGTGGTTGTGATGGTAACGAGTGCCATGTTGTCGCCGACATAGAAATGAGAGAGGATGAGAAACCACAGGGCAATATCGAGAAGACCCAGCCCGACGACAACCAGCCCCATTACCGCACCCGACCGGAAGGCGATTTGCAGCCCCTGATTCAGTCCTTGCCGGGCTGCATTGGCTGTTCTGCCCGACGCATAGGTGGCCGTTTTCATGCCGAAGAATCCGCTCAACCCACTGAATAGTCCGCCGGTTAAGAATGCAAACGGCACCCACGGATTCTGTACCTTCAATACATAGGCCATGAAGGCGAACAGAACGGCTAAGATAATGAAGACAATCAGTACTACTTTATACTGTTGCTTCAAATAAGCCATTGCTCCTTTGCGAACGTGATCGGCAATTTCGCGCATGCGAGGGGTTCCCTCGTCGGTTTTCATCATCGACTTAAAAAAGAACCAGGCCATTACTAACGCTACGATAGAGGCTGTTGGCACAAGCCAAAATACACTGGGAATGTTCATGGTGTTAATTATTTTTTAATTTGTTATTAGAATGGGGCAAATTTAGGGATTTAAACTGATACCTCGCCTTTTTTGCTCATTTTTTTGAGAGTCTGCCGAAAAACGGGTGTCTGCCACCTCTTTGAAGCACGGGAAAAGAGTTTTTGGCGCCCAGAAGTTGAACTTCTTCGAGAAATAGCGGTGCTTTTTGTCTCGCCAGAGTGTCTGGCGGCGACCTCAGGCACTTTTTTGTCTCGGCAGAATGTCTGCCGGCGACCAAATGTACTTTTATGTTAAAGCAGAATGTCTGCCAGCGGCTAAATGTATTTTTATATTAAAGCAGAATGTCTGCCAGCGGCTAAATGTATTTTTATATTAAAGCAGAATGTCTGCCGACAACTAAATTAACATTTACCTCTCTGCAGAGTGTCTGGCGGGGCATTTTTCGTGCTTTTTGTCTCGCCAGAGTGTCTGGCGACATGTAAAATTCGATTTTATAGTAAACCGTCTTCCCGTATGGCTCGAAAAACTATGAGTAAAGCGAGAGAGGCAGTATTCTTCTTGGTTTATTTTTTCGGTGCAATAAAAAAAGCCCCTGCCAATCGGTTTGTGTTCGATGAGCAGGGGGCGATGCGCGGGGCAATGCGTGTGCATTATTTGCTGCAGGCGGGCGACCAGGGTTTCAGCTGTTTGAAGAAGTCGTTCCCCTTGTCGTCTACCAGGATGAAGGCGGGAAAGTCGACCACGTCGATTTTCCATATCGCTTCCATTCCCAGTTCGGGATATTCTACACACTCTATATGCTTGATCGAGTTCATAGAGAGCACGGCTGCCGGTCCGCCGATGCTGCCGAGGTAGAATCCGCCGTGTTTTTTGCAGGCGTCGGTTACCTCTTGCGTGCGGTTGCCTTTTGCTATCATGATCATCGATCCGCCATGATCTTGAAATTCGTCTACGTAGGGGTCCATTCTGTTGGCCGTTGTGGGGCCCATACTTCCGCAGGGCAGTCCTTCGGGTGTTTTGGCCGGTCCGGCGTATAGCACGGGATATTTCTTGAAATATTCGGGCAGGTCTTCGCCGCTGTCGAGCCGTGCTTTGAGTTTGGCGTGTGCAATGTCGCGGGCCACGATGATGGTTCCGTTGAGGCTGAGACGTGTGGCTACGGGATATTTGCTGAGTGTTTTGAGAATCTCTTTCATCGGCTGGTCGAGATCTATCTTGACCACGTTGCCCTCGCCGGCGTTACGCAGTTCTTCGGGAATGAGTTCGTAAGGTTTGTCGTCCATCTTCTCGATCCAGATTCCGTCTTTGTTGATTTTGGCCTTGATGTTTCGGTCGGCCGAACAGCTTACACCCAGTCCGATGGGGCACGATGCGCCGTGACGCGGCAAACGTATCACGCGTACGTCGTGGGCCATGTATTTTCCGCCGAATTGTGCGCCTAATCCTATCTTCTGTGCTTCTTCCAGGAGTTGCTGCTCCAGTTCGATGTCGCGAAAAGCGCGCCCGGTTTCGTCGCCTGTCGTCGGCAGATTGTCGTAGAAGTGGGTCGAGGCGAGCTTCACGGTGAGCATGGTTTTCTCGGCCGATGTGCCGCCTATGACGAAGGCGATGTGGTAAGGCGGGCAGGCTGCCGTGCCCAGCGATTTCATTTTCTCGACGAGGAAGGGTACCAGTGTGCCCGGATTCTGTATAATGGCTTTGGTCATTTGGTACAGGTAACTTTTGTTGGCCGATCCGCCGCCCTTGGTAACGCACAGAAATCTGTACTCCATGCCTTCGGTGGCTTCGATGTCGATTTGTGCTGGCAGATTGCACCGGGTGTTCACTTCGTCGTACATGTTGAGCGGGGCGTTTTGCGAGTAGCGAAGGTTGTCTTGCGTGTAGGTGTTGTAAACGCCGAGCGAGATGGCCTCTTCATCGCAGAATCCCGTCCACACGTGTTGCCCTTTTTCGGCATGAACGATGGCCGTTCCGGTGTCCTGGCACAGTGGCAGCTTTCCTTTGCAGGCCACTTCGGCATTGCGGAGAAACGAAAGTGCCACGTATTTGTCGTTTTCCGAGGCTTCGGGGTCATGCAGAATTTTTGCTACTTGCAGGTTGTGCGATCGCCGCAGCATGAAGCTTACGTCGTGAAAAGCCTGCTGTGTGAGCAGGGTCAATGCTCCGGGCGATACTTTGAGGATAGGTTTCCCTTCGAACTCACTGACGGATACGCCGTCTTTTGTCAGCAGATAGTACTCCGTGTCGTCGTTTCCTGTCTGAAACATGGGTGCGTACTTGAACGCTGGTGTTTGTGCCATAATGTTTTTATGTGTTTATAAAATGTCGCCGATGTGCGCTTATCCTCTTTCGGTCAGCTGTCGGTAGTTTTTTGTCATTCTGTTATGGGATATAAAAAGTCGTTGTACGGATACTTTTGTACGTGCAGTTGTCGTACGGCTTTGTACAGAATGTCTCTGAATTCGTCGATGTTCTGCCGTTCTCGTGCCGAGATAAAGATGCAGTTCTCGTTCAACCGGGCCATCCAGGTGTGCTTCAGTTCGTCGAGCGTAACGTTCTCTTTGGTGGGCGGCGTCAGGTCGTCGGGGTCTTTGTCTACCCACTTGTAGTTGTCTATCTTGTTGAAGACGATCATTGACGGTTTGTCTGCACAGCCCAAGTCTTTCAGCGTGTTTTCTACTACTCTGATTTGATCTTCGAAGTCGGGATGCGATATGTCGACGATGTGCAGCAGCAGGTCGGCTTCGCGCACCTCGTCGAGTGTAGATTTGAACGAATCGACGAGGTCTGTGGGCAGCTTTCTGATGAATCCGACGGTGTCGGCCAGGAGGAATGGAAGATTTTCTATCACAACCTTGCGCACCGTTGTGTCGAGGGTGGCGAAGAGTTTGTTTTCTGCAAAGACTTCGCTTTTCGACAAGAGATTCATCAACGTCGACTTGCCCACATTGGTATAGCCTACGAGTGCCACCCGAATCATTCGGCCGCGGTTCTTTCGTTGAGTTGTTTTTTGTTTGTCGATCTCGACCAGTCGTTGTTTCAGAAGTGTGATACGTTGCAAAATAATGCGGCGGTCCATCTCCAACTGTGTTTCACCCGGACCGCGCAGCCCTACGGATCCCTTGCCGCCGCCGCTGCCCGAACCGCCGCCCTGCCGTTCGAGGTGCGTCCACAGGCGCTGCAGCCGCGGCAGCATGTAGCGGTATTGTGCCAGTTCGACCTGTGTTTTTGCGTTGGCCGTTTGTGCCCGCATGGCAAAGATGTCGAGGATGAGCGAGGTGCGGTCGAGTATCTTTACATGCAGTTCTTGTTCGATGTTGCGCATCTGTTTGGCCGAAAGTTCGTCGTCGAAGATCACCATTCCGATGGGGCGTTCATTGTCTTCTTCGCTGTCGATGTACTGTTTTATTTCTTCCAATTTGCCTTTCCCTACGTATGTAACCATGCTGGGCGCGGCTATTCGCTGCGTGAATCGCTTCACGGTTACGGCCCCGGCAGTGTCGGCCAGAAACTCCAATTCGTCGAGGTATTCCTTCGTCTTTTCTTCGTTCTGTTCGTGGGTGATGAGGCCGACGAGAATGGCTGTTTCGACTTTGGCTTCAGATATGACAAATTCTTTCATTTTTTGTAATATAGTAGGGATGCAAAGATACAACAAAGGCATAGAATATCAAAATAAATATGGATTGCTCCCGTCGGGGATTCGCTTACGCAGAAACGGTATGCAGTCGGGTGGAAAGGTGGATCGTTGGCTCAACCCGATGACCGTTTTCGGTCCAAATCATCGTAGGGAAGCAAATCCGGTGACCGTTTTTGGCTCAAATCATCGTAGGGAAGCAAACCCGGTGACCGTTTCGGCTCAAATTGTCGTAGGGAAGCAAATCCGGTGACCGTTTTTTGGCCAAATCGTCGTAGGGAAGCAAACCCGGTGACCGTTTTTGGCTCAAATCGTCGAAAACAAGCAATACGGTGACCGTTCTGAAGCGGTTAGACAGAATATTTCTGAGAACTGGTTAAAAAACTGAAAATAGAATAACAATGCAATTTATTCCGTCACGGCGGGTCGGCTTATCTTAGAAAGAATTCCTATCTTTGTACACACATTTTTTTAAGCATCATGAAAGTAAAAGTTTTTTCGTTAGCATTGTTGTGCAGCTTGCAGTCGTTAGCGTCTGTCGCTGCCGAGTTGGTGGCCGATTACAAGGTCGTACCTTTACCCCAAGAGATTGTCAATACCGATAAAAAAGCCTTTGTTTTAACGGCATCTACTCCTATTGTTTATACGGAAGGTAATGCCGATTTGCAGCGAGATGCCTTGTTCCTGGTACAGTATATCAACGAAGTTACCGGTTTGCAGCTGTCTGCTTCGACGAAGAAAACCAAGCAAGCCATTACGTTGACACTCGATAAAAAGATACGGAGCGAAGAGGGTTACGTGATAACCGTAACGGATAAAGGAATAACAGTGGCTGGAAAGACGGCCAACGGCGTATTCTACGGCATCCAAACGTTGCGTAAATCGTTGCCCGTACAGAAGGGAGCGAGCGAATTTACTTTCCCCTCGGCTATCATTAAAGATGCCCCTCGGTTCGGTTATCGCGGTTGTATGCTCGATTGCGGTCGTCATTTCTTCTCGATCGATTTTATCAAAAAATACATCGACCTGCTGGCCATGCACAACATGAATGTGTTTCATTGGCATCTGAGCGAAGATCAGGGCTGGCGTATCGAGATAAAGAAGTATCCCCGATTGACCGAAGTTGGCTCTGTAAGAAGCGAAACCGTTCTCAATCATAACACAGATGTGTACGATGGCGTTCCTCATGGCGGTTATTATACGCAACAACAGGCACGCGAAATTGTGAAATATGCAGCCGACAGATTCATTACCGTTATCCCCGAAATCGATATGCCGGGTCATACTGTGGCAGCATTAGCATCGTATCCCGAGCTGGGTTGTACTGGCGGCCCTTATGAGGTGCGAAGAGAGTGGGGCGTATTCGACGATGTTCTTTGCCTTGGTAACGAGAAAACATATCAGTTCTGTCAGGATGTATTGGCCGAACTCATGGATATCTTCCCCTCGAAACTCATGAATATAGGCGGCGATGAAGCTCCTCGGAGGCATTGGCAGAACTGTCCGAAATGTCAAAAAGTGATGAAAGAGCAGCAGATTCCGGTAGAAAAACTACAAGGCTACTTTACCAATCGCATCGAGAAGTTCGTTAACAGCAAAGGCAGAAGCATCATTGGATGGGACGAAATACTCGATGGCGATATCAACCAAAGTGCAACCGTGATGAGCTGGCGCGGCACAGAGCCGGGCATTAAGGCAGCACAGGCCGGACATAATGTGGTGATGTCGCCGACAAGCCATGCTTATCTTGACTATTACCAGAGCCAAAACCGCGATCGCGAACCCGACTTGATCGGCGGATTCCTGCCCGTTGAGCAGTGTTACAGCTACGAACCGTTGCCCGATACCCTGTCGGCCGACGCGCGTAAACATATCCTCGGCGTTCAGGCCAACTTGTGGACAGAGTTCATCGCTTATCCCAACTTGGCCGAATACCAGCTGCTGCCTCGCTTGGCTGCGATCTCCGAAGTTCAGTGGACGGACAAAAAGAAAGACTTCCCCGCGTTTAAAGAACGTCTCACGCGGTTTGTCAACTTCTACGATCTTTACCATTATGTCTACGCTAAGCATCTTTGGAAGTAACCATCTTATAAAAACAACCAGACAATGAGACTAATAATAGAACAAAACTACGACGCTCTGTCGCATTGGGCAGCCGAGCATGTTGTTGCCCGCATCAACCGGGCGAAACCCACCGCCGAGCATCCGTTCGTGTTGGGGTTGCCGACGGGTTCTTCTCCCGAGGGCATGTATGCCTGCCTGGTGAAGGCTTATCAAGAGGGCAGGGTGTCGTTCAGGCACGTTATTACGTTCAACATGGACGAGTATGTGGGCCTGCCTGAATCGCATCCCGAAAGCTATCACTCGTTCATGGCACGTCATCTGTTCGATTATATCGACTGCCCGAAAGAGAATATCCACATCCTTAACGGCAATGCTGATGACCTTGAACAGGAATGTAAGCGATACGAAGAGATGATAACTGCAGCGGGCGGCATCGATTTGTTTATCGGCGGCATCGGGCCCGACGGTCATATCGCATTCAATGAGCCGTGCTCTTCGCTCGCTTCTCGCACCAGAGTGAAAACCTTGACCAGCGATACGATTATTGCCAACAGCCGCTTTTTCGACAATGATATCAATAAAGTGCCTAAGCATGCCTTGACCGTAGGTGTAGGAACCGTGATGGATGCCCGCGAAGTAATGATACTCGCCAACGGCCATCATAAAGCAAGAGCCTTGCAAGCTGTCGTAGAGGGCGCCGTTACACATATGTGGACGATTAGCGCTTTACAGCTGCATCCGCATGGAATCATCGTTTGCGATGAGTCTGCTACAGACGAACTGCGAGTTGGGACCTATCGCTATTTCAAAGACATAGAGCAAAACAATTTATAAATACCGATCGGGCTGTGTAGTTACTGCATCAGCCCGATTTTTTAAATATATTCGTATGAAATTAAACTTAAGTTCAGAGATCGTTTTGAATAAGGTGCCGGTAGAAATCTACAGACCGGCCACGGCCGTTGACCGTTCAGAGCTGACGCGTTTTGAGAAGATAGAGACCGATATCTTTGCAAAACCCGAAGAAGGTGCTGCACATATTGCCGACAACATCGAGCAAGAAATCAGGCTGAAGCAGCGCGAAGACAAGTTCTGCGTGCTGGGTTTGGGCACCGGTTTGTCGTTGACACCCGTTTACGACGAGTTGATTCGCCGTTACGAAGCCAAGAAACTGAGCTTCCACAATGTCGTCGTATTTAACGCTTATGAGTATTTCCCCATCACGGCTGCTACCCAAAACAGCAGCATCAACCAGCTTCGCGAGCGCTTTGTCAATCACGTAGACATCGATCCTCGCAATGTGTACACCTTAGATGGAAGTATTGCGCAGGAAGAGGTGCAGAACCATTGTCGGTTGTACGAAGAAAGGATGCAGACGTTCGGCGGTATCGATATCATGCTGTTGGGTATCGGGCGTATCGGCAATATCGCAACCAACGAACCCGGCTCGTCGCTGACCTCTACTTCGCGTATCATTCTCGTAGACCAAGTAGCGCGGCAAGAGATGACGATGAGCTTCGGGACCAACGAACCCGTTCCGCCCTGTTCCATCACGATGGGCGTATCTACTATTCTGAAGGCGCAAAAGATATTCCTCGTTGCATGGGGCGAAGAGAAGGCAGAGATTATACAAAAAACGGTAGAAGAGAAGTTCTCGGATGCCATCCCCGCCTCTTTTTTGCAAACGCACAACGATGCGCACGTGATCATCGATTTATCGGCGGCCGGAAAGTTGACCCGAATCGTGCATCCGTGGTTGGTAAAATCGTGCCAGTGGACGGATAAGTTGGTTCGTTCAGCATTGGTTTGGCTCTGTCAGGTTACTCATAAACCCATTCTGAAGCTAACCAATAAAGATTATAACGAGAACGGCCTGAGCGAGCTGTTGGCCCTTTACGGTTCGGCTTACAATGCCAATATCAAAATATTTAACGACCTTCAGCACACCATTACGGGATGGCCTGGCGGCAAACCCGATGCCGACGATACTTACCGGCCCGAGCGCGCCAAGCCCTATCCCAAGCGCGTGATCGTTTTCTCGCCCCATCCCGACGACGATGTCATATCCATGGGCGGAACATTGCGCCGACTGGTGCAGCAGGGGCACGACGTACATGTGGCTTACCAGACGAGCGGAAACATTGCCGTCGGCGATGAAGAGGTGATACGTTTCATGCACTTCATCAACGGATTCAATCAGCTGTTCGACTCCGATCAAGACAACGTCATCAAAAACAAGTACAAAGAGATCAGAGAATTTTTGGCAACAAAGGCCGAAGGCGATATCGACCTGCCCGATGTGCGCACCATCAAGGGCCTCATCCGTCGTGGAGAGGCGCGTACGGCGTGTACGTTCAACCAGATTCCTTTAAGCCATGTTTACTTTCTCGACCTGCCTTTCTACGAATCGGGCAGGATCGAAAAGCTGCCAATGGGCGAAAAAGATGTCGAGATCGTACGCGAACTGTTGCAAAAAGTAAAGCCGCATCAGATTTATGTGGCCGGCGACTTAGCCGATCCGCACGGAACGCACCGCAAGTGCACCGATGCCGTATTTGCTGCGATCAATGAAGAGAAAGAGGCCGGCGCAAAGTGGCTCGACGATTGTCGCGTGTGGATGTACCGCGGCGCATGGGCCGAGTGGGAAATCGAGAACATAGAAATGTGCGTTCCGATGAGTCCCGAAGAGCTGCGGGCCAAGCGAAACAGCATCTTGAAGCACCAGAGCCAGATGGAAAGTGCACCCTTCCTGGGCAATGACGAGCGGCTGTTTTGGCAGCGTTCAGAAGATAGAAACCATGCCACGGCGGCATTGTACGACAGTTTAGGGCTGGCATGTTACGAGGCCATGGAAGCCTTTGTAGAGTACAAGTTCAAGTAAACACTGTTTTCGGAAGAAAAAACGATCGAGAGGATGTGCCCAACCGTGCGGCGCATCCTTTTTTATTTTGCCTCGCAGGAGTCTCGTACACGTTTTCTGCAAATCGCCATCGGAAATTTGCTCGGCGGATGTGCGCGGTCGAATTTAAAAATTAAATTGGCCCGGCGGGTGTGCGCAGTCGATTTCGGAAAAACGAATTCTGTTTTGAAGTGCGTTCTTTTAGCCCTCCAATCCGTTTATTCGCGCTTGGTCACGATGTAGGCGCTCAGCAGAACCAGCACGCCGGCCACCGGTTTATCCCACGTAAAAAAATCTTGCCCGATGGCGATGGCTACCAGCGAAGCCACGATGGGTTGCAGATTGGTATAGATGCTGACCGTTGTTGCGGGCAGAAAACGCATGGCAAAGGGGATGGCGAAGTAGCCCATCACGGTGGCGAAAACTACGATGAACGCCATCTCGGCCAGGCCGTCACACGCCCATGCGGTCGAGAGCAGCGGTTGCCGGTTGAGCTCGGGCACGACGAAAGGCAGCACCGCAACGGTCGATATCGTAAAAATCCACTTCATCTGCGTTACGGCCGTGTAGCGTTGCGATACCTTGCGCGTAATCATCAGATACACCACCCACGTCAGCAGGCTCAGCACAGTGAGGCAGATACCCAGCAGATCGTTAGCCCCCGATCCGCCTTTCCATCCCATCAAAACCATCAGCACGGCGCCCGCAATGCCGATCGAAACGCCCAACGCCGTTCTGCCCGTCAGGCGCTCGTTCAGAAAAACGGCCGCCATCAGCATTGTGGCCACAGGCGTTAACGAGGCAATCAGCGAGAAGTAAACCGGCGTGGTGTACACCAACGCCCAGGCCGTGAGCGTTTGCGAAACCACGAAGCCCAGCAAACCGCCCAGCATAATAATAAAAAGGTCGGCGCGCCTTACGGGTTCTTTCGGCAGAAACAGACTGATGGCCCAAAAAATCAGCGCCGCCCCCAGGCACCGGATAAACATGTAGCCCATGGGCGTTACCCACTCGTCGAGCAGCAGTTTGGTCACGGGAACGCCCAGACCGAAAATGGTATTAGCCAGGATAAGTGAGCCATGCGCCTGTGTTTTGCGATCGATCATCATCATATTTTCGTTTTTTTTAGTTCATAACGTTGCGTGCCGCCCGCTTCCGGGGCGATACGCGTTGATTGCGGGTGCAAAAATAAAAAAAATAATGGCTATTTTTGTGCATGCTAACCCTTTGTTTCACGATTACTCGCAACAAACAATGAAAACAGAAACGACATGGACACCCGATGCGTACCAACAAACCGTTATCGAGGCCGAAAACGGATACCACCTGGTGCTGGCGCCGCCCGGATGCGGCAAGACACAGATTCTGACCGAACGCATTCGGCACGCCCACCGGCAGGGCATCGCTTACCGCGACATGCTTTGCGTTACCTTTACCAACCGTGCGGCACGCGGCATGCGCGAACGAATCAAGCAGCACATTGCCCAGGCCGATACCGACGATCTTTACGTGGGCAACGTACATCGCTTCTGCTCGAAGTTCCTTTTCGACAACAATCTGGTGCCGGCCGACTCTTCGGTGATTGACGAAGACGATGCCATCAGCATTATCGCCCGCTACCTGGACGAAGACGAATATGCCGTCAGCGCCAACCCTACCAAACGACGACAATACGCCGAGCTGATTCAGCTGACCGGCCTTATGCACCAACTGCAGCACAGCCATCCGCGCGCCCTGCGTATACATCCCGAATGTATCGACGCCAACGACGCCGACGCCATCCGTCGGCTGTGCCAAACGCAAGGCCTGCCCTTCACGTCCGACACCATGATCGATATCTACCGCCACACTGCCACCTACCGCACCCTGGTTCAGTCGGCCCGATACGACATGGGCAGCCGGCAGATCATCGACGCCGTTCTGACCAAAATGTCGCTGGCCCATCATTACGACGAGTATAAAAGGGCGAACCGGATGCTCGATTTCGAAGACCTGCTGATGCTGACCTACGACGCGCTTTGCGCCGACACCGCCCGACGCCTGCGCCGCTACTCGTGGATACAGGTCGACGAGGTGCAAGACCTCAACCCGCTGCAGCTGGCCATCATCGACGCTCTGACTGCCCCGACGCACCCCACCGTCATGTACCTGGGCGACGAGCAGCAAGCCATCTTCTCGTTCATGGGTGCCAAAATCGGTACGCTCGACCTGCTGCGCAAACGTTGCGCGGGCCATCTGCATCGCCTCTTCGTCAACCACCGCTCGCCCAAGTATCTGCTCGACGTCTTCAACACCTACGCCACGCACCTGCTGGGCATCGACCCCGCGCTGTTGCCCACCACCGACTATCGGCCCGAGCGCACCGGCGACGAACTGCAAATCATGTCGAGCGAACAGATCGAAACCGAATACGACGACGTGGCCCACCTGGTAAAACGCCTCAACGAAACGCACCCCGAGGGCACCACAGCCGTCGTCGTCAGCGCCAATGCCGATGCCGACCTCATGAGTAGGGCGCTGACACAGCTGCAGCTGAGCCACTTCAAAGTATCGGGCGACGACCTCTTCGCCACCCCCGCCATCAAACTGCTCCTGGCCCACCTCAACGTGCTGGCCGGCGAACATCATTTTATCGGATGGTCAAGGCTGCTGAAAGGCCTGCAGGTGTTCGAAACCAACGCCGCCGCCCGCGCTTTCGTTCGCGGACTGGCCGACCGTTCCATGCTCCCTACCGATCTGCTGCGCGACGACGGCCAAACTTACGTCGAACACTTTGCCCGGCTGTATGAACACGACGAACTGATCGTATTCGACACCGAAACCACCGGACTCAACGTTTTCGAAGACGACATCGTGCAGATAGCCGCCGTGAAAATGCGCTGCGGAAGGGTAGTAGAAGGCTCGGCCTTCAGCGTCTTCATGCAGACCGACCGCGAAATACCCCGCCGGCTGGGCGACATCGACAATCCGCTGATAGCCGAGATGAGCCGCCACACCCTGCACAGCCGCGAAGAGGGCTTGCAGATGTTCGCCGACTACATAGCCGGCGGCGTGCTACTGGCCCACAACGCCACCTACGATTATCACATACTCGACAACAACCTGCGGCGAACGCTGCCCTCGGTGCACCTCGACCGCCACTGCAAAGGCTGCATCGACTCGCTGAAACTGGCCCGGCTGTTAGAACCCGAACTCAGCGAGTACAAGCTGAAATACCTGCTCGAGGCGCTCCATCTTGCGGGCGAGAACAGCCATCTGGCCGATGCCGACGTCGAGGCCACCTGCCACGTCGTGAACCACTGCTATGCAAAGGCCCTCCAAACGATACCCGCGCAGCAAGAGTGGATCTCCAACCCGCGCTTCCGTCGCCGCGCCCAGACCTTCCGTCGCCGCTACATGCCCATCTATCGCCGGGCCGCCGAAGCGCTGTACCGACGCCAACCCGTTGCCGATCCACCCGCGCTCTGCGCCGAGCTGCAACGCTTCTACGATGCGCTCTGTGCCGAGCGACTCACGGAACCCTGCGACAAGTTACGCTACGTGCTACATTTCCTTACCGACGACATGATCGACACTCGGCATACGCCCTCGCTCGCCGAACAGCTCGCCGTGCACATCAACGAGATCAACACCCTGAAAGAGCCCGACCTCTGCAACAGCGCCACCCTGGCCGAGCGCATTTTCGTTACCACCGTGCACAAGGCCAAAGGGCTCGAATTCGATCACGTCGTTGTTTTCGACGCCGTAGACGGTCGCTACCCCAATTACTTTCATCGCCACAACCCGCGCCTTGCGGCCGAAGATGCGCGCAAGTTCTATGTGGCCATGACCCGCGCCAAACGGCGGTTGTACATCGCATGGTCTATCCGCCGAACCGACTTTTACAACCGCGTTCAGCCGCGGCAACTCACACCGTTTATGCAGCCGCTGTTGCCGCTCTTCGAAATGACGGCTGCTACCGACGCCCCGTTGTTGTTTGGCGACGAATCTGCAAAATAATTTACGGTCGACGTTTCGATCGCCGGTTATTGTGCTGTTTGCCGTCGGTTCACGCCATTTCTTCCTTGTTTTTCTTTTTTCTCGAACCGGTCGACGCTTGTGCGACCGGTTTTTTCGTTCTCCCCATCCGTTTTCAATCTCTCTCCACCACTTTTTTATTGATTCATAGTTTCAACGCATTTGCGGTTGAACCGCAAATGCAAAACATTAAAAATATGCTCTTGCGGTTGAACCGCAAATGTGTTGAAATTAAGAATAAAGAAAAATAGAACGGTTTACGACCGAAAACGGACACGGGAATGCGAAATAGGTATGGATTGGAGGTGCACTCGGATCGGGATCAGCCAAGAGAGGGCGGTTGGGGCATAAAAACGGCGAGGAAACATCGAATAGTCGACGCTTCCTCGCTTCGTACCGTAAAGTTTTATCGTAAAAACGGCTCGCTGTTGCTGCAAACCGTCCGGTTTAAGCCCGAAAACGGTTTAGTGTTGCCTGGTGCGGGTCGAAATAATGAAGTAGGCGATGAGCAACAGGTAGGCCGCGAGTGCAAGCAGCTCTGAGAGCGGGTTGGCGAGCCACTCAACGCTGATAGGATTGAAGCCCGCGAAACGCAGCAGGGCGCTGACAACCCCCATCAGGGCGCCGCCGGCAATGAATCCGCTGGCCAGCAGAGTTCCCTTTTCGGCACGTGCCCGATTTTGCTGCGGGTCGCGGCTGCGGGTGGTGACCAGCCAGTTGATGGCGCCGCCGATGAGCAGCGGGGTGTTGAGTTCTAAGGGGATGAACATGCCGAGGGCAAAGGCCAGCGCGGGCACTTTCAGCAAGGTAAGCAGAATGGCGATGGCGGCACCGATGGCGTAGAGTATCCAGGGTGCTCCGGCGCCGTTCATCATGGGTTCGATAACGGCTGCCATGGCGTTGGCCTGGGGCGCCACGAGATGACCTTGCTGCGCGGGATCGAAGCCGTATGTCTGGTTCAGCAACATCACCACGCCGCCCACGGTAGCAGCGCTGACCAGGGTTCCGAGAAACTTCCACGTTTCTTGTTTGGCGGGCGTGGTGCCGAGCCAATAGCCTATCTTCAGGTCGGTAACGAAGGCGCCGGCCATAGACAGGGCTGTGCACACTACGCCGCCCATGATGAGGGCTGCCACCATGCCGCCGGCGCCGTTCAGTCCGACGCCTACCATCACGACGCTGGCCAGAATAAGGGTCATGAGCGTCATGCCCGATACGGGGTTGCTGCCCACGATGGCAATGGCATTGGCGGCTACGGTGGTGAAGAGGAAGGCGATGACGGCCACCAACACGATGGCCACCAAGGCGTGGGTAAAGTTGTGCATCACGCCGAACCAGAAGAAGACGAAGGTTATGCAGATGGCAGCAACGGAGCCGATGCCGATGATGCGGAACGAGATGTCGCGTCGGGTGCGCAGTTCGTCGTGCTGTTGACCGGTTTTCCCCTTCATTTCTTTTGCAGCCAGCCCGACGGCGCTCCGGATAATTCCGCGGCTCTTCACGATGCCGATGATGCCGGCCATGGCAATACCGCCTATGCCGATGCTCTTGCCGTAGGCGGCGAAAATGGCTTCGGGCGTCATCTGGCCCACGGCGGTAGCCACGGATATGCCGTCGATGCTGAGCACGGTGTCGCCGAAGATGAGCGACAGGCCGGGCACGATGAGCCACCACACGGCAAACGAACCGAGGCAGATGATGAAGGTGTACTTCAAACCGATGATATAGCCCAGGCCGAGGACGGCGGCACCGGTGTTGACCTTGAAAACCAGCTTGGCCTGGTCGGCCAGCTGTTGTCCGAAGTGGAATACGCGCGAGGTAAAGTTCTCGTTCCACCATCCGAAGGTGGCGATGACAAAGTCGTAAAGTCCTCCGACAAGTCCGGCTACGAGCAAGGGCTTGGCTTGCGATCCGCCCTTGGCTCCGCTGACCAGCACCTGTGTGGTTGCGGTGGCCTCGGGGAAAGGGTACTTGCCGTGCATGTCTTGCACGAAATATTTGCGGAAGGGGATGAGAAACAGGATGCCGATGGCGCCGCCCAAGGCCGAACTCATGAATATTTTGAGAAACGAGGCAGTCATGTCGGGATATTTGGCTTGCAGGATGTAAATGGCAGGCAGCGTGAAAATGGCTCCTGCCACCACGGCTCCAGAGCAGGCCCCGATGCTCTGTATAATGACGTTCTCGCCCAAGGCCCGGTGGCGCTTCGTAGCGGTAGAAACACCCACGGCGATGATGGCGATGGGGATGGCGGCCTCGAATACTTGGCCCACTTTCAGGCCGAGGTAGGCGGCTGCGGCCGAAAAGAGCACGGCCATCAGAATGCCCCAGGTCAGCGACCAGGCATTGACCTCGGGATAGGTTTGGTTCGGGTGCATCGGGGGCAGATATTCTTCGCCCTCTTTCAGTTCTCTAAACGCGTTTTCGGGTAGTTGTACCGTTTCTTTTTGTTTGTCTTCCATATACTAAAAGTTGATGTTTTTAAAGGCACAAAGGTACACTAAAACGGAATGTAATCGCTACCTTTGCGGTTGTAATTAATACAAAAAACGAATGAAAAGATCGATCTGTTTCTTGCTCTTTTGCTCGGCGGTGTTGTGGGTTTCGTCCATTCCTGTAAAGAAGTATGCGTGGCAAACCATCCGCTTGGTCGACGGAACCCTGGTCGAGGTCATGCCGAAGGGCGACGAATACCTGCACTACATGGAGGCGGCCGACGGCACGAAGTATATATACGATAACGCTGCTGCAGCTTTTCGCACGGCCGACGACGGGCAGTTGCTCACGCGCGGGGCGGCCAAGCGGGGGGCTGCCAATGCACGTCGATCGGCGCGTAACCGGGTGCCGCTGGGGGCTGTGCATGCGCCTTACACGGGCGAAAAGAAAGTGTTGCTGCTGTTGGTACAGTTTACGAACAAGAAGTTCGACGCAAGTCACGACCTGAATTTGTATCGGCGCATTGCCAACGAAGAAGGTTTCAGCCATTCGCTGGGCTTCAAAGGCAGCATCAGAGATTATTTCCGCGACCAGAGCGGGGGGCAGTTTCTGCTCCACTTCGATGTGAAAGGACCGATCGACTTGTCGCATCCGTACGCTTACTACGGTGCCAACACGGCGTCGGGCGATGATATCAGACCCGATCAGATGGTGGCCGAAGCCTGTCAGGCCGTCGACGCCGAGATAGATTTCGGCGACTACGATTGGGACGGCGACGGAAAGGTAGATGCCGTTCTGTTGCTGTATGCCGGACAGGGCGAAAATTCTACCTCGGGCAAAGATCCTAATACCGTGTGGCCGCATCAGTCGGAATTATCGCAAACCAATTACGAATTTCAGCTCGACGGCGTGACCATCGATACCTATGCATGCGGTCCCGAACTGGCATCACGAAACGGCATCGCCGGCATCGGTACCCTGTGTCACGAGTTTTCGCACTGTCTGGGGTTGCCCGATATGTACGATACGGGCGGCAACGACAACTATGGCATGTGCACGTGGGACATCATGGACCAAGGCAGTTATAACGGCAACGGTTTCCGCCCGGCAGGCTATACCAGCTACGAGCGAGCGTACTGCGGATGGCTCGCTCCCATCGAACTGGCTGCAGATACAGAGGTGACGGACATGCAACCGCTGAGCGAAAACGGAAAGGCTTACATCATTTACAACGACAACCGAAAAGACGAGTATTATCTGCTCGAAAACAGGCAGAAAACCGGGTGGGATACCGCGCTCGACGGACAAGGCCTGCTGGTGCTGCACGTCGACTTCGATGCTGCGGTATGGAACGTCAATGCGGTGAATGCCGATCCCGACCATCAGCGGTGCACGCTGATTCATGCCGACAACTCGGATAAGGTGGTCAACAAGTTCGGCTTTTTCGATGCCGCAGAGGTGGCGGGCGACGCTTATCCTTACGCCGATAACGATAGCCTGACAGCGAATTCAACCCCGAAGGCTGCGCTGTTTCATCCCAATAAGGCGGGAACGCGGTTGATGAAAGGCAGCATTAAAAACATCAAAAAGCACGACGATGGTACCGTTTCGTTCAGTTATCAGGCCGACGGCAGTGGGGCTTTGCCTCCTTCGGGCGATGTGAAAAGCGAGGTGTTCTTCCACGAGTCGTTCGACCGATGCCGCGGAACGGGCGGAAACGACGGTAAGTTCAAAGGGCTGGTCGCTACCCAAAAAGCCCAGTTCAAACCCGACGTGACAGGTTGGCACACGCCCAATGATGTGGCCTACGGAGGAAAACAATGTGCCAAGTTCGGCACATCGACAAAAGTTGGAACCGTTTACACACCCAAGTTCAACGCCGTGGGCAATGACACCCTGATATTCGTTGCCGCGCCTTTCGATTCGGATGGCAACACCCTCGCCATTTACCTGGGCGACGAACTTTTGGGAACGTATCTTTTGGACAAGAATCAATGGACCACCATCAGGGTACCCTTCGAAGGCAAGGGGCAGGCTCGAATCCGATTCGATCCCGATAAACGTTTCTTCCTCGACGATGTGAAGATCGTCGGTTCGCGGAAAATCGCGACGGGCATAGTCGTGGTCGAGGCCGAAAAAACAAGACCGAACGATGGCCGAATCTACAATCTGAACGGGCAATACGTGGGAACTGACCTCGCAACGTTGCCCAGAGGAATTTATATTCGCAACGGAAAAAAGATATTGAAATAAAACAAAAAATGGTTCCGAGTTGGGACCATTTTTTGTTTCGGCGAAGTGTTCGCCAGCTCATAAAATCCATTTTTTGTCCCGGCGAAGTGTTCGCCAGCCTGTAAAATCCATTTTTTGCCCCGGCGAAGTGTTCGCCAGCCTGTAAAATTCATTTTTTGCCCCGGCGAAGTGTTCGCCAGCCTGTAAAATCCATTTTTTGCCCCGGCGAAGTGTTCGCCAGCTCGTAAAATCCATTTTTTGTCCCGGCGAAGTGTTCGCCAGCTTGTAAAATTCATTTTTTGCCTCGGCGAAGTGTTCG
>CAUQAO010000011.1:0-28484 GCA_963515815.1 uncultured Prevotella sp.
AAGCCCAGGTGGCGGAATTGGTAGACGCGCACGTTTCAGGTGCGTGTGTTTAACGACGTGCAGGTTCGAGTCCTGTTCTGGGCACTTGTTTATTCGGAAAGCAAACAAATGATGGAGAGGTGGCGGAATTGGTAGACGCGCTACTTTGAGGGGGTAGTGAAAATTGCTTCGTGGGAGTTCGAGTCTCCTCCTCTTCACTATTTGTTATATTGTGCATGTTGCGGCAATAGCTCAGTTGGTAGAGCGCGACCTTGCCAAGGTCGAGGTCGCGGGTTCGAGTCCCGTTTGCCGCTCTTTTTTAGGAGAAACATACTTACTAATGAATTTATATTTAAGATTTTTCGATAAAGAGACATTAGTTCATAATGTTGAAGAAGCTTTAGACTTTTTGCAATCTATTCCGGAAATTGGTGTTGATAGGGATTTAGAAGCCGACATTCGCGACTACGTTGCGAGTGATGCGTTTTATCCCAAACATTATAAAATCAGACCGAGAGTTTATTTCATCATTATTAAAACCACAGCCGAAACGATGGCCGATTTTAAAGAAAAAAAAGCGCTGCATTCAACCATTCAAACGATTGGTCCGGTAGACAAACGCGAGTTAGCAGCAACTGTTATGACACGGTTGACGGAACTTCAGAGAGGATGGTATGAGGGTTCGTTAGACTTTAAGCGGGTTGTGTTGATTCCTTCTACCGGTAAGCATGAGTATCGCGACACGCATTTCGTGGCACAATGTAAGGCTAACTCTGGGCAAGATTGTTATAATCGTATTGTCGAATATTTGAAAGAGCGTGTAGATGGGCGGTCTCAATTTCCATCTGCCAAAGGGAAGAATTTCCATTTTAAGTATTTGGGTATGTGGAAATGATTTGATTTTCTGCTAAACATGTAGGGATTATGAATAAAGTTATGCTGATAGGCAATGTGGGGAAAGAGCCGGATGTAAGGTATTACGAAGCCGATCAGGCTGTAGCTCAGCTGCCATTGGCTACGACCGAAAGGGGATACGTGCTGCAGAATGGTACAAAGGTTCCGGATCATACCGATTGGCATAACGTTGTTTTCTATCGCGGATTGGCAAAGATCGTAGAAAAATATGTTCATAAGGGCGACAAACTTTATGTAGAAGGTAGGGTCAGGTATCGAACTTATGACGATCAGCGAGGAGTCAGGCGCTATGTTACTGAAATTTTGGCCGAGAATCTGGAATTGCTTTCGCCCAAGTCTTCTATTGCAGCAGACGAAAAGAGTACAATCGACAACGCACGCGAGGCTGCTCAGGATTCGACCGGAGCAACTAAACTTCCTTTCTAAAAAACTGTTTCGATTTGGATCTATCTTCAATTACAAGTTCTTTATCCGATGTCTATCTTCAATCTCCAACGATAGGTGTTATTGTTGCGATTATTCTCGCGGGGTTTTTGTTATGGGTGTCGGGATTTGCCAGCGGTTCCGAAATTGCTTTTTTCAGTCTTTCGCCAGTGGATATTTCAGAGTTGGAAGCTGAAAAAGATGTGCGCGACAAGAAAATTCAGCTCTTGCGAGAAGACAGCGAGCGAACATTAGCGACCATCCTGATTACGAATAATTTTGTAAACGTTACCATCATCATGCTTTGCAACTATGTGTTTGGCTCGTTGGTTCATTTCGGGCCCAGGGCTTACTGGTTGCAATTCTTGACCATAACGGTGCTCCTGACTTTTTTGTTGCTGCTCTTCGGCGAAATTATGCCGAAGGTTTACAGTCGACAGAATCCATTGCTGTTCTGCCGGCGCAGCGTCAATGGCATCTTGTTTTTCCGCAAATTATTCTGGCCGTTGGGAACCCTTTTGCTGCGCAGCGGCGTGATTGCCGAGCGTGTTATTCAAAGGCAAAATCACGTGCTCAGTGTAGATGATCTTGAGCAGGCTCTTGAACTGACCGACAAGGAAGACATCAAGAACGAGAAGAGCATGCTGCAGGGCATTATTCGCTTTGGCGATGAGACGGCAAAAGAGGTCATGACCAGCCGGAAAGATATGGTAGGAATCGATATCCGGTCGAACTTTACAGACGTGCTCCATTGCATCATAGAGAATAATTACAGCCGGATACCTGTTTACCAAGACAACGACGACAACATCCGCGGTGTGCTTTACATTAAGGACCTGTTGCCCCATCTCAACAAGTCAGCAAGTTTCCGTTGGCAAAGCCTGATCAGGCCGCCTTACTTCGTTCCCGGAACAAAGAAGATAGACGACCTGATGCGCGAGTTCCAGGAAAACAAGGTACACATCGCCATCGTTGTCGACGAATTTGGCGGAACGAGCGGCCTGGTTACCCTCGAAGATATTCTCGAAGAGATTGTCGGAGAGATCAACGATGAGTACGACGAGGAAGAAAGAACTTATTCGAAACTGAATTATAACACCTACATTTTCGAAGGAAAAACACTGTTGACCGACTTCTGTAAGATACTCAACATCAGCGACGAAGACTTTGAGAACGTGCAGGGAGATGCCGACTCACTGGCCGGATTGTTGCTCGAGATCAAAGGCGACTTCTTGAGCATTCACGAAAAAGTAGACTATAAAAACTACACTTTCGAGATACTTCAGATAGACGAGCGGCGCATCAGCCGTGTAAAAGTCGTTATTCACGAGCGCAAGAACAGCGACAAAAAGCCCCAATAGCACATGCCTGTCATTTCTGTCGAAACTCTTTCGCCCGGCATAAAGCTCGGGGTGTGGCGTATTGCCGAATCTGCAGAAATGCTGCTGGCCGCCTATCCGCATTTAGAAACCGTTGTTGCAGAATACCGGAATCACGAACGAAAGATTGAAAAATTAGCCGTATATGCCTTGTTGTATGCCATGACCGGAACCCACCGGCTCATTGTAGCGCACAATGCAGACGGAAAACCTTTGCTGGCCCGACAAGCCATCAGCATCAGTGACACCAAAGGATTCGTAGCCGTTGTAACAGCCCGAAATAGACATACTGCCGTCGCCGTAGACATCGAATACGTCAGCAATCGAGTAGGGAAAATAGTCAGACGCTTTGTCAGAGCCGACGAACATGCCCCCACAACGAGCAGCCAGCTGATTCACTGGAGCGCAAAAGAAACTGTGTACAAATATTATTCACCGCAACATCTGCAATACAGCGAAATGCGCCTGCAACCGTTTACCGTTAAGCCTGAAAACTGCATCAAGGTTCAGAACCTGAAACAAGATTCCGAACTCTGCGTGCATTACAGGCTGACCGACGAATATGTTCTGACCTATGCCTATGCTGAAAACGCATCTGTAAAAAAAGATACCGAGCAATAAATCTTTTTAGCCCCAAGAAAGTGACTTTCTTGGCTCAAAATCGTTTTTTTCTCGAAAAAAGTCACTTTCCGGCTCGAAAATGGTGCAGGGCCTGACCGGTCGGTGGCCATTCGGCGCCTAAAACTGTTTTTATCCGACAGGCATCCCCTTTTTTATTCTACCGCTTGTTTTTCTACACGTCCGTCGCTGTATTTCACGATGTTCACGCCCTTTCGCGGTGCTGTGATTCGCTGTCCGCTGGCTGTATAACGTGCCACCTCTACCGGCCGCCTCTGCGCCGACACCTCGTCGATGCCCGTTGCCTGAGTATCGGTAATGCCGCATTTGGCAGCGTTGACGATTGCTTTGGTACGGGTATCGATCAAAAGCGCGATGACGTGTAGCTTCGATTTGTCTTGTATCACCGTATAGCCATCGATATTGCGCAGCGTTGTGCGGTGCGTCTGCGTTTCGTCTTCGGCCGTCGGCATACTGACCGAACCGGGGATGCCCCATTCTATGCCTTCGCCCATGATGGCGACATGATTGTAGGCAATGCCTTGAACACGGGTGCCCGACTTGATATAAAAATCGAGGTACGACGAAATGCCAAGATAGCCGTTGAGGCCCGAATAGTTGTTCGCTTGTGACCAACGCCCGCCCTGGCCTTTCAATCCGTCGGCCCACCAGCACGGTTGGCAAACCGCTTACGCCGTACGTGCTCGAGGGGCCATAGGCCGTGCAATACATCGGATCGCCCGAAGCATGGACCGCAATGCCGATAAACGTGTCGGGATATTGATGCGCCAGGTTTTCTAACACCGCCGTTGCGCGTGGACAGTAGGGGCCCCACGTCGCGGTAAAATCTTCCATTACTACTCGCTTTACGGGCACCTTGGTTACGGTGGCGCGCTCGAGCGTCGTGAAGTTGAAGGTGGCGCGGTTGTCGTAACCGTTCACTTTCGGAAGGGTCAGTATTAAATCGGATAGACCGCGCTTTTTACCCGGCCGCAGTTCACGAAAGTAAACTGAGCATCCGCACCCTCAGAACCGATGGCAACAAAAAGCCGCTCCGATGCGATGGGCGAAAGGTTTACGTTGCTCGGATCGGTTTGCGCCGGTGTTCCGATGCCTTTTCCGAACAGAAAAAACAGGGTAAAAAGGCGTACAGCCAATGTTTTGTTCGTCTTCATTATTCGCACGTGTTATTTAACAAGATGTTTGTAGTTTTTTACCGCGCCTTTTCGGTCTTTTTCCCGAACGATGTAGGCGCCTTTGGCCAGCTGCTGCAGTGTAGCGAGCTGTTTGGCCACCGTTTTCCCCTGCAACGTAAATATGTCGTACGCAGCGCTGCCCTCGGCACCTGTCTTACGGATGGCCGTTGTCGACTTGTCGAAAATCAACGTTACGGTTGCCTGCGGTTGGTCGGCTACCCAACTGCTGCCCGATCTTTTTGCAGTGAACAGTTGGAGCGTAACTTTGCAACGGCTGTTGCCATCGAGAATAAACTCGGTTTGCAGCGAGGGATCGTTGCCGGCAGCATACGCCGCGATATCGCCTTTTTCTTTCCAAAAAGTGTTGGTCTCGGTATAGCGATCGCAACTGCTCGGGAAACATACTTGCAGTGTTCCGCCAATCAGTTCGGCGATCTTGACAGACAACATCACCGGAAGCGACTGCCCGGTGGTATTCCTGACCGACAGCCCCGAATGGATAACGTCTTCTTCGAAATCGTTCTGTTCGACTTTGTTCAGTACAAGCGTGGCCCCGTCTTTTACCACGGCGCCGCGGTGGTCAACGAAGACGAGTTGGTGCTGGATGGTTTGCGCCCGGATCGACGAAAGGACGAAAAGGAGCGCAGCAAAAAGTAGAATGGTTTTCTTCATTTAATCAGTTGTTTTTTATTTTGAAAAAAGAGTGTTTTCAGTTTTCTGCGCACGACCTGCAACACGCCGCTGTCGTTGTAAACGAAAGCTACAAGCCACGCGTGTTCCGAGCGCACGTCGGTCGGCAACGCGAATGTCTCATGATACGTTCGCGTCTCTCCCCTTGTCAGTTTAATCGTCGTTCCCTCTTCGCCGTTCACAGCGGCGCGCAGTACGTGTCGATGCAGATAGTTGCGATCGGTGGTGCCGTCGGGCATCAGCTGCATAGCCTCGATACTGTCTTCTATGAGCCACAGCTGAAGCCTACCTTCCGTATCGGCCGAGAGCGCGCTGAGCCGGGCGTCGATCTCAACCTTGCAGGTGTCGGGGCGCTAGCGGCAAGAGAGCACGATGTCGAGCGAGGTTTGCTGTTGCAATTCGTCATAGATATGCGTTGCCCATTTGTCTTGCACCGATGTGCTTGCTCTGCGGTTGATAATGGCGTGGGGTAGGGCCGTGACGCTCTGCTACTTGTAATAATCGTCGGCTAGCGGTGTTCGTAGTCCTCGCAGCTTGGCGGTTCCGTAGAATGCGAGGTTGCCGCCATGAATACCGACGGCAATCAGGTGGTCGGCCGTATAGGTATGCTCCAGCTGTTCGATAGCAGTGGCGGCAGTAGGGCAGTTGATACATTTTTGCCCGGTAAATTCTTCGACGAGCACATTGCGGCGAACCGTTGCTGCCGGGATTTCTATCAGCCGGTTATCGGGTGCCACGCTGTCGCAACCCGAAAGGAGAAAAATGGGGCTGAGAAGCAGCAGGCGATGAAATTTTATTCGTAGAATCGTGAGGTTGGGTTGTATGATCGGCATATATTTATTAAAAGGTGTAATTGTAAGAGAGTGTGGCGCCCTTGGTGGCCGGTACGTATCGGCATACGCCGCCGGCGCAGTTATAGCCTTCGCGGGTTCGTCCGTAGCCTGCTTGCAGGCGATGGGCTTTATGTGCAAAGCTGATGAGCGCCTGGTAATAATGAATGCGGGTGCGACCGCTGTTGTACAGGTCGCTGATGGTAAACATCCACGAGGGTGCGAGCGAGAGTTCGGCCAGACCGAAAATCCAGTCGCGATCGCCGTCGTGCGATCGCAGATATTGTGCCTCGAGGCGCAGTGCGACTTTTGGTGAGAGTTTCTCTTTCAGGTCGGCCACGAAAATGTCTGACCGCAGCATGCCGCCTTCGCCTTCGCCTTCGGTTTTGTTGTACAGCTGGTTCATGTACATGAGGTTCAGTTTCGTGGTGTGGCTCAGTTGTTTTTCTACCTGCACATTCATGTCTTGATAGTAGGTCGACGGTCCCCAGGCCCAGAAGACCGACCCGTAGCCGTCGGTTCCTTTGCCGCCGTGCTCGTTGCGGCGGATAGAATGCACGTGGGCGAAGTAGAGTTTCACGTTCATGCCATATCGGCCGCCGAGGGCCGACTGTTTTTTCAACTTGTAGCCTATGCCGCCTTGGTATGCCCATTCGCCGGCGGGTTGCGTGGCGTAAGGGTAGAGGGCGGGCAGTGTGTAGGTATGTTCGGTGGTGAAGGCGGGCAAGTGGTTGACGAAGGATGAGCTGCCGACCATGCTCCGACAGCTTCGGAAGCCCATGTTTACGCTGCGTTTTGTTTGCAAAAGCAGGCTTATCCGGCGTTTTGAATACGAAGCTGTGAGCATTGCCACGTAGCCGTTGCGATAGATATAGCCGTTGTCGAACGTGGGATCTTGGCTTTTCCATGCATACTCGGCCAGGGCGCTGAAGGATTTGTGCTGTATTTTGAGCCGAAGGTCGAAGGCGTTGACGTTGCGGGGCAGGCGGAGCCGGTGGGTAGCGTCGGTCATGATATCTTCGTCGGGCTCGTTTTTATTGACGAACGCTGCGCCCAGCATCAGGTAGGTTGCGTGTGTTTGCAGGGCTGCGAACCATTCGTCTATGTTCAGTTCTACGTCGGCGCCTGATATCAGTGCGTTGTTTGCCGCTAAGGGCTTTCAGGAAGATGCCGCGGTAGGGCCGGCCGGTGAGGCGTGCGCCGAGCAGGGCGTTGTCGATGCCCAGGCTGCGTTCTTCGTAGGTGCGAAGGATGAATCCTGAGCCGAACTGTTCATAAAAGCTGCCCAGTGTCAGTTCTGCGGTTTTGTAACGCCCCGTGAGGTAATAATGGGGGGAGGCTCCAGCCTTTGAAGTCGGCTTCGAAGCCGGGCAGCGGGTGTTTCAGGTATTCGATTCTTGCGCCGGCATCGATGTGTTGGCTGGCGGCTTTCAGGTCTACATAGGTGTTGGTCAGAAAGGGGTCGGTGTTTCGTTTGGCTCCGGTTTCGGTATCGTTTTGGGCAGCAGCATGTCGCTCTGTATGTTTCCAGAGAGGCTGACGGGGTGGGTGTTTTGTTGTGCGCCGAGCTTGTTGCAGGGGGCGCTGAGCAGGGCGAGGGTGAGGAATGCCGATAGTTGCATACGGTTTACTTTTTGCATGCTTGTTTTACCTGTTCGTACAGTTCGTCTTCGGCGCCGTCGGTGTATCCGTTGTGGCGGTAGACGATGTTTCGCTGTCCGTCGATGACGAGTGTGTAGGGAATGGTTTGGATGCCGAGTGCGCGTTTCAGTTGACTGTTGGGGTCGAGCAGCACCTCGTAGGTCCAGTCGTTTTCGTCGACCATGGGTTTTACCTTGTGTATATTCTGTGCCTGATCGATGGATATGGCCACGAGTTTTACGCCGGTTTCGCGTTGCCAGTCGGCATACACTTCGTCGATGGCTTTCAGTTCGCGGTTGCAGGGCTTGCACCAAGTGGCAAAGAACGACACGATGATGGGTTTGCCCCCGTTTTCCAGTCGGTCGACCTGTACGCTGCGTCCTTCGATGTTTTTGAGTGTGAGCTTAGGCAACTGTGCCTGTGCGGGGCAGCCGACGGAAATAATGAGGGCTGCCAACAGTAGATTGAGCTTCTTCATGCTTTGTTTGTTCTCGTTTGTTCGGCTGCAAAGGTAGTATTTTTCTTCGTAAAGTAGAGAAAATAGTTGGGCGGCGACCAAAAACTCTTTTTGGGGCAAGAAAAAAAAATTGGCTAAAACCTTTTTTAGTCGGAAGAATCATTTGTGCGACAGGTTTCGTGCGGCGTCGATACGTAAAAGAATAAAAAGTAACAGCGTAAAACCCCATAGTGACGAACCGCCGTAACTGAAAAAGGGCAGCGGAATGCCGATGACCGGTGTCAACCCCAGTACCATGCCTACGTTGATAAAAACATGGAAGAGGAAGATGCTGGCTACGCAATAGCCGTAGATGCGGCCGAAGGCGAAGGGTTGCCGCTCAGCCAGTTTCAACAGGCGCAGGATGAGCGCCAGGAATAGCAACAGTACGCCGGCCGATCCGATGAAGCCCTCTTCTTCGCCCACGGTGCAGAAGATGAAATCGGTGTCTTGTTCGGGCACGAACTTCAGTTTGGTCTGGGTTCCGTTGAGAAATCCTTTTCCTTTCAGTCCGCCGGCTCCGATGGCAATCTCGCTTTGGTGTACGTTGTATCCTACGCCGGCAAAGTCTTTTTCTAATCCCAGCAGCACGGTGATGCGCACGCGTTGGTGGGGCTTCATGACGTTGTTGAGCACATAATCTGCTGAATAGAAGAATACCACGGAGCCGATGGCGAAAAGCGCAATGTAAAGGTAACTTCGGAGCTGACTGCCTAACCAACAGTAAACGAGATAGGCGATGAGCAGCACGCTCAGCACGAGTTGTACCCATACGATGTTGAACGGCACGACGAACTTGGCGATGAGCAGCGACGCACTTGTGACGAGCAGGCAGATTGACAGGATGAACCATGCGTGCTTGCGGCTCTTGCAATAGATGTAAACCATGCCGGCCGAGAATAGCTGTACCAGGAGCAGGACAACGAACTGGCCTACGGATATGGGGAGGGCGAAGAGTTGGGTGGATTCGTACTTGATGCCGACAACGAAGTAGATGACCATGGCTACGCCGGTAAACAGTATGCTGCCGGGCATGCCCTCGCGGTAGAACATCAAAAAGAAGGAGAGGTAGACGAGCGCCGAACCGGTTTCTTTCTGGGCCACGATGAAAAGCATGGGCAGCAGAACGATGACGAGCGCCGTTGCAAAATCTTTGGTTCTGTGTATCGAGAAGCCGTAACGCCCCATCAGCTTGGCAATGGCCAGCGCGGTTGCAAACTTCGCAAACTCGGCCGGCTGCAAGCGCAAGGGGCCGATGACGAGCCACGAACGGGATCCTTTGATCTCGTGCGGATTGAAAATGGTGGCAAACAGCAAAAACAACAGCAAAATGTAAATGACGTAGGCAAAGATGTCGTAGAATTTATTGTCCATCATGAGCAATACGAACCCCAGAAAGACAGACGTGGCAATCCAGATGATCTGCATGCCCGAACGTGTGTCGAGCGCAAAGATATCCGTGTCGCCGTACGTATAACTCGCTCCGCAAACGCTCAACCATCCGAACGAGAGCAACGCGATGTAAATAATGATCGTCCACCAATCGAGCGAACGAAACACACTTGCCGATTTATCTGTTCCTCGAGCCATAACCTATCCTTCGATTTTCAAAAACCCTGGCTTTCTCTTCCGATGCCGCCGAAAGTTTACCATTTATATATTGCTCCATCATGAGCGAACCGATGGGCACGCCGTAATCGGCACCGAACCCGCCATTCTCTACATAAACCGAAATGGCTATCTTCGGATGCTCCATAGGGGCAAAGCCCATGAATACCGAATGGTCGTGCCCCCGGTTCTGGGCCGTTCCGGTTTTTCCGCAAACCAAATAGTCTGATCGATTGGCTTCGCGACAGGTTCCCTTTACAACGGCCGAACGCATTCCGGCCACCACATAATCGTAAGCGCGGCGCGATGCTCGGGTGTAATGCCGGCGGGTGTACAGCGTGTCGAGCGGTTCGCCGCTCACCTTGCGAACGATGTGAGGCACGTAGTAATAACCGCGGTTGGCTATGGTAGCACCGAGATTGGCAATCTGCAGAGGCGTTAAATTGACCTCGCCCTGGCCGATAGAAATGCTGATCACGGTAAGCCCGTTCCACGAACCGTGGTAAGCGTTGTTGTAAAAGTCGGCATTAGGAATCAATCCGCGCTTCTCTCCGGGCAAATCGATTCCTAACTTGTAACCGAATCCCATGCTGACCATATAATCGCGCCAGGTGTTTATGGCCGTTTGAACATTGCGGTATTTACGCCGGTTGCCCATCATGTAGTAAAGTCCCCAGCAGAAATACGCGTTGCAGGATGTGCTAATGGCAGGTATGAGCGGCAAGGGAGAGGCATGGCCGTGGCATCCGACATGAAGTCCGCGGTAATAGAACCCGCGGTGGCACGAGAAAGCCGTGTGGGGCGAGATAATGCCCTCGGAAACGAAAGTAAGCGCCTGCGTGGTTTTGAAGGTAGAACCGGGCGGATATTGCCCCATGATGCTGCGATTCAGCAAAGGCTTCCATACGTTTCGAGCCAATATCTGATGATGCTTTCCACGATTGCGCCCCACCATCCACCGCGGATCGTAGGTAGGCGAAGAAACCATACACAACACCTCGCCCGTAGAAGGTTCTATGGCAACGATGCTGCCGATTTTTCCCATCAACAGCCGTTCGCCCAAAGCTTGCAAACGCAAATCGATACTAAGCGTTAAATTTTTTCCGGGTACCGGTTGGGTATCGAACTTTCCGTCCTGATAACTGCCCTGCACACGTCCGTGCACATCGCGTAAAAGGATCTGAACCCCTTTCTGGCCGCGCAGTTGCTTTTCGTAAGAGCGCTCAACCCCCAGCTTGCCAATATAATCGCCCGACTGATAATAATTATCTTCTTCGATATCGCCCGGAGATACTTCGGCAACATCGCCCAATATATGAGCTGCATGCGGATATTGATATTGCCGGATGCTGCGCTTCTGAACATAAAAGCCCGGAAAACGGTAGATCTTCTCTTGAAATATGCTGAATTCTTTATCGCTGAGCTGGCTCATAAAAAGCTGTTGCGTAAATCGAGAATAACCTGGATTCTTGGAACGATCTTTTATCTCGCTCATGCGCTGGATGAAAAAGTCTTTCGTAATGCCCAACGATTGGCAAAAATCAAGCGTATCGAGCCTGCCTTTCTCTTCGTTCATCACCACCATGATATCGTAAGCGGGCTGATTATAAACCAGTAGCTTTCCATGCCGATCGGTTATCAACCCTCTCGACGGATATTCTATCTTCTTTTGAAAAGCATTACTGTCGGCATTCTTCTTGTAATCGTCGCTTAGCAGTTGCAGCATAAACAGCCGAATGGTATAAACGACCACTATAAAAATGGCTACTCCGGCAATAATATATCTCCGATTTTCAAAATTAAAATCCTTCATTTGTTTTCAAGAGGAGAATACTTACTATTCGCGTCTAAAATTTTCAATGGCCAAAAGAAGTACGAGCGTAATAGCTGTACTTCCTCCGACACACTTCAGCCACTGAAACCAATCGAAGAAATTGAAAGCTTCGAGCGTAAAGAAAACAATGCAGTAGAGCAGTAGCAATATAAGTGCATAACTGAAAAAGGACAAATATCCTAAAGACTTGACAGAAGGTTGTAAGTCTTCCGGACTCTCTCGAGGCAGAAACACCAATAAAGCATACGGTTGAATCAATCCGAGCAGTGTCATGCTTGCAGAAGCCAATCCAGGTGTGTTGGAAAAGAGATCGACGCATACACCGCCGAGGAAACCACACAATAGAATGCCCCACTTAGGATAATTCCTTCTGAATAATAACATGACGTAAACATACAACAAAGGAGTAGCCCAACCAAAAAGATGAATATGATTGAATACCAACACTTGCAACAGCAAGAGCAGGATAAAGAACGAAATTCCTTTCAATAAGTCTACACCCATAGTCTTATTCTTAATATTCTATTTAGACTGCATAGAATCTTGTGCAGCTTTCAATATCTCAATTTGCTCTCTCATGGCAGTATTGTCTACCACACAAACATCACGCAATGTACTGAAGTTTGTCGAAAGCTTGACGCATAATCGATAAGAAACTCCGTCGGGAGAGTTATATACATGTAATATTTTTCCAACCAAAATATTGGGTGGGAAAATAGAAGAATAGCCACTGGTTACAATATTCTCGTATAACTTGAAGCGTGCATGACGCGGAACATCATCTAAAAAAGCCTCGTCGGTAGCCCCTCCCGACCAACGTAAATATCCGAAATACTGACGGTCTTGGATCTTACAGCTGATATTAGACTTAGAACTTAGTAGCGGAATAACAACCGAATAATGCGAAGAGACTAAATAAATGACGCCGACTACTCCTGTTCCGCAAACCACACCCATATCCTTCTTAACGCCATCAAGCGAACCTTTGTTCAGCGTAATCAGATTATCTTGTCGATCCAGAGAGTTGCTAACTATTTTTGCGGGGATTAAATGATAGTCGGACAGTTGTTTCAGATCTTTTTTCAAATATGACGAATCTTTCGTAAGCGTTGTCAGTTGTTCTGCTAGTTCTGTTACTTTTCGCTCCAATAGCAAATTGCGCTCCGTCAGTTTTTCATTGGCCGACGTCAAGGTAAAGAAGGTTTCTAACTGAGAACTTAATTCATATACCTTGCCCGCTACGACATTGGCTGACGAAAACCATACACTACCCTGATAGCTGTTATACCGAAATAGAAGTATAAAACTGATTGCTTCGAGTATAATAAAAACAATCCAATGGTTGTGTTTTGCAAGAAACTCAATGAGATTCCGCATACATGCATTCGATTTTCAATTTTATTATTCGTCTTATTATCTGTTATCTCATCAAGAAAGAGAAACGATCAACATTCTTCAACGCAATACCGGCTCCCTTTGCTACGCTATGCAACGGATCTTCTGCTATATGAAAAGGAATATTGATTTTATCCGTTAATCGTTTATCAAGCCCACGCAGCAATGCACCGCCGCCACTCAAATAGATTCCGTTTTTTACGATATCGGCATAAAGTTCAGGCGGGGTTGCCTCTAATGCCGATAACACTGCGTTTTCTATTTTGGCAATAGTTTTATCCAAACAGTGTGCTATCTCTTGATAGCATACCGGAACTTCCATTGGCAGAGCTGTTATCCTATTCGGGCCATGTACAACATAATCGCCCGGAGCTTCGTCGCCTAAATCGGTTAATGCCGAACCTACATGAATCTTGATGCGTTCGGCCATACGCTCGCTTACTTTCACATTATGTTGCCTGCTCATGTATTCTTGAATATCGGCTGTGAGATCATCGCCTGCTGTTCGGATAGAATTATTAGATACGATACCGCCCAGAGAAATAACAGCAATCTCGGTACTGCCACCGCCTATGTCGACTATCATGTTGCCTTCGGGCGCCTCTACATCAATGCCGATACCGATAGCTGCCGCCATTGGTTCGAAGATCAAATATACATCCCGACCTTCGGCATGTTCGGCAGAATCACGTACCGCCCGCAACTCTACTTCTGTGCTGCCCGACGGTACGCCGATTACCATTCGAAGCGAGGTCGGAAACAGTCTTCTGCCCGGTCTAACCATCTTGATTAAGCCGCGCATCATCTGTTCGCAAGCAGTAAAGTCTGCAATTACACCGTCGCGCAATGGACGAATCGTACGAATGTTATCGTGCGTCTTTTCGTACATCATTTTTGCTTTCTCACCTACAGCGATCATCTTGTCGGTACGCCGATCGAGCGCAACAACTGAAGGCTCGTCGACTACTATTTTATCGTTGCTGATAATAATCGTGTTCGCTGTACCCAAATCCATTGCAATTTCTTGGATAAAAGAGAAGAATCCCATTTCTTTTATATTTTATATATTTTTCTAAAACATTCTGCTCTGTTCGGCAAGTCCTACCGATTTGTCGTTTTGTGAGCAAACCAATGATGAATAGCCATGTCGTAGCGGCTACTGATATCGAAAGCACGTTCGGCAAACAATAGTCTTTCTTCCAATTCTGTTTCTGCTCCGCGCTGATCAAGGATATCTAAAAGCATGGCGTATTCGGCCTTGCTCGGAACAATAACCACCTCTTTGAAGTTCTTCGCACTGGCCCGAATTAGCGAAATGCCGCCAATATCGATTTTCTCGATGATATCCGCATCTGAGGCTCCATCGGAAACGGTCTGCTCAAAAGGATAAAGATCGACGATAACCAAATCGATGTCCGGAATATCATATTGCTCCATTTGCTGCCGATCGTTCTCATTATCACGGCGACTCAATATCCCACCGAAAATCTTAGGATGCAAAGTTTTTACTCGGCCGCCCAAAATAGAAGGGTAAGTTGTGATGCTCTCTACCGTCTGACATCGATAACCGAGCGACTCTATATATTGTTGCGTACCTCCTGTCGAAAGAAATTTTACGCCTTTTGCATCGAGCTTGGCGAGCAAAAGCGCTAAACCGTCTTTATGGAAAACGGAAATCAAAGCAGTTTTAATTCTTTTTGTTCCAGTCATAGCCTAAAATTATGGTCGCAAAGTTACGAAAAACACTTGAATAGGGCACATTGGCCGGGATAAAATCTCCTTTTTTGTACTGTTAATTCTTTTTGGCCTTAATTTTCCGCATGCTTTTACCGGTAAGTTCAATGTTGTGTTTTTCATACGCTTCATGAGTTCCGGCGATTCATAGTGGATGGTGACCATTTGGGGCCAAAAATGGATTTTATGTGCTGGATGGTGACCATCTGAGACAAAAAATAGATTTTAAGCGCTGGATGGTGACCATCTGAGACCAAAAATGAATTTTACACGCTGGATGGTGACCATCTGGGACCAAAAATAGATTTTACACGCTGGATGGTGACCATCTGGGACCAAAAATGAATTTTATGCGCTGGATGGTGACCATCTGGGACCAAAAATGGATTTTACACGCTGGATGGTGACCATCTGAGGCCAAAAATGGATTTTACGCGCCGGCTGGTCGCCATCTGAGACCAAAAATGAATTTTATGCGTCGACTGGTCGCCATCTGAGACCAAAAATGGGTAAAATACTGTGCCTTTTCCAATTTTAATGATGGATATTGTTATTTTGATTCGTAACGGGCAAGTGATATATGAACACGCTCTGTAGAGGAATCTATCTTTTCGCTTCGCCGTTATTTAAATATCCTTTTTCGATCAATAAATGGATAAGATTGCGTTGCGACTTCGGCCTAAGCATCCGAAACAGGCGATCGGTGTCCTGGGGCGATGAGTGATCGCTGTTGCTCATGCGCAGATAAGCCTCTATCTCCTGCTGGTTGAGTCTGACGGCGTGCATCAGTGCCGTCTCGCGGTGGTGCAGGTCGGTATTCTCCGTCTGCACGTGTTGTACGTTGCGCCGGAGCATTTCGCCCAATACGCAGAAGAGGAACTGTACGGCAACGAAAAAGACGAAAACATTGGTGAGGAAGGGTTCCCGCAGATAGGCTGCAACGATTCCGTAGGCCGTCAGACTGATGGCTGCAACGATGAATGGCGTGTATTTGACAAAACATATCACGAGAAACATCACGGCCAAGAGCGATGTTACCTGATTGATAAGAATAAGATGCAGAAAATTGTCGGGATGTTCCTGTGCGAAATAGACAAAACGGGTTACCATGACCGACTGTCTCGTCAAAATATTATTCGTCCCTCTGTATAATACCGAATCCACAGCCTATGGAGAGATGTCCGGGTTTGTATATGATATTTGGCATGATAATCCTCAATATCTATGCACGCTGAACAACTGCCTCTACCTCGGTAGTGGCAATGTAAGCCAAATAGGCGGAGGCTTAAGAACCTTCGCTCCCGAGCGGTATAGCATCCTGAACAACTGCTACCACCTCAATATCTGTAGCGATACGCCACAGGGCACGCGGGTAACGGGAAAGCAACTCAAGAGCGGCGAGGTAACCAAGCTCTTGCAGAACAACCGCACAGACGCTTGCCACTGGGTACAGACGCTGGGCGAAATGCCGGGCCTCTACCACGCACCCGACAAGAGCAAGACCAACTACGTGTATTACGACACGGCGAACAGTCGCTGGGCGTGTGAAAACTTCCGCCTCACCGACGGCACGCCGCTGCCCATCGCGCTCGACTTCACCGCCACGAAGGCTACCTACGAGCTGCCTCGTAACGGAAGTTTCAAAGCCCACACCATCTCGGCCGGCAACAACAGCGCAATCAGTTTCAAGGACGTGAAGGATAAGCTCGAAGCATACCGGCCATATTACATTACTGCCGACGGCACGCCACAACTCGGCGGCTATAACCTGCAGGTGAAAGCCTACAAGACCGATGCCTTGAAGCAGACCGCCGGAGCTTTCAGCTTCGTGGGCACGGTGGACGGCGTGGACAACGCTACGGCAGCAGCAGCCAACGCCTACATCTTGCAGCCCGACGGCAAGTTCCATAAGGTAACGACCGACAACCCCGGCGCCACGGTTCCCGCTTATCGCGCCTATATCACTTGTCCGAAGACGCTAGGTGCCAAGGAATTCTCCGTCATCCTCGAAGGCGAGACCACCGGCATCGATGGCGTAACGAACGATGCTATAGGCACGGACGGTCCGGTGTATGACCTGCAAGGTCGCTGCGTGGTCGATCGCCTCGCCGCCGCACGCCATCAATTGCCCGCAGGCGTTTACATCGTAAGCAGACGTAAGGTAATCGTGAAGTAAACACAACTCCCCCCGGACATTACATCGTGAATGTCTGCAAGGTAGTTGTAAACCAAACACTCTTTTCATCGGGGGGCGCAACACGCCAACGGGCGACGCGCTCCCCGATTACCATAAGTAAGCGTCGTTTCCGACTTAAAGAGACCGACGGTTACGAAGCAACTCATGATGAAAAAACATACTTCGAAAAGAGAAGGTGATATAAAACAAAAATATCATAACTCCTGAAAGTTATGATACTTATTATTTTCTTTAGAAATATCTGATGTTATTTTCAGAGTACTTAAAGCGGTGCGTACGAGACTCGAACTCGTGACCTCCTGCGTGACAGGCAGGCATTCTAACCAACTGAACTAACGCACCATCACAAAACTATGATTCGGATTGCGGTTGCAAAGGTAATATATAAATTCAAAACAAGGATATAAGCGAAAAATAATTTTTACACGATTAAACTTTATTAACGCAGGGTCGTACATTGTATTTTTCCGTTTTGCAACGTGCCGAAGTGCTGTAGGTGCAAACTTTGGCGACGCTACATGATGCCTTGTGCCATTATGGCTCTGGCTACTTTCAGGAATCCAGCGATGTTGGCGCCTTTAACGTAATTGATGTAACCGTTATCTTGCGTTCCGTATTTCATGCAGTTGGTGTGAATTTTATTCATAATGTCGTGTAACTTAGCATCCACCTCTTCACGGCTCCATTTCAACCGCTCTGAGTTCTGCGTCATTTCAAGACCCGATACGGCTACGCCTCCGGCATTGGCTGCTTTTCCGGGCGCGTATAAAATCTTGGCGTTTTGAAAAACTCTGATGGCTTCGGGTGTGCAAGGCATGTTTGCTCCTTCACTAACTGAGATGACTCCGTTGGCGACGAGTGCCTTTGCTGCTTCTTCGTTGATTTCGTTTTGGGTAGCAGAGGGGGTGGCTATGTCTGCTTTCTCGAACCAGGGTTTTGCGCCGGGTACATATTTCACGCCGTATTTTTCGGCGTATTCGCTGATGCGCCCACGCTCGATGTTTTTAAGTTCCATGATATAGTCGAGTTTTTCACGATCTATACCGTCGGGATCGTAGATATATCCGTCCGAATCAGACATGGTAACCGGTTTGGCTCCCAGTTCAATCAGTTTTTCGACGGTATATTGTGCTACATTACCCGAACCGGAAACCAATACGGTTTTTCCGGCCAAGTCGATGCCGCGGGTGTGCAACATGTTCTGAAGGAAGTAGACATTGCCATAGCCTGTGGCTTCGGGGCGAATAAGAGAACCGCCGAACTCTTGTCCTTTTCCTGTGAGAATGCCGCAGAACTGATGGGTCAGCTTCTTATACATGCCGAACATATAGCCGACTTCGCGCCCGCCAACACCTATATCTCCTGCCGGAACATCTTCGTCGGGACCGATGTGCCTGTATAATTCGAGCATGAAAGCCTGGCAGAATCGCATCACTTCGGCGTTGCTTTTTCCGCGTGGCGAGAAATCGCTTCCGCCTTTTGCGCCGCCCATCGGCAGCGTGGTGAGCGAGTTTTTGAAAGTTTGTTCGAATGCAAGAAACTTTAAGATCGATTGATTGACCGATGCATGGAACCGTATTCCGCCTTTATAGGGGCCTATTACATTGTTGTGTTGCACGCGATAGCCCATGTTGGTTTGTACGTTTCCTTTGTCGTCTATCCAATTGACCCGGAACTGAAGAATTCGGTCGGGGATGCACAAGCGTTCTACTAAGTTGGATCGTTCGAACTCGGGATGTTTGTTGTATTCATCCTCGATGGTTGTCAATACTTGGCTGACAGCCTGTATGTATTCAGGCTCGTTGGGAAAACGTACGCTCAATTTTTCTACTACTTCTGTTGCTTTCATATTCTTTTACGTTAAATAATTGATAGAATTTGCTGAAAACAGCTCATCCGGTTGCAAAGTTATATATTTTTGCTTCAATAACAAACAAAACGAAAGATCTATTTATGAAATAGCAGAAAAAATATAAGCGTATTGTGCAGAAAACTGTCTTTTCGTCAGATGCTCGCTGTATGTATGTGCAATTTTAACAGGGCTTCTACTTCTTGCCGAGTGATTTTAGCCAGCGCAGCGGTTTCTTAATGATGGTCGACAATCTGCTTTCTTTCATTGTTTCAGATTTCTTTTTGGGTGCCGGCTGGCGGTTGCCCTGGGCATTTTGTCCCTGTTTATTGCAATTGCTGTTACGCCGTTTGTGCCGGTTGTTACGTCTGCTGTCTGGTTGTTGTTTGTTCTCGGCGGGTTGTTGCCGACGGTTTTTACCGGCATTCTGTGTCGGTTCGGTCCGCTCTTTCGGTTGTTTTCCGTTTTGTGCAACGGGCTCTTCCGAACGGTTGCGACGTTGCTGCCGCCTGGGTTTCGGTTGTTTCTCGGCTGATGTGCTGTCTTCGGAGGTACGATCTGCTGGTTTGATTGGGCGAGCAGTGTTTTCGTCGCTGTGCCGAGGTTTGTGTTTATGAGCTGTCTGGTCGCGATTCTTGCGCCGAACAGATTTTTCCGAGGTGTATCGGCGTTGCGATTTTTCGCTCGAAGCGTATTCGGGTTCGTCGCCTAAATCGGTTGGGAGCGGTATTTTTTCAATTTCTTTTTCGAGGAATTTTTCTATCTGCCGGAAGTAGTGCATATCGTCGTTCGATACCAGTGTGATGGCCATACCGTCTCTGTCGGCACGTGCTGTTCGGCCGATGCGATGCACATAATCTTCGGCGTCGTGCGGCACATCGTAGTTGATGACCATGGCGATGTCGTCGATATCGATGCCTCGTGCCACGATATCGGTTGCTACGAGCACGTCGATTTGGCCGCTTTTAAAACGATACATCACTTCATTGCGTTGCGATTGATCCAGGTCGGAGTGCATTTCGCCGCAGTTGATTTTTAAAAGTTGCAGTGCCTGACTTACTTGTTTTACTTTTTGTTTAGATCCGCAGAACACGATGACGCGCTGCAGGCGCCCTTTCTTGAAGATGTCTTGCACGATGCCGAGCTTCTGTGTTTCGTAGCAGATGTATGCGCTTTGCTTTATTTTATCGGCGGGTTTGCTTACGGCCAGTTTAATATCGACCGGATTCTTGAGCAGCGTGCGTGCCAGTTCGTTGATTTTCTCGGGCATGGTGGCCGAGAACATGATGGTTTGACAGGTTTTGGGTAGCTTCTTGGCGATGGTCATGATATCGTCTGAAAAGCCCATGTCGAGCATGCGGTCGGCCTCGTCGAGCACGAAGAAGCTGACCTTGCTAAGGTCTACATTGCCCAAACTGATGTGGCTGATGAAGCGTCCGGGGGTGGCAATTACGACATCGGCCCCCAGTCGCAGGCTTTTTAGTTCCTGGTCGTATCGGTTGCCGTCGTTGCCGCCGTAGATGGCCACGCTGCTTACGCCTTGCAGGTAGTAGCCGAAGCCCTGCATGGCCTGGTCTATTTGCTGTGCGAGTTCGCGTGTGGGTGCCATAATCAGGCAGTTGATGGCGTCGGTCGGATAGTTGCCGCTGTCTATTTTGCTGAGAATGGGCAGCAGATAGGCGGCTGTTTTTCCGGTTCCTGTTTGTGCAACACCCATTACGTCGTGTCCTTTCAGTATTTCGGGTATACACTTTTCTTGCACCGGTGTACAGGTATCGAAGCGCATATCGTATAATGCGTCCAATATGTTGTTGTTTAATTCTAATGATTCGAATTTCATATTCTTCTTTTTTTTCTGATGTTTTAAAAAATTATGCCAGTTTTGCTGTTTTCGTCCGTCGCTTGTGTGCGAACTGTTATTTTCGGGGCGCTTAATTGGGGGCTTTCCGATAACAGAAGTAGGCCACGAAGGCGAACAGAATGTTGGGGAACCATGCGGCTAAGACGGGCGGCGTGTCGGCGTTGATAGCGAAGGTAGACGACACGGTTTGCAACATGATGTACAAAAAGCTGAGCCCTAACCCCAGCCCGAGGTATAGCCCCATACCACCTTTGCGTTTGCGCGACGACAGCGACAGGCCGATGATGGTGAGGATGAACGAGGCAAACGACGAGGCGATGCGCTTATGATACTCTACCTGATACTGTACCACGTTGCCCGATCCGCGGTCTACCTGCTTGCTGATGTAGTCTTTCAGTTCGGGGCTTGTGAAAGTTTCTTGCTGCCCTTTGGAGTAGACCAGATCTGTCGGTTCCATCTGTATCAACGTGTCTTTGGTCGTTCCGCTGGTGATGTGCTCTCTGAGACCTTTCAGTTGTCTGATCTTCCATCCGGTTACCGTCCAATGGTACTTCGAATCCGATATCGTATCGTACTGAATGTCCATTGCGGTCATGTGGCTTACGAGTTTTTTGTTTTCAAACTTGTCGAGCGAAAAGCCGTAGCCTCGTTTCGTTTTGTTGTCGTAGTGCTGTATGTAGGCGATGATCCCGCGCCCTACCTGCAGTTGCACGTTGTCGGCCGCCGTCCGTTTTCGGTTGTTGCGGTACATGCTTTCGAAGTTCTGCCGTATCACCGTACCGTGCGGAATGACGAAGGCACTGAGGTAAAACGACAGCGCCGAGATGAGCACGCACGAGATCATGTAGGGGCGCATGAGGCGTTTGAACGAGATGCCCGAGGCTAACATCGAGATGATTTCTGAATTGCCGGCCAGCTTCGAGGTGAAGAAGATGACGGCAATGAAAACGAACAGCGGACTGAACAGATTCGAGTAGTAGGGGATGAAGTTGGCGTAATAGTCGAAGATGATGGCTCGCACCGGCGCCTTGTATTCGGTAAACTTCGACAGATTCTCGTTAAAGTCGAATACGATGGCTATGGCTATGATCAATGCTATCGAGAAGATGTACGTACCGATGAATTTCTTCATGATGTACCAGTCGATGATCTTGATGTATCTCTTCGGATTCAATACGCGCAAGAAACCGAGATTGCGGCTCATCCACCTAGCCGACCGACCGACGAAAGCGAAGCGTCGGCGAGTCCACCGCCTTGCTTTCTGCAGTCTGAGGTATCGTCTTCGTGTCTTGATCGTTTTCATATTCGGTTTATATTCGCTGGCCCAATTGCTCGATGATGTTACGCTTCCACACAACGAAGTCGCCCTGTTCGATGTGCTGCCGGGCGTCGGTAACGAGCCTGAGGTAGAACGCCAGATTGTGTATAGAGGCGATCTGGAGCGCCAGAAATTCCTGTGCTTTGAACAGGTGGTGCAGGTATGCTTTGGTGTACAGCCTGTCGGTGTCGCATCCGTCGTTGTCGAGCGGTGTAAAATCGTTTTCCCATTTCTTGTTCCTCATGTTCATCGTTCCCTGATAGGTAAACAGCATTGCGTTGCGGCCGTTACGGGTCGGCATAACACAGTCGAACATGTCGACGCCACGCTCTATTGCTTCGAGAATGTTTTGCGGTGTTCCTACGCCCATGAGGTATCGCGGTTTGTTTTTCGGCAGAATGGCGTTGACTACCTCGATCATGTCGTACATTACTTCGGTGGGCTCGCCGACAGCCAGTCCGCCGATGGCATTTCCGTCGGCATCCTTGTCGCCGATGTATTTTGCCGACTCTTCTCTGAGGTCTTTATAGGTGCAACCCTGAACGATGGGGAACAAGCTTTGATGGTATCCGTACAGCGGTTCGGTTGCTTGAAAACGCTCCACGCAGCGGTCGAGCCAACGATGTGTCAGCTCCATGCTCTGTTTGGCGTATCGGTAATCGCTGTTTCCGGGTGCACATTCGTCGAATGCCATCATGATATCGGCGCCGATCACTCGTTCGGTGTCCATCACATTTTCGGGCGTGAAGAAATGCTTCGATCCGTCGATGTGCGATCGGAACTCGCATCCCTCTTCGCGCAGTTTGCGGATGCCTGTCAGCGAGAACACCTGAAATCCGCCCGAATCGGTAAGGATGGGTCGGTCCCAACCGTTGAACCGGTGCAGGCCTCCGGCAGCCCGCAATATGTCTAAGCCCGGCCGCAGGTACAGGTGATAGGTGTTGCCGAGTATGATTTGCGCATTGATTTGCTGTTTCAGTTCGCTGAAATGCACTGCCTTCACTGTGCCCGCCGTTCCCACCGGCATGAAGATCGGGGTTTTGATCTGGCCATGAGCGGTTGTGATAAGTCCGGTGCGTGCATCGGATGCCGGGTCGATATGTTGCAGTTCGAATATCATTTTACGAATTTAAACGGCGGTAAGGTTCGTTGATAGCGCATCTTTCGGCAGGTTTACGTCGGATACGGTCAGATCTATCGGGTTATCGACCAGTTCGTTTGTCAGCGCAAACTGCCACACCTCCTGCACGTTCTCCACGTAATGGAACTCGACGCCCTTGCGGTATTTTTCCGGAATCTCTTCGATGTTCTTCTTGTTTTCTTTGCACATCAGTATATCGGTGATGCCGGCCCGCTTGGCTGCCAGTATTTTTTCTTTGATTCCGCCCACCGGAAGCACTTTGCCGCGGAGCGTAATCTCGCCCGTCATGGCGGTGTTCTTTCGTACCTTTCGCTGTGTAAGGGCCGAGGCAATGGACGTGGCGATGGTGATTCCTGCCGACGGTCCGTCTTTCGGCGTGGCGCCTTCAGGAACGTGGATATGTATATTCCATTGATCGAACAGCCGGTAGTCGATGCCCAATGTGTCGACATGCGCTTTGACATATTCGAGCGCAATGACGGCCGACTCTTTCATCACGTCGCCCAAGTTGCCGGTAAGTGTCAGTTTGCCTGCCTTTCCTTTGCTGATAGACGTCTCGATAAACAGAATTTCTCCGCCCACGCTTGTCCATGCCAGTCCGGTCACCACGCCTGCATAGTCGTTGCCCTGGTATATGTCTCTATAAAAAGGTGGCTTGCCGAGTAGTCTGTCTAATTTCTCGGGGGTAATATCTTGATACTGCAGGAAACCGTCCATCGCTTTGTTGAAAGCCATTTTCCGCAGTGCTTTGTTGACTTGTTTCTCTAACTGTCGCACGCCGCTTTCGCGCGTGTACTGTTCGATGATCTTCTCGAGCGATGCTTTGTTGAACTTGATTTTGGGCGTGTAGGTGTTCAGCCCCGTATTCTCCAGTTCTCGCGGTACCAGGTGCCGTTTGGCTATTTCGATTTTTTCTTCGGTGATATAGCCGCTCACTTCTATAATTTCCATTCGATCCAAGAGGGGGCGTGGTATCGTGTTAAGATCGTTGGCCGTAGCGATAAACATAACGTGCGACAGGTCATAGTCTACGTCTAAATAGTTATCGTGGAAGGCGTTGTTTTGTTCCGGATCCAACACCTCGAGCAGCGCCGACGACGGATCGCCGTTGATGGTGTTCTGGGTTACTTTATCTATCTCGTCGAGGATGAACACAGGATTAGACGAACCGGCTTTTTGCAGACTCTTGATGATACGACCGGGCATGGCGCCGATATATGTCCGACGGTGTCCGCGTATCTCCGATTCGTCGTGAACGCCGCCGAGCGAGATTCTGACGTATTTTCTTTTCATGGCGGCGGCGATACTCTTGCCCAGACTCGTTTTGCCTACTCCCGGCGGACCGTAGAGGCACAGGATCGGCGATTTCAGGTTTCCGCGCAATTTCAGCACGGCCATATATTCCAAGATACGTTCTTTCACTTTCTCCATGCCGTAGTGGTCGCGGTCTAACGTGCGCTGTGCGCGTTTCAGATCGAGGTTATCTTCCGTGTATTCTCCCCACGGAAGATTGACCATTGTTTGCAGATAGTTCAGCTGAACGCTGTACTCCGGACTTTGCGGATTGTACATATCCAGTTTGTCGAGCTCTTTCTCAAAGACGCTTTTTACCTCTTCCGTCCATCGTTTTTGTCCGGCTTTCTGTTCCAGATCGTGCCTTTCGGGCGATCCGTCGCCGTTGCCCAGCTCTTCTTTTATGTTCTTTATCTGCTGCTGAAGAAAGTATTCGCGTTGTTGTTCGTCTATATCTTCGCGTGTCTTGGTACGTATATTGCGTTTCAGTTCGAGCAGTTGCATTTCTTTGTTCAGTACCTTTAGCGTGATCAGTATGCGCTCGATCATCGAGTTGGCTTTCAGCATTTCCATTTTATCGTCGGTGCTGAAAGGCAGATTGGTACAGATATAATTTACGACCAGTATGTTGTTCTGAATGTTGTTCAGTGCGAATTGAGCCTCGTCGGCTATCTCGTCGTTTTCTTTAATATATGCAACGGTCTGCTTGCGCAGGTCTTCTGTTGCCGTACGGTATTCGGTGTCGGTTGGTTCGGGCAGCGCTTCGGCTTCTAAAACGGTGGTACCCTGCATGAAGGGGCGCAGCTTGTTGACCTTCCCTAATCTGCATCGGCCCATCGACTGGACAATAGCCGTGACGTTGTGTCCATGTCCCGGCATCTCCAATATACGTACCAGGCGTGCATATACGCCATATTCGTACAGGTCTTTTTGATGCGGCTCTTCTACATCTGCATTTTTTTGGCAGAAGATGGCGAACACCATTTCGGGATTCTTCTTTGCCTTTTCAATCAACATCATGCTGCTTTCGCGGCCGATAAGAATCGGAGAGAGTACCCCGGGGAACATCACCATGTTGCGTGTAGGCAGAATAGCGACGTCGCCCTCGATGTTGATATTAAAAAGATTGGCAATATCCCCTTCGAAATCGGCAATCATTTGGATAGATGTATTATCTTTTTTGCTCATATTGTCCTTTTCGTTATTGATGTGCAAAGGTACTATTTTTTTTCTTGAAACCGGCAGGGCCCGTTGGTACTATTAAGACTAATTAGGTGATGGCGGGACTCCCGCTGCTGTGTTTTTGTTCGAAAAGTGATTAGCGGGGCTCCCGCCGCTGTGTTTTTGTTCGAAAAGTGATTAGCGGGGCTCCCGCCGCTGTGTTTTTGTCCGAAAAGTGATTAGCGGGGCTCCCGCCGCTGTGTTTTTGTCCGAAAAGTGATTGGCGGGGCTCCCGCCGCCATTTTTCAGAGACGAAGGTGTTGCAATAAAATGCCCGATTGGGCGTTATCAGAAGGATGAGTAACGAAAGGTTTCAGTTCAAGACATTTGCCGTACAGCAAGATAGATGTGCTATGAAAGTTGGCACAGACGGCGTTTTGTTAGGTGCATGGGCTGCGGGAGGCACACGCATTCTCGACGTCGGAACCGGAACGGGACTCATCGCCCTGATGATGGCGCAGCGTTTCGCTTCTGCCAGCGTCACGGCCATCGACATAGACGAAGAGGCCTGTCTGCAGGCAACGGCCAATGTGATGGCATCGCCTTATTCCGACAGAATAGCGATTTTGCACACGGCCTTGCAGCAATTCGATACCGTGACGTGCTTTGACTGCATTGTTGCCAATCCGCCGTTTTTTATCAACGGTCTGCGTAATGTCGAGGCAAGGCGTGCCAATGCTCGGCATACCGATATGCTTTCGTACGACGATCTGTGTCGTTCGGCTGCCCGATTGCTGACGGATGATGGCGAAATGAGTGTGGTTCTTCCAGTCGATTATATGGAACGGTTCGTGGCAAGCGCGGTGATAGCAGGGCTTTATTTGCGTAGAAAACACCTGGTCAAAACGTCTTTTCGCAAGCCCCCCAAGCGCTGTTTGCTCGCTTTCTGTAAACAGCGGCCCGACAGACTGAGCGAACACGTATTTACGATGTTCGATCGTGAAGGCGAAATGACGGAATGGTATGAAAAACTAACCGGCAGCTTTTATCTTTAAGGCCGCCGGTGCGTGAGAGGATTAAATATTGAGCTTTCGCTGCAACACTTTGCTTAAAGCCTGTATGTGTCGGGTTTGTTTCGAGAGATCTTCGCGCACGATATTGATTTCGTTAAACAGCTCGGATGCGACATTTTGAAAGGCGTTGGGTTGTCGTTGGCGCTTGTCGGCATCGGGGTTTACGATTATTCTGATACCCTTTTCTTTTAATTCTATATCAATATCTTCACCCATCATCACAGGGTCGCCGTCGTAATGTATCACGCCCGGTCTGCTTCTTCTTATGTGCAGCTTCTTCGTCCTGAAAGTTTTGATCTTCGAATTCTTGTCCAGCGTTTTGTTGAACATGTCGATACTGATTTGTGGCGCTTCAATTAAATCGAAAGGCTCCATAATAATCACATCCATCAGGCCATCGCTCATCGAGGCCTGAGGGGCGATGAAAGCGTTGTTACCGTATTGCGATGCGTTGGCGCATGATATCAAAAACGCCTTGTATTTGCTGATGCCATGCTCGTCTTGTATCTCATATGTCTCTGGCCGGTACTTCAGTCCCTCTTCCAGCACTTTTTGAACATAAGTGATAAGTCCGCGTTTTCCGCTCTCTGCAAACTTCATGCTGACGAACGCGTCGAACCCCATGCCGCATGTGCAGAAAAATGGATAATCGTTAATGATGCAGTAATCCAGTTCGTGTATTTCGCATTTATTGATAATCCGAAGCGATTTTCGCAAATTCATCGGTATCATCAGATGGCGCGCAAGACCGTTTCCCGAACCGCAAGGCACAATACCCAAAGCCGTGGGCGAGTGTACAATGGCACGCGCCACTTCGTTAACCGTGCCGTCGCCACCTATAGCCACCACCACATCTATACCCTTGTCTTTGGCTTCTTCAGCCAGTTCGGATGCATGCCCCGCATGTTCGGTCATCTTGATATCGAACTCGAATCGCTCTTTATCTATCGTAGATTCGATTAATTGGGGAATACCGGCTTTGTTGTGGGTACCCGATATGGGATTCATAATAAAACGTATCTTTTTCATACGTTGCTGTTTGTCTGTTTCAGTTGGATGATTTATACGCTTAATTTTCACGCAATGTAGTTATTGCAAAAGTAGTACATTTTGCTTAATAACTGAAAATGAACGCTCTGAAAATAGAGGAAAGTGTGTTTTATTCATCAAAAAAGAATTAGTAATGCGTTTTTTTCGTATCTTTGCAGCCTATTAAAATTTACAGGGTATTTATACCTATTTTTACATTAAAAATGGGACAACTACAAGAAAGATACAAAAGTTATCGCGAGCCACAAAAATACATGGAAGCTGGCGTATATCCGTATTTCAGAGAGATAACAAGTAAACAAGGAACAGAAGTGGAAATGGGGGGACATCGGGTCTTGATGTTCGGCTCGAATGCTTACACCGGATTGACGGGCGATGAGCGCGTGATCAAAGCCGCAAAAGCAGCGTTAGACAAGTACGGATCGGGGTGCGCAGGAAGCCGGTTCCTTAACGGTACGCTCGATCTTCATGTGCAGTTGGAGAAAGAACTCGCCGAATTCGAGCACAAAGAGGATGCCATCTGTTTTTCTACCGGATTCTCTGTGAATCAAGGTGTGTTGGCCATAGTAGTAGGACGCAACGACTATATCATCTGCGACGATCGCGACCATGCCAGCATCGTAGACGGAAGAAGACTGTCGTTTGCTACGCAGTTACGCTACAAGCATAATGATATGGAAGACTTGGAACGTATCTTGCAGAAGTTGCCCCATGATGCCGTTAAGTTGATTGTTGTCGACGGCGTATTTTCCATGGAAGGCGATTTAGCCAATTTGCCCGCAATCGTAGAGCTTAAACACAAG
>CAUQAO010000012.1:0-28216 GCA_963515815.1 uncultured Prevotella sp.
GGGTGTTTTGTCGCAGAACAGGGCATTCAGAGTGTCTGAATGGGGTGTTTTGTCGAAGAACAGGGCATTCAGAGTGTCTGAATGGGGTGTTTTGTCGAAGAACAGTGCATTCAGAGTGTCTGAATGGGGTGTTTTGTCGCAGAACAGGGCATTCAGAGTGTCTGAATGGGGTGTTTTGTCGCAGAACAGGACATTCAGAGTGTCTGAATGGGGTGTTTTGTCGAAGAACAGTAGCTTTCGAGTCTTTCTTTGCCCTTCCGACGAAAAAGCGGGGAAGCAACGAGCCCTGCACAGCGCTTTCCGGGTCAGGGATGGCGGCTGACGGGTGCCGCACCGCGGATTCCGCCGAAAAGTTTCCGACTGGCGGGCTTTTATCACCATAAACAATTATTGCGCAAGCGGGCGGCGGGGTCAGAATGCGCATATTTTGCAATGTGTGCATAGCAAAATACCCATCAGTTAGTATTGTCGAGCCGAAAAAAATACCGTAAATTTGCACTGCGATAAGAAAAAAGAAGTTTAATAAACATTCTACCATTATTAATTAAAAAAACAAACGATGAAACAACAATGGAGAGGGTTCAAGGGAACCAAATGGACGGACGAAGTAGACGTCAGAGATTTTATTCAAAACAATTATACTGCCTACGACGGCGACGAGCGCTTCCTTAGCGGTGCGACACCGGCCACCGACCAGCTCTGGAGCCTTTTGCAGCAACTGCAGAAAGAAGAACGCGCCAAAGGCGGCGTGCTGGATATGGAAACCGAAGTGGTTTCGGGTATCACCGCGTATGGCGCCGCTTATATGGGCAAGGATACGCGCGAACTGGAAAAAGTGGTGGGGCTGCAGACCGACAAACCGCTGAAACGCGCCTTCATGCCCTACGGCGGTATCAAAATGGCCGAGCAGGCTTGCACCACCTACGGTTACGAGCCGTCGCAAGAGCTGCACAAGATATTCACCGAGTACCACAAAACGCATAACGACGGCGTGTTCGACGCTTATACCGACGAAATGAAACTGGTGCGCCACAACCATATCCTCACGGGGCTGCCCGACACCTACGGCCGCGGGCGAATCGTGGGCGACTACCGTCGCGTGGCGCTCTACGGCATCGACTTCTTGATCGAAAAGAAAAAAGAAGACCTGCGCTACGTGGGCTGCGGCGTGATGACCGACGATATCATCAGGCTGCGCGAAGAGGTGTCGATGCAGATCCGGTCGCTCGAACAAATGAAAGAACTGGCACAGATCTACGGCTTCGACATCGCGCAACCCGCGGCCAACGCACGCGAAGCCGTACAATGGCTGTACTTCGGCTACCTGGCAGCCATCAAAACGCAGAACGGCGCTGCCATGTCGGTGGGCCGCATCTCTACGTTCCTCGACATCTACATCCAGCGCGACCTGCAAGAAGGTACGCTGACCGAAGCCGAAGCGCAGGAACTGATCGACCACCTGGTGATGAAATTCCGCATGGTAAAATTCGCCCGCATCCCATCGTACAACCAACTCTTCTCGGGCGACCCCGTATGGGCTACGCTCGAAATGGCCGGCATGGGACAAGATGGGCGGTCGATGGTAACGAAAAACGACTTCCGATTCCTGCACACGCTCGAAAACATGGGTCCCTCGCCCGAACCCAACCTCACGGTGCTCTACTGCTCGCGTCTGCCCGAAGGCTTCAAGCGTTACGCATCGAAAATATCGGTAACGACCAGCTCGATCCAGTACGAAAACGACGACGTGATGCGACCCATCTGGGGCGACGACTATTCGATCTGCTGCTGCGTATCGGCTACGCAAACGGGTAAAGAAATGCAGTTCTTCGGCGCCCGCGCCAACCTGGCCAAGTGCCTCACGTACGCCATCAGCGGCGGTGTCGACTCGAAAACACGCGAACAGTGCGGACCGGCGCTCCGCCCCATCATGGGCGACGTGGTGAAGTACGAAGAGTTCATGCCGCGCTTCATGGATATGATGGACTGGCTGGCCGGCGTTTACGTCAACACGCTGAATCTGATTCATTACATGCACGACAAATACTTCTACGAGGCGGCCGAGCTGGCATTGATCGACACCGACGTGCGCCGCACCTTTGCCACGGGCATCGCAGGCTTCAGTCATGTGGTCGACTCCATCAGCGCTATTAAATATGCCAAGGTGAACATCATCCGCGACGAAACAGGATTCCCGCTCGAGTTCAAAACCGAAGGCGAGTTCCCGCGCTACGGCAACGACGACGACCGCGCCGACGACATCGCCGTGTGGCTGCTCAAAACCTTCATGAAGATGATTCGCAAGCACCACACCTACCGCCATTCAGAACCCACGACCAGCATCCTGACCATCACATCGAACGTGGTGTACGGCAAATACACCAGCAACATGCCCGACGGACGTCCCGCCGGCGCACCGCTCTCGCCGGGCGCCAACCCATCGTACGGCGCCGAGAAAAACGGACTGCTGGCGTCGCTCAACTCGGTGGCCAAGCTGCCTTACGAGTACGCGCTCGACGGCATATCGAACACGCAAACCATCGCGCCGAGCACACTGGGCCACACGCAAGACGAACAGGTAGAAACGCTGGTGGGCGTCATGGACGGCTACTTCGACAAGGGGGCGCACCACCTCAACGTGAACGTCTTTGGCGTTGACAAGCTCATCGACTGCATGGAGCATCCCGAGAAAGAAGAATACGCCAACTTCACCATCCGCGTAAGCGGTTACGCCGTGAAGTTCATCGACCTGACCCGCGAACAACAAATGGACGTTATCGCGCGGCAAGCGCACGAAAAGCTGGCGTAAGCATTCGCCCCGAAACACAACGAACATACGACCGGTGGTTACGCAGCAACGTTGCCGCCGGTCGTTTTCATGCACAGGATAACTCACTACGAAAAAGAAAATGACCACGCCCAAAGCATACATCCACTCCATCGAAACGTTCGGATCGGTCGACGGTCCCGGCATCCGCTTCATCATCTTTCTAAAAGGTTGCAAAATGCGTTGCCGCTACTGCCACAATCCCGACACGTGGGACGCGCATTCGGACGATCTGCGCACGGCCGACCAACTGCTGGAACAGGCTCTGCGCTACCGATCGTACTGGGGCAAGACGGGCGGCATCACCGTGAGCGGCGGCGAGGCCTTGCTGCAAATCGACTTTATGATCGATCTGTTTCGCAAAGCCAAGGCGCTGGACATCAATACTTGCTTGGATACCGCCGCGCAGCCCTTTACGCGGAACGAACCGTTCTTCGCGAAGTTCGAAGAGCTGATGCGCTACACCGATCTGGTGCTGCTCGACATCAAACACATCGACCCCGAGGGGCACAAACGGCTCACCGGCTGGGGGCACGAGAATATACTCGGCTGCGCCCGCTATCTCTCCGACATCGACAAGCCGGTATGGATTCGGCACGTGCTGGTGCCCACCATCACCGACAACGACGACGACCTGCGGCGCCTGTGCGACTTCCTGAAAACGCTGCGCAACATCCGCCGCATTGAGGTGCTGCCTTATCATGCGCTCGGCGTTCACAAATGGCAGAAGCTCGGCATCCGGTACACGCTGAACGAGATCGAAGCCCCGTCGAAAGCGCGGATAGAGAACGCCGAACGAATTCTGAACGAAGCACTCACAGGTACTTAAGCTCGGCCGAACGAAAAGCAACAGCGAAATGCCCCGACAACTTGCATGTCGAGGCATTTCGCTGTTGTTGCAGAACCGGGAGGCGGCTCAGTGATTCACCCGAACGATCTTCGTCGGTCCTTGCTCTTTGTTGCGCCGGTTGGTCACGGTTACTACGGCTTGCGCCAGGTTGATGAAAGCCTGACCGGTCATCGTGTCGACGTTTACGGCTGCCGGGCAGCCCCGGTCGCCGCTCTCGCAGATGCTCTGCACGATGGGGATCTGTGCCAGAAGCGGCGTTTTCATTTCGTCGGCCAGATTTTTGCAGCCGTCTTTGCCGAAGATGTAGTAGCGGTTTTGGGGCAACTCGGCGGGCGTAAACCAAGCCATGTTTTCGACCAATCCCAGGATGGGCACGTTTACGCTTTCGTTGCGGTACATGTCGATACCTTTGCGGGCGTCGGCCAGCGCTACGTTTTGCGGTGTACTCACGATCACGGCTCCGGTAATGGCGAGCGTTTGCAGCAGCGTGAGGTGGATATCGCTCGTGCCGGGCGGCGTGTCTAAGATAAAGTAATCGAGGGGGCCCCAGTCGGCATCGGCTATCAATTGTTTCAGAGCCGACGTTGCCATTCCGCCTCGCCAGAGCGTTGCCGTGTCGCGGCCGACGAAGAATCCGATGCTGAGCAGCTTCACGCCGTAGCGTTCGACGGGTTCGATGAGTTGCCGGCCGTCTTTTTCTATCGAATAGGGACGTGCATCTTCTACGCCAAACATTTTGGGAATGGACGGTCCGAAGATGTCGGTATCGAGCAGGCCCACCCGATAGCCGAGCCGAGCCAGGGCGATGGCGAGGTTGGCCGAGACGGTGGACTTGCCCACGCCACCTTTGCCAGAGCTAACGGCAATGATGTTGCGCACCTGCGGAAGCAGTTTGCCCACTTCGGGGCGGGGCGCTGTTTTGAATTCGGTCTTGACGGTCACTTCTACGGCGCGGTCTACGTGGAAGTGGATGGCCGCCTCGACGGCTTTGACGGTTGATTTGAGAAACGGATCGGTTTCGCGCGGAAATATCAGCGTTACCGTTACCTTCATGCCGTCTATCCTGACGTCGTCAGCCAGCATGCCGCTTTCCATCAGGTTTTTTTTCGTTCCGGGATACATTACCGTTGCCAGCGCATCGGTAATGAGTTTTGGATATAAAGTCATCTTGTCGGTTGGGTATAATGTTTTTGTATGTTAGCGGCTGCTTCGTTTCTGTCGGTTGTAGCTTCTGTAGGCATCGAACGGTATTTCGACGTCGGGTTCGATCAGTTGGCCGGTTTGCGGCAACCGGAACTTGAGGTAGCGGATGTTCAGCCCACGCTCGATCCACATCGACTCGTAATAGGTGCGAATTTCCAACAGCCGGCGCGTATCTTCGTCTATGCTGCGGGGGTCGTGGTACAGGTCGGAGGTTTTGACGAGCAGGGGCAGGCGGTTGACCTCGACCATGTGAGCCGTGTAGGTGAAGAGGAAGTTGGAATCGGTTTTGAGGTGAATAATACCGCCGTCGACCAGGAACCTGCGATAGCGATTCATGAAGCCGGTGCTTGTAAGCCGCTTGCGTGCGTTCTTCATCTGCGGGTCCGAGAACGTCAGCCAGATTTCGCACACCTCGTCGGGGGCAAAAAAGCGGTCGATCAGTTCGATGTGCGTGCGCAGAAAAGCCACGTTGCCCAGCCCCTCTTCGAGGGCTTGCTTGGCGCCGGTCCACATTCGGGCGCCTTTGATGTCGACGCCGATAAAATTGATGTGCGGAAAAAGTTTGGACAGCCCCACGGTATATTCGCCTTTGCCGCAACCCAGTTCCAGCACAATGGGGTTTCGGTTTTTGAAATACACCTCGGCCCAGCGCCCCTGCATGTGGAACGGCCGACTGTCTATCGCCGAAAACGGATATTGCAACACGTTGCTGAACGTGTTCATCTCGGCAAACTTTTCTAATTTTCCCTTGCCCATACGCTGTTTTTGTTACGGTTGCAAAGTTAATCAATTTATTTATACTGCGCCAGATGCCCGGCGAGCCAATTTCCTCGCGCAAAATGGCGAAAGAAGCGTTTACAACCCAGAGGACGAGCCGAAAAAAGACCGCCCGGCTTTCCGGATGGTCTATATAAAAAGGAGGAGCGGGCACATCAGTCGATCACCACGGTTGTCCACCCGTGCCTATCGGGTTCGATGCCGTATTGTATGCCGCGCAGCTTGTTGTAGAGCTTTGCCGAGATGGGTCCCGGCCGATCGCCGAAGTTGTAGCGCCGACCGGTATCGAGATCGTCGATATAACTGATGGGGCTGATCACGGCCGCCGTTCCGCAGGCACCGGCCTCTTCGAAGGTTTCCAGTTCGTCTTCGGGTATCTGCCGTCGTTCTACCTTCATGCCCATGTCTTCGGCCAGCTGCATGAGGCTCTTGTTGGTGATCGAAGGCAGGATGCTGGTCGAGGCCGGCGTAACGTACGTATTGTTTTTGATGCCGAAAAAGTTGGCGGCTCCGCATTCGTCCATGTATTTTTTTTCTTTGGCGTCGAGGTAGAACTCGCTGGCATACCCTTTCTGGTGGGCGATGTGGTTGGCGCAGAGCGACGCGGCATAGTTGCCGCCCACCTTGTACTTGCCCGTTCCCAAGGGGGCCGAACGGTCGAAGTCGCGTATGATGACGTAGGGGTTGGTGGCGAATCCGCCCTTGAAGTAGGGGCCCACGGGCGTGACGAAAATCAGAAAGACGTATTCGGTAGCCGGATGCACGCCCACCTGGGCCGATATGCCCAGAAGCAGGGGACGGATGTAGAGCGTGGCACCGCTCTCGTAGGGGGGGATGTAGGCTTGGTTGAGCCTGACTGCCTGCCTGACCATCTCTTCGAATCGCTCTGCGGGCAGTTCGGGCATCATGATGCCGCGGCAGGTACTCTGCAGGCGGGCCGCATTCTCGTCCATTCTGAATACCCTGACCTTGCCGTCGGGACAACGGTAGGCTTTCAGCCCCTCGAAGGCTTCCTGCCCGTAGTGCAGGCAGGTAGCCGCCATGTGCATGTTGAGGTGCTCGTCCGAGCAGATTTCTACCTCGCCCCATCGGCCGTCGCGATAGTAGCAGCGCACGTTATAATCGGTTTTTATGTAACCGAACGCTAAGTTTGACCAATCGATATCTTTCATATTCTTGTCTGTTTTAAAAGTCATCACTTCGTTTTCAATTCTCCTCGTCGAGCACCTTTCTGATCTCTTCGTCGGCCTTGGTCAGCCGCTCCTTGCAAAGTTTGATCAGCTTTTGCGCCGTTTTCAGCTGGTCGGTCAGCTCGTCGATACTCAGTTCGTCGTTCTCCATCCGCTGCACGATGCTCTCCAGCTGGCGCACGGCCGTTTCGTAGTTTACCTCTTTCGTCATGTCAGTCTATGATTGATGTTAATGTTCCTTTTTCTACACGCGTCTCTATCCGGTCGCCTTTTTTCAGCAGGCTCGCATCGCGAACGGCGCGCCCCTCGTGCAGCGTGATACTGTAACCGCGGCGCAGCAGTAGCCCGGGGTCGAGCGAACGGCAACGCTGGCAGAGCATGTCGAACCGATGGTGCTCGGCCGTTATTCGGCGCCGGGCTGCGGGATGCACCCTGCCGGCCAGCAACGACAGGCGACTCTTGCCGTCGGAAAGTTCTCGGCCCACGGCCTTTACCAGGGCCACGTAATTGCGCTGCAAACGCTCCATCTGATTTTCTTTGAAATGCGAAAACAGAAACGCAATTCGATGCGATACGCGACCGAGCCGCATCCGTTCGGCCTCTATCCGATGGCGTACAGTGCCGGCGATCTCGTCTTGCGCATCGGTGATGCGCTCCATCGTTCGGCTCAGGTTGTCTATCAGGTAAGCAGCGGCGGCCGTGGGCGTCTTCACACCGTGGTAAGCAATCAGGTCTAAGATGCTCTCGTCGCGGTCGTGCCCTATTCCGGTGATGATCGGCAGGGGGAAATTGGCCACATTCTCGGCCAGCAAAAGGGTGTCGAAACCGCTCAGGTCGCTCGTCGCGCCGCCGCCGCGGATAATCGCCACGGCATCGAAACAGTCGGCCCGCTCGTTGATTCGATCCAACGCCTCGATCACGCTCTGTTCAACCTGCTCGCCCTGCATCACGGCACGAAACAGCCGAACATAGAACACGAATCCCGAACGGTTGTCGGCGAGCTGCCGAACAAAATCGCCGTAACCCGCCGCTTGCTCGCTCGAAATAACGGCAATGCGCTGAGCAAACATCGGCAAGCATAACTCTTTCTGCAGTTCGAACACGCCCTCGGCTTTCAGCCGCGCGATGATCTCCTGCCGCTTGCGCACCATGTCGCCCATCGAGTAAATCGGATCGATATCGGTAACGATCCACGAAAAGCCGAAAGCGGCATGAAAATCGGCATACACCTTCAGCAACACCTTCATACCCGGCCGGAAATGCTGCCCCGCCGTACGCTCGAAATGGGGGCGCAGCAGCATCCATCTGTTCTTCCAACACTTGGCAGAAGCTCTGGCAACGGGCGTATTCGTCGGCTCGTCTTTCTGTATTAATTCCATGTAGCAATGCCCCCGCACCTCGCGAATTTCCGACAGTTCGGCCTCTACCCAATACTCGTCGGGCATGACACTTTGCAGCGTCTCGGCTACGAGTTCGTTCAGTTCGTATAATGTAAGGGCTTGTTTCATCGTGCGGCAGCTGTTGTTTTTTCGATGTACAAAAATACAACAAATTATCCGAAAGCAATCGGCAAAACCGCATTAATAACCGGCGCAATGAAAGGGCAGTCGGATTATTTTCGTAACTTTGTCCATGCAAACATTACATGCTTTAAATGGATAATAAGGCTGCGACTTTAGAATTAGGAACAAAACCCGTTGGCAAACTTTTGGCCCAATATGCTCTGCCGGCTATTATCGCGATGACGGCTTCGTCGCTCTACAACATGATAGACCGCATCTTTATCGGTCAGGTTGTCGGTCCGCTGGCCATATCGGGTTTGGCCATCACCTTTCCCTTTATGAACCTGTCTATCGCCTTCGGCGCGGCTGTGGGCGTAGGTTCGGCAACGGCCATCTCGGTAAAGCTGGGGCAGAAAGATTACGAGACAGCCGAAAACATCCTGGGCAATACCGTTACGCTGAACTTGATCATAGGGGTAACCTTCAGCGTCGTGTGCCTGCTTTTCTTAGATCCTATCATCAGATTTTTCGGGGCCAGCGAGCAGACCTTGCCCTACGCCCGTGATTTTATGCAGGTGATACTGATCGGCAACGTTGTTTCGCACATATATTTCGGCATGAATGCCGTGCTGCGTGCCGCAAGCAAACCGAAAGAAGCCATGTATGCCACGATGTTCACCGTAGCGATGAACATTCTGCTCGACGTCGTATTTATTCTATGGTGGGGATGGGGCATCAGGGGCGCCGCATTCGCAACCGTCATCTCGCAAGGCCTGGCGCTTATCTGGCAAATCAGACTGTTCAGTAACCGCGACGAACTGTTGCACCTCAAGCGCGGCATCTATCGCTTGAAGACCGATCTGGTGAAGAACATCGTCGGCATCGGCATATCTCCGTTCCTGATGAACGTGTGCGCCTGCATCATTGTCATATTCATGAACAACCAGTTTGTAAAATACGGGGGCGACATGGCCGTGGGAGCATTCGGCATAGCCAACAGCATCGGCACGATATTCATCATGTTCGTCATGGGAATCAACCAGGGAATGCAACCCATTGCCGGCTACAACTACGGTGCCATGCAGATGGACAGAGTGCTGCGCGTTCTTAAGCTGTCGATCTTTGCGGGCACGGCCATCATGACCGTAGGATGGCTCATCGCCATGCTTCTGCCCTACTACTGCGCCCGACTGTTTACGACCGAAGCCTCGCTCATCGAAATGGCCATCAAAGGCATACGCATAGACATGCTTCTGTTCCCGATCGTGGGCATACAGATGGTTATCACCAACTTCTTCCAGTGCATCGGCAAAGTCAAAATCAGTATCTTCTTGTCGCTCTCGCGCCAGTTGTTGTTCCTCTTGCCACTGCTGGCCATTCTGCCCACTCGATTCGGCATCGACGGTGTTTGGACTGCTCTGCCGGCATCCGATTTTATTGCCGTAACCGTAGCCATCATTATCATGAGCGTTTATATGAAGAAATTTAATGTAGAACATAACGCATCTATCAATGGAAAACAAACAAAAGATTATCATTAACGTGGGCCGACAGGTAGGCAGCGGCGGAAGGATCGTGGCCAAACTACTGGCCGATGAGTTCGGTTGCAAGCTCTACGACCGCGAGCTACTCTATTTGGCCGCACAAGAAAGCGGGTTCAGCAAAACCTATTTCGAACAGAACGACGAGCAAAAAGGCTTCTTTCAGTCGCTCTTCCATCCACACGTACCACTGATGAGCGACAATAATTTCTATCATAACAAATTCTCACAAGAAAGTCTTTTCCAATTTCAAAGCGATGCGATGATCAAAGCCGCCGATCAGGGCAACTGCGTTTTCGTAGGCCGAGCGGCCGATTATGTACTCAGAAAATACGCCAATAAAGTCAATGTGTTTATCACCGCCGACATAGAGCAACGCATACAGACCGTCTGCAAACGGCAACAATGCGACAGAGAAGCGGCGCACAAGTATATCATAAATAAAGAGAGCGAGCGGGCCTCGTACTACAATTACTATACCAGCAAACGATGGGGCGACTGCAGCAACTACGATCTGTGCATCGACTCCAGCGTTTTGGGAATAGAACAGACCGAGCAACTGATCGCTGCCTTTATCAGGAAAAAGTTCGATCGATAAAAAACGGCTTTCCCCAACTGGGGACGAGGTAAAATCGTTCGGAAATGGCTGTCCCCAACTGGGGACGAGGCAAAATCGTTCGGAAATGGCTGTCCCCAACCGGGGACGAGGTAAAAAACGACAAGAATCATCTTTATCCGAGATAAAACAACATGAAAAGAATTGGAATCATCAGCGATACGCACGGTTATTGGGACGAAAAATACCTAAAATACTTCGACCCCTGCGACGAGATATGGCACGCAGGCGACATCGGTTCAGTCGAAGTGGCCGAAAAGTTGACCGCCTTCCGACCGCTAAGAGCCGTCTGCGGTAATTGCGATGGTGGCGATCTACGCCGGATGTATCGCGAGATACTGCGCTTCAAGTGCGAAGACGTCGACGTGCTGATGACGCATATCGGCGGCTATCCCGGGCATTACGCCCCCGCAATAAGCAAAATCATTTACGCCTCGCCGCCACAACTGTTCGTAGCCGGCCACTCGCATATCCTCAAAATAAAGTATGACAAAACACTCAATCTGCTGCACATCAATCCCGGTGCAGCCGGTTTGCAAGGATGGCATCAAGAAAGAACGCTGGTAAGGTTGACCGTCGAAGGCAATAAACTGGCCGATTGCGAAGTTATAACACTGAAAAAACCTCTTGCAAATCCGACATAAACAGAAAAATTAAAACCATATTGACATGAAAACTTATTTAGTGACCGGAGCCGCAGGCTTCATCGGAGCCAATTTCATCAAGTATCTGCTCGACAAAAAGTATCGAAACGACGACATCAAGATCATCGTTCTCGATGCGCTTACCTATGCAGGAAATTTGGGAACCATCAAAAACGATATCGACGACAAGCGTTGTTGCTTCGTTAAAGGCGATATCCGAGATCGCGATTTGGCCAATAAGTTGTTTGCCGAAAACGATATCGACTATCTTGTCAACTTTGCCGCCGAGAGCCACGTCGATCGCAGCATCGAAGATCCGCAGCTGTTTTTGTCGGTCAACATACTGGGCACACAGAACCTGTTAGACGCCGCCCGACAAGCATGGGTCAACGGAAAAGACGAACAAGGATACCCGACGTGGCGCACCGGCAAGCGCTATCACCAGGTCTCTACCGACGAAGTGTACGGATCGCTGGGCGCCGACGGCTTCTTTACGGAGCAAACGCCATTGTGCCCCCACAGCCCCTACAGCGCGTCGAAAACCAGCGCCGATATGATAGTCATGGCCTATCGCGACACCTACCATATGCCGGTAAGCATTACGCGATGTTCGAACAACTACGGTCCCTATCACTTTCCGGAGAAGCTGATTCCGCTCGTCATCAACAATATCCTGGCCGGCAAAAAGCTGCCCGTGTACGGAAAAGGCGAAAACATACGCGACTGGCTGTATGTAGAAGACCACTGCAAGGCCATCGACATGGTGATTCGCGAAGGCAAAGCAGGCGAAATATACAACGTAGGCGGCCACAACGAAATGAAGAATATCGACATCGTGAAACTCACCATCAAAACCATTCACGACATGATGGCCGAAAACAAAGAACTGAGAAAGGTGCTCAAAAAGCAAGAAACGAATGCCAACGGCGACCTTTCTATCGATTGGATCAACGACAACCTAATCACCTTCGTAACCGATCGTTTGGGGCACGATCAGCGATACGCCATCGACCCGACGAAAATAAAGAACGACCTGGGATGGGAACCCGAAACTAAGTTTGCCGAAGGCATTGTGAAGACCATCCGATGGAACCTCGAAAACCAAGAGTGGATACGCGAAGTAACTAGCGGAGATTATCAGAAGTATTACGAACAAATGTACAGTCAGCGATAAATGATGAAAAAGATTTTGTTATTAGGTTCGGGCGAATTAGGCAAAGAGTTTACCATTGCAGCCAAACGGGCAGGCCAGCATGTCATTGCATGCGATCGCTACGACAATGCGCCCGCCATGCAAGTGGCCGACGAACGCGAAGTGTTCAGTATGCTCGACGGCGATGCTTTAGAGGCCGTTGTCCGTAAGCACAAGCCCGACATCATCGTACCCGAAATAGAAGCCATACGCACCGAACGCCTCTTCGAGTTCGAAGAAGCAGGCATTCAGGTTGCTCCGAGCGCACGCGCCGTAAACTTTACGATGAACAGAAAAGCCATCCGCGATCTGGCCAGCAAAGAACTGGGCCTGCGGACAGCCCGCTATTTCTATGCCCGGACATACGACGAGCTGAAAAAAGCAGCACACGAAATCGGCTTTCCGTGTGTCGTAAAACCGCTGATGTCGTCGTCGGGGCACGGACAAAGCACTGTTCGCGAAGCAAAAGAACTCGAAACAGCTTTCCGAAATGCGATAGAAGGCAGTCGCGGAGATGTGAAAGAAATCATCGTCGAAGAGTTTATCCGTTTCGAAAGTGAGTTTACCCTGCTCACCGTCACGCAGAAAGAAGGGCCTACCCTATTCTGTCCCCCCATCGGACATATACAGAAAGGCGGAGATTACCGAGAGAGCTGGCAACCCTTCCACATGCCCGAAGCGTCGTTGCGACAGGCAGAAAAGATGGCCGAGAAAGTGACCCGATCGCTCACCGGCGCAGGTTTGTGGGGCGTAGAGTTTTTCCTTACCAAAGAGAACGAGGTAATCTTCTCCGAGCTTTCACCGCGGCCGCACGATACGGGCATGGTAACGCTGGCGCGCACCACCAACCTGAGCGAATTCGAACTGCATTTCAGAGCTGTCATGGGCCTGCCTATCGCGGGCATCCACCTCGAGCATGCCGGCTGCTCGGCTGTCGTACTGGCCAAAGAAAACAGTTCGACCCGCCCCGACTACAACTTGACAGAGGCGCTGAAAGAAGACTATACACGCGTCAGAATATTCGGCAAACCCGAACAACACATCGGAAGGCGCATGGGCGTGGTTCTCTGCTACGGCGATGTGAATTGCGACATGAACGCTCTTCGGCAGCGAGCCAAACGACTGGCAGATACCATTATCGCATAAAAACGGCTCGATAACAATCCGAAGCATCATGAATAACCCGATCATCAATCTGACCAAGATAACCGACCCGCGCGGCAACCTGACCGTGGCCGAAGGCACGAAAAACATACCGTTCGGTATCAAACGTACATATTGGGTTTATGATGTTCCCGGCGGCGAAAACCGGGGAGGTCATGCGCACAAACGATGCCGCGAAGTAATCATTGCGCTCGGCGGCAGCTTCCACGTAACGCTCGACAACGGCTCCGAACAAAGCACTTTTCTTTTGAATCATCCGTACCAAGGACTCTTGGTCGAAACGAACGTTTGGCGAACTCTCAACGATTTTTCCTCGGGAGCCGTCTGCCTGGTATTGGCCTCCGAACCGTTCGACGAAGAAGATTACATCAGATCGTACGACACCTTTATCGAGTACATCAAAGACAAAAAGCATGGTTAGCATCAAGCGATACGCCGAAACCGATAAAGAGGCGTGGAACCGGTATGTGGCAAAGGCGCGAAACGCAACATTCCTATTCGACAGAAACTACATGGACTACCACAAAGAGCGTTTCGACGACCACTCGCTGCTGTTTTACCGCAACGGAAAACTGCACGCTCTGCTGCCTGCACACCAGCAAGAAACAACCTTTTACTCGCACCGCGGATTGACATACGGCGGACTCATTGTCGACAACGCCGTCACGGCAGCCGACACCCTCGAATTGTTCGAAGCGCTCAACCGCTATCTCAAAGCAGCCGGAATCACCAAGGTGGTATACCGCCCCATCCCCTGGATTTACCACACCCTACCAGCCGAAGAAGATCTATACGCCATCTTCTGGAAATGCAACGCGCGCCTGTCGCTTCGCAACATCGGTACAACCATCGTTATGCGGCAAAACCCGGCATGGCGAAAAGACCACCGGCGCCGTTTGAAACAGGCCGAAGCCAACGGCGTAACCGTTGTACGCGACGACAGCCTCGACCGCTTCTGGCCCATTCTCGAAAGCAATCTGCAACACAGATACCACGCTCGGCCCGTTCACTCGTTGCAAGAAATCAAACTGCTGAAATCTCGCTTCCCTCGCAACATCATCCAATACAACGCCTACCGAAACGAGAAAATCATCGGCGGCATAACCTTTTACATCACCTCCCAAGTGATACACGGTCAATACAGCGCAACCGACGACGACGGGAAGCGATACGGAGCCATGGAAATGATTTACAACCGAGTGATGTATCACGACTACCCCGACATGCCTTACCTCGACTTCGGAAGCTCGACCGAACAGCAAGGCGCATGGCTCAACACAGGCCTCATCGCCCACAAAGAAGGTTACGGCGGCCGCGCCGTATGTTACGACACTTACGAATGGGAACCATGATAGAATATTTAAGTCTGAAACGAATCACCGACAGCCATCTTGCCGAAATTCAAGAGGCCGTCAAGACCGTGGTCGACAGCGGATGGTATCTGCAGGGAAAAGCCGTGGCCGCGTTCGAACAACAATATGCCCGCTACATCGGAACCCCCTGCTGCGTAAGCTGTGCCAACGGATTAGACGCACTCACACTTATTCTGCGAGCCTACATCGAACTGGGCCTGATGAACGAAGGCGACGAAATCATCGTACCCTCCAACACCTACATCGCCACCATACTGGCCATTACAGCCAACCGGCTCACCCCCGTTCTGGTAGAACCGCGCCCCGACACGCTCGAAATAGACGACCGCCTCATTGCCCAAGCCATCACCGACCGCACACGCGCCATCGTCACAGTACATCTGTACGGCCGTTGTTCGCACACCGAAAACATCGAACAGCTCTGCCGCCAATACCAACTGAAACTGATCGAAGACAACGCCCAGGCACACGGATGCCAATACCGTGACGGCCGTCGAACCGGATCGCTGGGGCACGCCGCTGCCCACAGCTTCTATCCCGGAAAAAATCTCGGCGCCCTGGGCGATGCCGGAGCCGTGACAACGAACGATACCGAACTGGCCGACGTTATCCGCGCACTGGCCAATTACGGTTCATCGCGAAAATACATCTTTCCGTACAAAGGCCAAAACAGCCGAATGGACGAACTGCAGGCCGCCGTGCTGAGCGTAAAACTGCAATACTTAGACAGCGAGAACGCCCGCCGGCAAGCCATAGCTCGACAGTATCTCGACCGAATCCGTCAGCCGCTGTTCACGCTTCCGCCACGTGCAGGCACCAACAACGTATGGCACATCTTTCCGCTTCTCTGTCCGCAGCGCGATCGGTTGCAGGTATTTCTACAGCAACAGGGCATACAAACCGTTATTCACTACCCCATCCCGCCCCACCGACAAAAAGCTTACAGCGAATGGAAGCACCGGAGCTACCCCATTTCCGAGCAGATTCACCGACACGAATTAAGCATTCCGCTCAACCAAACACTCACCGATCAAGAGGTCGAAACCATTATTTCGGCCTTGAACGCCTTCAAACCATGATTTTTCTTCTTAAAAGCGTATGATCCCGCACCGATCATAGGTTTTTTCATTTCTTTCTCACAGAAACAAACAAGAAATCGCAGGTTTTTTGACGAATTTGTTGTATTGGTCAAATCTCCTATAGTTTTTTTGACGCGCGTGTTGGATTCGTCAAATCCCCTATAGGTTTTTTGACGCGCGTGTCGGATTCGTCAAATCCCCTATAGTTTTTTTGACGCGCATGTCGGATTCATCAAATCTCCTATAGGTTTTTTGACGCCCTTGTCGGATCGGTCAAAAATACAAGCGTTTTTCTCTTCACCAACCGCAAGGCGGCATTGTTGTGTTTATAAAAACGGTTAAGGCGACAGTGTGACCGTCGCCTTAGCAAAATAAAATAAGTGGATGGAAATGGAGCGGAAAAAAAACGATGCGCGTTTTCAGTTCTTCGATTCAGCGGAAGCCTTTCTCTGCTTTGCCGCTTTCGCCTTCTGCTTGAGTCGGTCGATGCGCTCGAGAGCGTGCCTGCGCGTATAGATAATCTGGTATCGATAAACCAGGCATGTTAAAAAGAAATAGGCTGTAACCTGAATCCACAGCGCCTGGTACTCGGTCTGGATATCGGACAGGGTGGCGCCCATGCTGCTGATGCGCAGGAAACCGCGCACGCCGAACGTAGACGGAAACAGACATGCCACACCTTGCCACACGCCGGGTATGTTGTGCTGAGGCCATGATATGCCGGTGACGAACAACAGGGGAATGGACATGAAAACGACCAGCAGCATGACGTTTTCGCGGTAGCGCACAATGCACGATACGGTCATACCGAAAAAGATACACGCCAGAACGTAAGGTACCAGCAAACCGAAGAGGGCGGCGGGCTGTACGATAGACGTAAAACCGAAGAACTTGGGTACGGCCAGAGTAAGATAAGCGGCCATAACGGCATAAACCATGACGTAGGCCATCGACTTGCCTAAAACGATACGGAAAATACCATTGTAATGGCGGCTGATCGGAACGAGGTCTTTATAACGGTTGTTCTCGCGGGCGGTGCCAGCAGCCAGTCCGATGCCCAAGAGCAGCGTTTGCTGAATGATCAGCATGAGCACGCCGGGGATAATGGCATTGCCATAGCCGCCTGTAGAGTTGAAAATCTGCACTTCGTCGAAGGCGAGCGCCTGAGCAGCGACCTCGTTGTCGCGATCGGTATACCCGCCGGACTGCTGCAACTGTATCTGGGTGTTGAGATGGCTGGCCACGGTCTGCACCGTTTGGAAAATGGCCTTGTAGGTCAGCATAAGGCTCATGTCGCAGTAAACGCTGACATGCGATGGTTCGGCTCGATGAAGACGGGTGGAAAAATCGGCGGGGAAATAAAGTATGCCGTGAACCGCCTGTCGGCTTACCAGTTGCTTCGCTTCCTGAAGACTGTTGCAACGGTAAGCCACCTTCGTATCGGCCGCCGCATCGACGGCACGAATAAACTGCCGGCTCTGGTGACTGTTCGAAAAATCGACAACGGCTATGGGTACGTCGCGGGTTACCTCGTTGTTGTAAGCCCACGAATAGATGAGCGGATAAAGAAGAGGGACCAGAATGCAGAAAATCAACACCCCCTCGTCGGTAACGGAAGAGCGTATCTCCTTGGCCCAGATATAACACATATCACGTACACCTTCTTTTATTCTATGTAATATTCCGTCTTCCATTTTTCTTCGGTTATAGGTCCGGTCTCGATGGGGCGATCCGGCACTGAATCATTTATGGGATGTATGTATAAGTAAGCATGGCGCGCTTGATGTTGCGCAGCGTAAACAGGGGCAACACGATGAAAACGGCCAAAGCCAGCAGATTGAACCACGCATCAATGAGCGGAAAAGCGTTGAAGATGCACAGTTGGTAAATCATATAGTAATGACGAAGCGGGAAGAGCTGGGCCGCGGCTTCTATCATCGAACTCATCGAGAACAACGGATACGTAGCGCCGCTGGTCGTAAAACTCAACACGCCCCAGAGCGAACATACGCTCATCGACATGCGAAGCGACGGAACGAGACCGAAAATGAAGATGCCGAAACCTTGGGCCGCCAATATCGAGAGTAAACCTAAAAGCAAGATGGAACCAACGCCGCCCGCATGCGGAAAACCTAACACGTAATAGATGTAAAACTCGAACAGGTAGAAAATGGTCAGGAAAATAAGTGTCTGCGGCAAAATTTTTCCCGCCATGGCCACGTAGATGTTGTTATCGGCCATGGCTAACCATTTTTTCGACTCCTTGAACTTGAGTTCGGTTCCGATCGAATAAGCCGTGATCAGAAAAACGAACAGCAGAATAACACCAGGTATCATCGTCGTGCTGAGGTACACATTATAGTTGCCCCAAGGGTTGTTGATCATATGCAGATCTACGACAATGGGCTGAAGAAAAGTTCGTATCTCTCTGTCGGTTTTGCCCACAGCCGACAATTTTGCCGAGGCTACGCTGGCCGACCCGAGCATAGCGATCGTCTTCAGGTCTTTGAACAGCATAGAGCCGGCCATCAACGAAACACTGCTGTAATAAAAAGATATCTTGGGTTGGCGCGAGCTTAACAGACCGTCAGTCGTGCCCTTAGGTATCAGTAGGAAAGCATATATCTCGTTGCGCTGTATGGCTTGGCGCGCATCGTTCATATTCGCGTAGTGGGCTACGACGTGGGTCATCTGAAAAGCATCGAGATTGCGTATCAGCTTGCGCGAAGTGGCTGTGTTGTCCTGATCGACAACGCCGACGGGCATCTCGACAGGCTGCCCCTCGTTCATCAGAGAGGTGAAAAAGAAGATGATCAGAATCGGAAAGATGACCATGCAGAAGCCGTAGATCGGATTCTTGATCAATATTCCGCATTCGCGTAAGGCTATATGATATATTTTCTTCAACATGAAACAACTGTTATGGTTGGGGCTTGTTTCGAGACGAAAAAAAACAAATGGTTCGCGCCGGTCGATACCTGAATCTCTTTCTACTGGCGAACAATGAGAGACATGCCCGGCCGGAGCCCCTCGAACCGAGTCGTAGGTCGTGCTTTCACCTCAAAGGTTTTCAAGTCGTACTGGCCGTTTGTCTTCGTTGCTTTCCATACGGCATACGATCCCTGATCCTTTATATAAAACACTTTCAACTTGATTTCTTTGTTGAAAGCGGGCGAAAAGGCGGTAAACGTATCGCCTACTTTCAATCCCTTCAACTGGTCTTCGCGCACGTTGAACGTTCCCCACATATCATTCATGATCGATATGCTCATGATGGGTGAGCCGGTTCCGATCAGTTCGCCCTCTTTCGGATAAACATTGCTTATTTCGCCTTCTACTTTCGATACTTGGACTGTTTCTCTCAAAAGCGATTGAACCACATTTACGGCGCCTTGTGCGGCCTGCACTTGTTTGGCTGCAGCCCGACGTTCTTCCTCGCGCGCACCGTGCTTGGCCATATCGTATTGACTCTTGGCGGCCATGACCTGCGCCTCTGCTGCCTTGAAAGCGGCAAAGGCCTCGTCGCGTTTTTGAGCGCTCATCACGCCCTGATCGAACAGATTCTGCACACGCTCGTACGACTTTTTAGTAATATCGCGTGCTGCTATCGCTTGCTGCCATACCTGATAAGCGCCTTGTATCTGTTCTTTCCGAGCACCGTTATCGGCCATGTCGCTCATGGCAGATGCCGCTTGCTGCGTAGCTACGGCAACCTCTTTCTGGGCATTCACCTCTGGCACTTCCAAAATGGCAAGCGTATCGCCTACCCGAACATAATCGCCTTCTTTTACCCGCAGTTCCAAAACCCTGCCGGGTAGTTTGCTTGATACACGATACTCTGATACTTCGATTTCGCCTTGTACAATCTCGGGCGTTCTGCCCAATGCGAAAAAGCCGATGATGGCGACAAGAACAACAACGGTAGCGAACCCGATAATTGCTAACAAGATATTGTGATGTTGTGATTTTGCTGACATGATATTCTTATTCTAATATGCCAAGCGCCTTATGAAGGTTCACTTGAGCTAATTTAACTTCTACTTCTGCATCTATCTTTTGGCTCTGCGCCTGTTGCCATGCAGTTTGTGCGGCCATGACGTCGGTAGACTCCATTACGCCTTCCTTAAATCCTAAATTGGCACAACGCAGGTTTTCTTCGGCGCTTTTGATATTCTTGAGCGCCATGGCCAACTTTTTATTGGCCTCTTTCACCTTGAACTTGCTTTGCGAAACCTGCAATGCTATCTTCTCTTGCACATCGCTCAAATGCAGTTCGGCTATGTTGGTGGCCGTCTTGGTTGCACGCACTTTATAGGCGCCTTCGAACCAATTCCATACCGGCACTTGCACCATGATGCCAACGTTCCACACGCCCGAAAACTTTCGCTGAAAGCCGTTGAATAAACTCGGATTCGACATAAGATAGCCGCCCGTCAATGCGATATGAGGCAAATAGGCTGCGCGTACCAAACGTGTTTGCTGCTTGCTGATGTCGATTGTGTTCTGCAGCATGCGCAATTCGGGGCGAGCAGCGCTCCAATCGTTCAGTTCTTTCTCTTCTGCAACGGCTGACAGTCCCAGATTCTCTTTATCTTCGTCGGCGAGCCGAACGTTCTCTTCGAGCGGCAGTCCGCAAAGCTGGCACAACAACATCTTGGCCAGCGCCAGACCGTTTTCGACCTGTGTTATCTGCATATCGGCCTCGTTCACTTTCACGTCGACCTTCAAGCCGTCGGCACGCGTAGCAACTCCCTGTTCGATCATCTTGTGCACATCGGCATTCAACTTGTCGACCAACGTTCTGTAGCTAACGGCCAGCTTCTGTTTCTGTCGTAAAGACACCACCAGCCAATAGGCATGGTCGATATCATAGATCGTTGTCTGTGTTTGTAAACGCAGATCGTTAGCCGCCAAATCTTCGGTAATATCGGCTATCTTATTGGCCGCGACAATAGCGCCGCCCATGAAGACGGGCTGCCGAACCATTACCGATGCCGCCCACACCTGTCGGGTATCGGTCTTGAAGGCATCGTTGATAGCCGCCCCCAATTCGTTGCCCGCCTGCATCAAGGGATTTTTCAATGCGCCCATGACCGCACCCATCTGTTGAGCCATCTGCGGCGACAAAACGCCTTGCTGAACCAGCCCCGTAAGAACAGTAGGAAAGTTTGTCCCTACTTTCTCGCCCAAAGCGGTTCCCAGGTTGGCAAAAGCAGATTTCCGATCGCGGCTCAACAACGAAATCTCCTTACTGAAATACTCATATCCGCCCATCGCATCGAGTTTGGGAAGATACTTCGTTCGCAGTGCCTTTCGCGTATCCTTAGCGACATCCTGCTGTAGTCTGGATATATTCAGCTGTTTGTTATTGCGCAGGGCCATGGCGCGACAACTGTCTAACGACAGCGTTGTTTGCGCGCGCCCCGAAAGCAACGTGCCAAGCAGCATGAATAAAGTGAATAATCTTTTCATTGAATCTATCTTGTCCAATCGTTTAATCAAATGTAAAGCTCCGCGAGCCTATCATATTTCCTTCGGCAAAGATGCTGACCTGATAAGTACCGGCCACCAGCGCCTGGTCTACATTCCAGTAAGCCGTAACATTGGTTTGCTGGCCGCCATACTCTACGGTTTTCTTCATAGAGCATTCTAAATTCTTGTTTTCGTAAGCAAATGTACCGCCGCCACCGAGCACGGTTCCCGTAGGCGAGGTTATTCTGATATAGATGGTTCGCATACCGTTGGTGGCAGTAACATTTTTGGCGATGCTAAAGTCTACCTGCAACGTTGTACACTTTTTCATCTGCTTTGTCGACTTGCCCCGCTTGTCGCGCAACGACATACCGATGCCCACGGCATCGAGTTGAGCCGCAATCGCAACTTTCTCTGACAGCGAAGCCTTCTCCGTATTCAGCCCCTCGATTTGCCGCGTAGCCTCTTCATATTGTCCCTTTACGCGTGTATTTTCGGCCGTTAAATTTTCATTCAGCCGATTCAGCGAATCGATCTCCAGCACATAACTGCGCAATACGGCACGCACGGTTGCCAATTCTTTCTTCAGCCTGGCTATTTCGCGCGCATCATTGTTTTTTACCCGTTTCAGTTCGTCCAGAAGCTGTTGCGTTCGTTCCTGTTCTTTCGTGAGCTGCGCAACGATCGAGTCGTTACTGATCTGCGTTTTCATCTCGCTGTACTGATCGGCAAACCGCTGATACTCGTTCTCCATTTCTTTCTTATCCAGCTCTGCCAGTTCTTGCATCTCCCGGTTCTGTTGCCGCTGCCGATCCAGGTCCAACGCAAGATACACAATGCCCGCAACCAGCAAAACAACTATAATAATAATGGGAATAAACACCTTTTTCTTCATAAACAAACATCATTTTTACGAAATGCAAATTTATAGATTAAATCTTAACCGGCAAAAAGAAATTGAAGTGTTCGCCGACTTTTAAATTCCCCCACCCGTCTCTCTGTTTACAAGATGACAGGTGAGGGAATTTTCATGCCGCCAGACCGCAACTCTTATTTTTTATGTAACCCGAAACTCCCGACAGCCATTTCCGAACGGGAACGTACTAGAAACACTGTTTCTAATCGATTTCCGAGCAGGAACGCACTAGAAACACTGTTTCTAATCGATTTCCGAACGGGAACGCACTAGAAACACTGTTTCTAATCAATTTCCGAACAGGAACGCACTAGAAACACTGTTTCTAATCAATTTCCGAGCAGGAACGCACTAGAAACACTGTTTCTAATCGATTTCCGAGCGGGAGGGCGCGGAGTTTCTTGGACAAGCTGTCGCGCGAGTTGTCGATGGCGGTGGCGACGTGCTTGTCTATCTCGTCTAATTTGAGGGGTCTGGGGCTTAATGGCCGTATCTATGCGGCCGAGTTTGGTATCATTACTCTTTCACATATACCGTCTGCATGCCCACGCCCTTATAGCGCATTGCTCCATACTTGCCGCCACCTTGATAGTCCTGGCAGAAGCTGTAGTCGTGGGCTTCGAGCTTGCCCTTCTTGTTGCGGTAAACCACCCATGCCCGCACGGCGCGGTCGGTGGGCACAGTGCCGTTGTAGTGAACCTTCCACGCTGGGTTAGTCACCACCACACGGATCGCGCCCGGCACCTTCTGCTTCGCTATGCTCAGCACCTGTGCGTTCAGCTGCTTGTCCATTGCTCCGGCCTTTAGTTCTATCGTCGGAGGCTCGGGCGTTATTACCGCCTCATTGACTATCTTTGTGTATTCGGGCGTATTGTTGTAGCGGGTGTAAGCCATCAGCTGCGTGTTGAACTTGCTCTTGTTGCGCTCGTAGTCTTTATGATGGGTCAGTATGTGCTTGTACATTTCGTTGCCGGCAAGCATATACAATACTTTCAGGTACGACTCTTTCGAGGTTTCCACCATTTCATAGAAATCGTTCACGGTTGCAGCAATGAGGTTAATGTCTACTGCCACACACGCCACATCGCGCATCAGCACCTCGCGGTCGTAGGGCGACACCCCGGTGGCATAGGGAAACATCAAGCCTGCCTTCGCGTCGGCAACGCCCGTATTGCCGCTTACCGCATACTCTCTCACCGCCGTTACGCGGGTGCTTTCGTAGGCAAGCAGCATGCCCAGGGCCCATACCGAGCTCTTGCAATTGGGGTCGGCAAAGAAGCGTGCCGCCATGGGATAGCGAAACAGCTCGTCTACCTGCATGGCCAGTTTCTGTCCGTCGGCCGAAACGAGTTCTTGGTTCTTTGTATCGCTGTAGCCCACGATGCCCAGTTTCTCATAGCCCTCATAGCCCATCGGGGCAGTGAGAAACATCTTGATCATGTCGAGATAGTAGGCCAGCGGATAGATGAGCCGGTCTTTGCCAAGGGCATAGAAGGTGGGATACTTGTAGTAGGGTTGCAGCGGAAAGAGCTTCGGGTCGAGGTGCTCGAAGGCGGCATACATCTGCTTGTACGACTTCGAGTAACCGCTCGGCACGCTCTCGTTGTTGGCAAACGGCTCGTTGGCCACTGCCTCTTTCGAAGGCTCGAAGTGCTGCTTGTAAAGGTTGATGAGCTTGTTGTATGCGCCGCTCTTGCTCAGGTTGCTGCCGTTGACGAAGAAATACGTATCTATCGACTCATCCGTGTTGCCTGCTGCTTTGTTCGCAGTCTTGTTCTCGGTCTTGTCCGCAGCCTTGTTCGCAGTTTCGTTCGCAGGCTTATTCTTGTCTTTTCCTACGGTATTGTCAACGGCGTCGGCAGCCTTATTCACTACCTTTTCTTTGGTTTCCTCGACCTTTTCCTTTGCTTTCTCTTTCACTGCGTCTTTGGCTTTCTTCAGAATGCTGCCAAACTGCGCCTGGGCAGGTGTGGCAAAGGTAAGGGCCAGCACCATGGCGGTCGATAATACGATGATTCGATTAAGTTTTATCATAAAAAAATGCCCCCCTGCTGAATCTCTTTTCAGAGCAACGCCGTGTCAAGGGCCTGGGCGTTGGGTTGAATTGTTTTTGAATGTTGCCCTGTGCCTCTCTCCGTTCCCCGGCTTCCTACGGTACGAACCGGAGGGGAGAGGGGGGATTAAAACTGAAATTCCTTCATCGTGCCGCTGTAGCTGGCGGTGAAGGTGTGCTCCTTACCGTCTTTGCCTTTTACGCGTCCGTTCACGAGCTTGATATTGATGGTTCCGATGGGCGAGCCGCTGACGGTGAGCGTGCCGGTAGTAAACACGGGGAGTTGGGTTTCTGTGAGCTTGCCGGATGCATAGAAGGGATGTTTACCTTCCGACGTCATGTAAGATACCTCCCAAGACCATGAGTAGTTCTGTTTTTGGGTGAGTTTGACGGGCGTACCGGTGATGTGGAGCGACTGGTTTACCGCAAGGATTATATATTCCGAACCGTCGGCATTGAGATTGAGGTAGAGGTAGTAGTTGCCACCACCCTCATTTCTGTATTCGGCAGAGAGCACGGGCTTTTCCACGCCGTCGAAGGTAACGGTGTTGGCCTTGAGCTCGGGTTCCGGGTCGGGCTTCGGGTCGTCATTGTCACTCGAGCAGGCGCTGAACGCCATGCTCATCATCATCACTGTTGCTGCAAGGGCAAGAGCCTTGCTTGCCGCGTTCGCAAAGAATTGTTTTGTTTTCATTGTTGTTGAATGTTTTGAGTTGTCAGTTGTTTTTATCTTGCCTTCCCTTCGCGGACGGTTCGAAAGGCTTATATTCCTCTCCCGCCGCTCTGTGGGCGGGAGGGAGAGGCTTTATTGTCAGCTTATTGCATCATACCCGTTTCGGGCAAGGCAAATTCATGGACGGACGGGTCGCACCGTATACCCGCGGTAGCGGTCGGTGATTCTAGCATGGATCAAGTTGCCACCAGTTATGTTGGAATAACCATTATCGAAGTAGAAGGCCTGATTAATTTCGTTCGAGGCTCGCGACGCCGACCAATAAAAGCCCGACTCACCGGTATAGAGAAGTTCGAAACCTTTGCGGGTGCCGGCGGCAGGCAGGAAGATGGTCTTTCCGTTCGGGCCTTTCACCTCGTGGCCTCTCACGCCGTTCTTCTTCGTCCATTTCCAGGTGCATACGCCGATCAGTTCATTGATTTCGTCTTTGGTCGGCATGCGCCATGGCGAGCCGAGCTTGGCGGTGGCGACATCATCTTCCGGATCGAGGACGGTCTTGCCGTCACTATCGTTGTACTTGGTCATATTGTCTTCCGTACCCCACTTGTAGGTATCCCAGGAGTAGTCGGCCTTAACCATTGTTTCGCCCCAGGCGTAGTAGTGGCCGTAGTCGCTCGGCTTCGATGCGCCGAGGTTGCAGGTTGCCCACTTCACGCTCAGGCCGAGGTCTACATATTCCATCGTAGGCTGTGGTGTAGGAGGAGTAGGAGGCGTACCGCCACCACCACCGCCACCGCTGTTGCCGATTTTCTCTTTCAGTTCCTCGAGCTTCTGTAAGATCTGTGCGAGGGCTGCGGCTGTATCGGCGTTGCCACTGTTCACGGCAGCGATGAGGCTGTTGATGGCGGCTGTCGTGTTGTTGATCGCCGTAACGATGTCGGCCTGCCCCGTGCCGAGCGCCTCGATTTGCGCCTTCATCGCATTGAGGGCGGCAACCACGGCGTCGAACTTGTCGCTGTAGTCAGGCAACGCCTTGATGGCGGCTTCGATGGCAGCGAGCTTGTCGCCGTAGTCGGGCAGGTTCTCGATGGCCGTCACGATGGCTTCGAGCTGCGCGCTGTAGTCGGGCAACGCCTTGATGGCTGCTTCGATGGCAGCGAGCTTGTCGCCATAGTCGGGCAGGTTCTCGATAGCCGTCTTGATGGCTTCGAGCTTAGTCTTAAGGTCGGTGGTCTGCGTCGTGATGGCAGTCTCGATAAGACCGAGCTTTGCTTCGAGCGAGAGGGCCTGGGCCGTGATGGCTCCCTCGATGGCGGCGAGCTTCTTTACTTGTGTCTCTGACGTACTTTCGATAGTTTTCTTGATGACGTCGAGTTTCTTGGAGAGTTCTTCCTTAGACTTGTCGATGGCCGTGGCGATGTGCTTGCCCATCTCGTCGATCTTCAGGGTCTGGTTATTGAGGGCAGTTTCCAGTAGACCGAGCTTTGCTTCGAGCGAGAGGGTCTGCGCCTTCATGGCCGACTCGATGGCGGCGAGCTTGGTTTCGAGGGTGGCGTTCATGGAGGTGAGCACGTCGTTGATGGTTTGTAGCTTGGCAGCCTGGTCGGCGTTCATCTTGTCGATGGCCTCGGTGAGTTTCTTGATGGCCTCTTCGTTTTTGAGCGCGCCGTTGTTGATGGCTTCCACCACCTTGGTAAAATCGTTAATAACCGACACGTTCATCGTGTAATTGATCTCGGGTGCGTCTTCCTGACACGAGGTGAAGAACGCAGGTGTTACCAACAGCATGGCGATGGCGAACAGAATGGATTGAATTCGTTTCATATTTCTGTTTGTTATTGGTTTTACTTTACGAAAGTATAGCGCAGGGTAACCAGGCCGAAGACAAGGCTCTTCGGGGCAACGCCCTTGCGGTTGAAGAGCCAGTCGGTTTCGCCTTTCAGGCCGATACTGAACTCCCGGCTCACGTCGGCCTCGATGTGGAGCGACGTAGGAACGTAGACCGTGTTGAAGTGCTCGTGGCGGTTCGTGCTACGCACATTGCCCGTGATGGTTACTTCTGAATCGTTGCCGATGGTTGTTCCCTCGCCGATAGGCGTGGTTTGTCCGCCCACGGTCTTGGTATTGCTGAAAGTGATGGTGTACTCGTTGCCGCGCGCAAAGGTGTAGCCTACGCCAGTTCCGGCCCAAATGTTGAGCCACTGCGCGGGACGAGCAGGCCACAGCTGCATGAGGTTGAAGCCTGCGCTTAGCTTGGCGTTGTGGAAGTTCATCAGATAGCTGCCATAGACCTTGACGGGCATGGTCTTGGTGTCGAGTACCGACATGCGTTGTTCGCGGCGGTAGCGCGACCAGAGATACTCGGCTCCCACACGCACCCAGGGTGCGATGGTGAAGTCTACGCCGCCACCTACGGCGGGCGACTGTTGGTAACTGCGCTTGGCGTCGAGGTTCTGGTACCAAACATCGTTGGCCCACGACAGTCCGCCCTGGGCATAGACGCTCCAGGTGCCGATACGCATGGTTTGCATTACGCCTGTTCCGTTCGTCTGCGCCCGTGCGCCCACAGCGACGGTTGCAGAGAACAGCAGGCTGAGGCCCACTCGTGCCCATCGGCCGCTGAGCGGCGGAATAAGCAGTTCGGTTCGCTTTTTGTTCATACTTGTTTAGAATTAAAATTAAAAGAGTTGATGATATTGTCGTCTTGTCTTGCATACCTTTTATAACAGGCTGCTTGTGAAGATACCCATGAGCCGTTGCCAGAGGGTGCGGAGAGGCTTGCTTGCCGGTTTCAATCCGCGGTGGTCGAGTTCGATATCGATCATCTCGCGGATGGTATCGAGTAGCATAAAACGATTTTCCGAATGCTCCATCCTCTCGCGTTGTTTCGGAGAGAATCGGCGGTTTGTTTGCTGTTTCATACGCCCTCCGTTTTTATGTTATTATTATGTTGCAAAATTAGAGTCAGATAGCACGAAGCCGCTTATCACCATCGGACAAAAACCTATCATTATCGGACATTCTTTCGTCAAAACCATTCGGGAATGACAAAAACCTGAAGGAAATTCGACAAAACCGTTCGGGAATGGCAAAAACCTGAAGGAAATTCGACAAAACCGTTCGGGAATGGCAAAAACCTGAAGG
>CAUQAO010000013.1:0-28164 GCA_963515815.1 uncultured Prevotella sp.
TTTCGAGAAGATTTGGCCGCTCCGGCTTTTTTCCTCGAATCTTTCGAGAAGATTTGGCCGCTCCGGCTTTTTTCCTCGAATCTTTCGAGAAGATTTTGTTGCTCCGGCTTTTTTCTTCAAATCTTTCGAGAAGATTTCGTTGCTCGGCCCGCTTGCTCAATCAATTCCGAGAGATCGGCCACGAACGCTTTGTTTGCCATCATATCTTCTATCGTCAGGTGCATGCGGTAGCACCAATAGTGTTTCGGGTCGGCCGGGATATTGATGCGTTCGGCGTTCGGGTCGGGCAAGCGCAGGCTTTCGGCCGTGGCCAGCCAGTCTTGCAGCGAGAGGATGCAGAGCATCGAGGGCGAGGCCAGATGCTGCGCCACGATGTCGCGGGCCAGTTTGCCGGGCAACGGATGGGGCGCTGCGCCGTCGCGATGGAGCACCGACGCGTAGTAGGCCCCGGCGCGCTCGGCATCTTCGTCCCACCACTGGCGCAGCGTCGGCATGTCGTGGGTCGACAGCGTGTCTACGCTCAGGTACGGGTTGCGCGATAACTGGGCGAAGCGCACAGCCGGATCTTTGGGCATGAACTGCACCTCTAACGTGAGTATTTGCAGCCGGTGCATCACCCACGCCACGCATTCGGGCACCATGCCCAGGTCTTCTGCGCAAACCAGCATGCGTGTGGCCTGCACCAGTTCGGGCAGTTTCTTCATGGCCTCGTCGTACCAGAAACGGTTGTGCCGGCGGTAATAATAATCGTCGTACAGCCGGTTGAACGCTGCCTGGTCTGCAGCCGACAGACTTTTATAAATGAAGCTCGACTGCGCTGCGATGCGCGGATGGAACAGTTCGGGATGCGTCGCATCGCGAACAAACAGCACCTCGTCGGCAAGCGTCATCAGTGCGTTGCATAGCTTGCGCGTCTTCTTGTCGTCTTTTCCGTCGAACGCCGCTGCGATTTTCCGCTGCGTGCCGTAGGCCGCCTTCAGTTTGTATGTGCCGTCGGGTAGACGGTCGAGCCAAGTGTCGCTAACCGCTCGGGCGTCTTCTTCGAAAAGAGCGTTCAGTACCTCGTCGCGAATGAAGGGCTGCGTAAACAGCTCCTCTTCGAAGCGCAGGCCGTAGCCCGCAATCTCTTCTTTCGACAGGGGCAAGGCGGGCGCGAACTGACCGATGAGTCCGTGCACCGAACTGATCGGAATCTGCCAAATGCGGAAGAAGCCCAGCACATGATCGATGCGGTAGGCGTCGAAGAACTCGGCCATGTTGCGGAACCGCCGCACCCACCAGGCGCAATGATCCTTGAGCATAGCGTCCCAATTGTAAGTTGGGAATCCCCAGTTTTGTCCGTTCGCCGCGAAACTGTCGGGCGGTGCCCCGGCCTGTCCGTCCATGCAAAAGTATTTCGGTTCCATCCACGTGTCGCATCCATGCCGGCACACACCGATCGGGATATCGCCTTTCAAGATCACCTGCCGACTGCGGGCATAGCGGTGCGCCGCTGTGAGCTGTGCATGCAGCACGTACTGCACGAAGTAATGCAGCGCCACGTCGCGATAGGCCCGGCTGCGTGTCGACGTCAGCTGCTCGCGTTCGGCCTCGTTCCAGGTGCGGTGCTCGGGCCAGCGGTTGAAATCGGGCGTGCCGTACATGTCGCGCAACTGGCAATAGCGTGCATACGGAACGAGCCACTGTTCGGCATCCTTGAAGAAGGTCCGATAAGCCTTCGTCGCCATGATTCGCCGCCCTTCTTGTTCGAAGATCAGTTTCAGATACGCCCATTTCGCGGCGTTCACGCGTTCGTAATCGATCTGCGGCAACGTGTTCAGCTCGGTTTGCAGCGCAGCGTATCGTTCTCTTGTCGACTGATCTTTCGGTTCGGGCAACTGTCTGAGGTCGCAATACTGCGGATGCAGGGCGAAGATGCTGATGCAGCTGTACGGATAAGAGTCGGCCCGCGTGTGTGTGGCCGTGGTGTCGTTGACGGGCAGCACCTGCAAGACATGCTGACCGCTGACCGAAACAAAATCGATCATGCTTTTCAGATCGCCGAAATCGCCCACGCCGAAGCTGCCCGCCGACCGCAGGGCGAAGACCGGAATGAGCGTGCCGGCCACTCTGATTTCGGTTGTCGGCATAGCGACCTGCGGCAAGTTGTACACGTAGACCTCGCCGCGGTTCATCTCAGGCACGTCCATCTCGCGGTTCTCTCCCTGTTCCCAGATCAAATCGTCTGGCTGTTGCCCCCCGATGGCGATAAACTTGAACGCGATGCGGCCCCCGAGCCGGTCGGCATCCAGATCGACGGCCCATTCGTTGGACTGCTGCTGGTTCATCCCGACCGATTGCGCTGCGTTCCATTGCCCCAGAACGTTGACGTTGCCCGTTACGGCCAGCCGCTGCCCCGCGCCCAGTTGCGGCGCCCGAACTACCAAGCGCACCGTCCGGGCGAATGAAGCTGCCGGCGTTCGATTCGGAACTGCCTTGCGAATCAAACATTCGGTAAACGCCGAGGTATAGCGATGAGCGTCTTCGGGTGCGTCTATCCAATGGTCGTAAATGCGGTACAGCCGACCGAGCGGCGCATCGACGCGCAGCATATGTAACACCGTGGTCCACTCGCGGCGCGTTACGCAGCCCTCGCGTTCCACGGCATAGTAGTAGCCCACGGTCTCTTCGCAGCGGACGCCGAGCAGGTCGACGTTGCAATGCCAGTCATATCCGTCGACTGTTGCCATACGATAAGGACGGATTGTTGAATCTCCGTCCTCATTCTTCAGCATCAGGTTCAGCACCAACTCTTCGCCGAACACCGTATGATAATCGATATAAAACTGCAGCTTCATCCTCAAAAACTATTCAATCAGCCCCGCCCTGATCAGCATCGGCATCACTACGGCGGCTTCGCGTTTTTCCTTGCGCCCCTCTATCCGGTTGTATTCTTCGATCAGATCGTCGTGCCCCTGCAGCAGTTGCGGTAACACTTCCTGATCAATGCACGTAACCTTTCGGGCGTCCGACTCGATCAGATAGCACACTTTGCCTACCCAGTCGCTATTCATTGTCATGCCCACCATCATACCGCCGATAAGTCCGCCTATGGCTCCGAACCCCACACCGATGCCGGCACTTACGCCCAGCCCGATGCTCTTACCCATGCTGACGTACGAGTACAGAAAAACAATTCGGCCGCCGCTCAGCCGATACCCTTTGACATAACCGTTGCCGAAGGCCTGGCCCTTGTGCTTCAGTCCATGACTGTTGACGAAAAGCGAATCGTCGAAAACAACGGCAAAGGCCTTTTTCTTGATCGTTTTCATCAGCTCTTTGTCGGCCGTTTTAAAATTGAAGTCGGTGCCGCCTGCCCAGGCTTTTTGCGACGCCGTGCGTTTGTGAAACTCCAGCGAGTCGACGTCGATCCAATTATCCGCCTTGAAGTCGGCGTAACTCAAACAGTACTTGGCCGGCGCCGTCTTGTGTTCGGGCAGTCCGTCCGAATCGTTTTGCGGTGCGTGTGTTTGCGAAGGCTGTAACGAAGTACGATTCGGCTTGTCTGCGGCATACACCACGGCCGATACGAGCAAAAGAAAGTTCAAAACAGTCAGCTTTTTCATCATTGTATTTAATTTTTATTTGTAACAGACGATCGGGGATGGAATCGATCACATCGAATGTCAGGAAACCATTGCAAAAGTAGCTAAAAAACAGTAAACTGCGCTACAACCCGTGAAAATGTGATGCGACGATCAGGAAGGTGACCGCCGCCCGATGTTTTTGCGATCCGGCGCTGTGCGCAGCGGGTGCCGAAACGATTGTCGGACTCGGAGGTACGTGAAAAGGCCGGGTCGAACGCAGTAAGAAAGGTCGAGGAGTCAAAACGCAGGCGGAAAACGGGGCTTGCGAGACAAAGCAAGCGGAAAAAAGGAGGGGAAACGGGCGCGGAAGATAAATTGAGCGAGGAAATGAGGGGGCGAAGGGAAAAAAATGATCGCCACCGTTTATCAAAACGATGGCGATCGATCTCACGTATAGTTGAAATTATTCGAATGCCCACACTTGACAGCCACCATAGCGGTAAGCTGCACTGTTAGTTGAATACTGAGTAATATCTATACTGCTACTAATAAACTCTAATCTAATAGCATATTGACTACCTCCACTATGACTTGGAGTAGATGTCCAGTAAGAGCCTCGAGATCCAATAGAAATAATATATCCTATGGCAGACTCCCCTAATGCAGGAAGATAGAAATATTTAGCTTTTTCTGCATCAGAAGGCATCGTTTGCGATGGAGCAGGGAAAGGTGTCCAATTTCCTGAACTATGCGGGTGGAATGCATCCCGACGATCCAATCCGTCAGGGCTGGCTACGTTCATTGCAGCTGTAGTTGTTCCCTGTTCGGTAGCAATAACATTCCGTTTTTTAAGCCATAGTCCTCCTTTATATAAGTGCTTATTGAATGTCCAGATTTCATCATCATAACGAGGGTCTCCATATTGAACATACCAAATCATTTCATTCATATTGGGCGCTGTTGCACAAGAGCGTGATGCGCGTGGGAAAGTTGGAGGAGTATAACTATATGCTTCGCTATACCATCGCGGATCGGAATTATTTTTAGGATAATTGGGATAAGGCGTCTGAGCAGGATATATAATTTGTGCCGCCCGAATGTCATCATCGGATACACCATTCCAATAGTCTTGTCCTACGGTAGCATCCCACATATAGTAGTTGTGCATATACTGCGTATAATCTTTTGCCATCAGATTGGCTGTGAAATCATAAACCGTATTGGGCTTATAATCTCTCTCAGGAACTTCTTTGGTAACGGTTCCTTCTACCTGGCTCGCATAATCCTTGATATAATATTTGATAGTTAATTTATGCGTACCTGGTTCGATAACCATATAGGCTGCATTCGTCTCCGGACTGGTCGTGGTATTCGTCAGAGGAAAACCGTTGGAATAAGCCCCTGTTCCTTTAGTAACCACTGTGGCTTTAGTGCCTCCAGAAGAATAGCGGGTCAATTCACCTGAATCCGAAATTTTATATTGGCCTACGATATCATTATCTGAAATCACTTCTACCTTAGTCAGGTAACAATTTTGCAGGATCGTATTTGCTGTTCGAGGCAGAAAACAAAGATAAGACGCCCTATGCTCTAATAAGAAAAAGAAATTACCGTTACTTCCTTTTGCCGTAGCTATACCGCAATCACCGGCTTCTCCGAAATGTTTGGTATTGTTAGGCTCTACTTGTGTCTGTACGTCTTGTATTGAAAAATAGTTCGGCTGACCTGATGTTCCCACATAAGCAACAGAATAGTTTTGTTTCTGCCCAAAATTACCTGATAATTGGAACTTCGCTCGTTTCGTTTTTCCTGTAATATCACTCGACGTACTCTGTCGATAAGTACCGTCGTCATCCTTTACAAATATTTTATCGCCCATTTCCCAATAAGCTATTGCTCCACCACCAACAGTGTGGTCTATCGAGGTACGGGTTGCAGGAACTTCTGCGGTCTCAAAAGTTACAACGCCTGCTGTCGACTTATTCTCTTTTCCCTCTTTCGTGTTTGCTTCTTCACCTGTACAAGATATGATAAACAGTGTGAAAGTTGCAACAGCAAATACAAATAAATTATTCTTCATTGTTTTCATCGTTTAACACCTTTCTGTTAATATTCCAAGTGATCATTATCCTCTTCTTCAAACCATCCTTCTTTGGCATCTCCTGAAACGCCACCACCTTGAATTGGCTTATGTTGACCACTGGCTGTTTGTAACAAGCCTTCTTGTTGCACCTTGCAAACTCTAATCACAGGCTTTATATAAGCCCTAGCATCTAAATAATTTTTATCCATATACATTATATTTGAGTTAATAACCGTTCTTATTTTCCTCTTACCAGACTCGGCAAAAAGGCACGAAAAGCATACAAAAGGATCTTTGCAGATCCCTTTGTATGTATGGTTTTGATGCGCCTCGCGCGCGCGTAGGAAAAAGCTTAGAAAATGGTCTCGTCTCCGCCAGGTAGGCTGTGTGTGTGTGTGTGTGTTAATAAATTATCCGAAACTACCAAACGATAGGATAGAAAATTTGCAAGATTTCCGGAAAAATCTTGTACTGGCTTTGCGCCGCCCATCTGATATATAGTATTGCTAATGTTCACGGGAGCAAAGGTAGGGTATTCTTCCGAAACTTGCAAATGTTGCGCAAAGAAATGCGGGATAGACGGGGAAAATCCTCTCACTTGCGGATCTTCAATTAAAAAGGCAGGCGAAGGGGGGCCTGCCAAATGGTTCTGTTGCGCTAAAAAGATGGGGCGGGGGGGACTGTGTTATTCGGCCTTGACAACTTTCGGTCCGCGTACTTTCTCGTTCTTTTTCAGTCCGCTTTTTATTTCGATGTTGATACCGTCGCTCAGTCCGGTGGTTACTTTTCGGCGCTCGTATGTTTTCTCTGCGCCGTTGTCTTTGACCACATAGACAAAGGTCTGGTTGCCGCCGAATTCTATCGCGCTTTCGGGCACGGTCAGTACTCGGTTGGCGCTGGCCAGCACGATCTCGGCATTGGCGCTGTAACCGCTCCTGATTTGTTTGCCGCCGATGCCGTGTATGGCTGCTTTTATCTCGAATTGGTTGGTTCCGTTATTTTCGATGGCTTTCGGAGAAACGTACTCTAAGGCGGCTTGCAGGTGGGTATCTTCTAAGGCGCCGATGGTTATTTTCATGGGCATGCCGGTAACGAGCTGTCCGACCTCGGTTTCGTCGATGTTGCCTCTGAAAATCAGGTCGCTCATGTTGGCTACGGTGGCGATGGTGGTACCGTCATTGAAGGTGTTGCTCAGGATGACGGTGTTGCCCACCTTGACGGGCACGTCGAGTATCAGTCCGCTGATGGTAGATCGTATCAGGGTGCTGCTGGTGTTGGCATTCCGTTTCGAAACGCCGTCTAAAACCACCTCTAAGTTCTCTCTCGCGGCGTCTATTTCGGCCTTTGCCTGGTTATAGTTCTGTTTTACTTTATCGTATTCGTCGCCCGAGACCAGGCCTTTGTCGTAGAGTGTTTTCTCGCGTTCGTGGTCGATCTTGGCCTGTTTTACGTTGATGTCGGCCAGTCTCAGTCGGGCCTGTGCATTTGACAGTTGGTTCATGTCGGGCACGACTTTTACTTTGGCTATGATTTCGCCGCTTTGTATCATTTCGCCGGCTTCTTTCGTTATTTCGGTAATAATGCCGGATATCTGCGGCTTTACGTTTACTTCGTTGCGGGGTTCGATTCTGCCGGTAACGATGGTCGACTTTTTCAGGTCCATCACGCTTGCCGCGAACTCGTCGTAAAGGGTGGGTTGCGGACGCGACTGCAACCAGAGGAATACGAACGTTGCGATGAAGATGAGCAACACGATGGCGGCAATGATAAATTTAAAATACCTTTTCATCTCGTTAGGAATTTATGTGTACTATGATTTTGTTTCTGTTTGTTGTTGGGTGCGTATTTACTCGTCGCGCATTGCGTCGACGGGTTTGATGCTCATGGCGCGCAGGGCAGGGACTAGTCCGGCCAGGATGCCCAATAGCCCCAGTAGCGCGACCGCCCCGAGGGCTGTCCAGAATCCTATCTGGAAATGCGAGGTGGTGATGCCGTCGGTGGTATTGCCCAGTTGCAGCATTTGCAGAATGAGTACGGCGAAGAGGATTCCGCTCATTCCGGCCACAGCGATAAGGACGATGCTCTCGCTGATGATCTGCGTGAGGATGGTGTGCGGCGTGGCACCGATGGCGCGGCGAATGCCGATTTCGGTGGTTCGTTCGCGCACGGTTACCATCATGATGTTCGACACGCCGATGGCGCCTGCCAGCAGGGTGCCGATGCCGACGAGCCATATCAGGAAATTGACGCCCGAGAAAAGGCTGTCGACCATGCTGAACATTACCTCGGTATTGAACAGCGAGACGGCTTTCTCGTCGGTTGGGTCGATATTGTGGGCGCGGGCGATAACGGTTCTGATGCGCGGTACCAGACCGGTGATTTTCACGCCGGGCTTGCCCGTGATGCAGATGATGTGCACTCCGTTGCCGAAGTTGTACGCCTGCCGAATCAGCGAGATGGGCATCACGACGCTTTCTTCGGCCGAACCGTTGATGTTCATTTTTCCGCTGTTATAGTCTACGCCTACGATGTGGTAATAGGTAGAGTCGATACGCACATATTTGCCGCACGGATCGCCTCCGCCGGGAAACAGCGTTTTATAAATCTTCTTGCCGATAACGCATATCTTGCGGCCCAGCTGTACGTCCATTTGGTTGATATAACGCCCGTAATAGAGCTTCGGCTGCTCTACTTTCGTGTAATCGGGCGAGATACCTTTGATATTGCAGCTCACTTTCTTATCGTCGAACACGGCGATGGTTTCCCACCGCGTGAGCATCGGCACGACGGCATCGAGTTCGGGAACCGAATGCCTTAGGCGGTCTACGTCTTGATAAACCATGTCCCAGCTGCGCCCTTTCTTGAATCCCTGATAGGCTTTCGTGGTAGATTGCGGAAAGATGATAGCTGTGTTCGTGGCAAAGCCTTCGAAGTTTTGAGATAGCATTTCTTTCAGTCCTTTTCCGCTGCCGATCATTCCGATCAGCATGAACACACCCCAGAATACGCCGAAACCTGTCAAGAACGAACGGCTCTTGTTGCGGGTCAGTGTGTCGAGTATCTCGCGGTATCTGTCTATGTCTATTCTCATATCATTCTGCTCTTAATGCCTCGATGGGGCGAATGCGCGAAGCTTTACGGGCCGGAACGAACCCCGCAAGCGTACCGGCCAGCACCATGACGACGGTGGCTTCGATACATACGTCGAATCCTACCGTGGGGTCGAGAAACATCATGACCTTGCCCACCCCGATGTCTACTTGCGAATGGGTGTTGCCCACGTTCATGTATTGGTTGGCGGCGATGCCCAACACCATGCCGATATAACCGAAGAAGGTGGTGATGATGATGCTTTCGATGATGATCAGTCGCAGGATAGACCACGGTTTGGCGCCGATGGCTTTGCGGATGCCGAACTCGCGGGTGCGCTCTTTCACCGTAATGAGCATGATGTTGCTCACGCCCACGATACCGCTCAACAGTGTGAACAGCCCGATGACCCACAGCGCGGTGCGCAGCATGCTCATGCCTGTGTTCATTTGCAGCGCCTGCGTAAAACGGTTCCATATCCAGATCGATTCCTCGTCGTCGGGAGCCGCCCGGTGGTTGGCGTTCAGCCGAGTGCGATAGGTGTGTTCGAACTGTTCGTTGGCTTGCTGTGTCTTCAGTCCTTGAAACGAGAACATGATGTTGTCGGCCTTGTCGCCGCGGGCATACATCGTGCGAATGGTGTTGAAAGCGCTGTAAACTGAATTGGACGAGCGGCTCTCGTCGGTCTTGTAAATGCCTACGACCTGGAAAACGAAGTTGCCCACGTTGACGTACTGCCCGATGAGTCCGGCCGGATTGGCGGGCGCCAGTTGCTTGGCATGTTCGCTCGAGATGACCAGCACTTTGCGCTGCTGCTCGTTGTCGATCTGGTTGATGAAGCGTCCGTACAATATCTCTCGTTTGTTGATTTCGGCTTCGTTCGGATAAACGCCGCTCAACCCTGCACTGATGTATTCGCCGTTCAGCGAAACGATATTGCCGCCCTGTTCCAGCTCGGCGCCCGTGGTTACGATGTGATCCTTGAAATCGTCGTGCGTTGCGTCGATATCCTTTTGGTTTAATTGGATGAAACGCCCTTCTTTCAGTCCGTCGAAAGGTTTGGAGGTCTGTCCGCAGAAAACCATCATCGAATTGTCGAGAAATCTGTCCGAGTTATGTTCCATAGCATGAATCAGTCCGTTGCCCGCCCCCAGCAGGAAGATGAGCATGAAGATGCCCCACGCCACGGCAAAGCCTGTAAGCATGGTGCGTAGCTTGTTGCGCCTGGTTGTCGACCATATTTCAGTGATAATGTCTCGCATCGCTTCGCCTTATTTCATCAAACCGTTTACGCCGAACGGACTGGCCTGATGGTCGTCGTTGATTTCGATGCGCCCGATCAGTCCGTCTTTGATGTGTATGATCTTGTTCGTCTGATTGGCTACGCCGCTTTCGTGTGTCACCACCACGATGGTTATTCCCTCGTCGTGGTTCAGCCCTTTCAGCAGTTCCATCACCTCTACGCTGGTTTTCGAATCGAGGGCGCCGGTCGGCTCGTCGGCCAGGATGATCTTCGGCTGCGTAATTAGCGCTCGAGCGATGGCCACACGTTGCTTCTGTCCGCCCGATAGCTCGTTGGGATAATGCTCGGCCCACTGTGCCAGTCCCAGCCGTTCGAGATATTCCATCGCTATCCGGTGACGCTTCTTGCGGCTCACCCCCTGGTAAAACAGCGGTAGTTCGACATTTTCTACCGCCGTCTTGAAGCCGATAAGGTTGAACGACTGAAAAATGAAGCCGATCATCCGGTTGCGGTATTCTGCTGCCCGTCGCTCCGAAAGGTCCTTAATCAGCGTTCCCGACAGCCTATATTCGCCGCTGTCGTAGTTGTCGAGAATGCCCAGAATGTTCAGCAATGTCGATTTGCCCGAACCCGAAGCACCCATGATCGAGACAAATTCGCCGTCGTCGATATCCAGACTGATACCCTTGAGTACATGCAACGGTTGTGCCCCGAAATAGGTCTTGTTAATGTCTTTGAGATGTATCATATATGGTCTTTGACGCAGAAAAGAGCCGAAAGGTTGCGCTTGCGCCCGATAAGTTTTTGGCCCCTCCGTTGCGTGCAAAAATAGGGAAAAGGGTCGAGCCGACCATCTTTTTTCATTTCTCTTATACCGTTTTACCATTATTTCGCGCAGTTTCACAGCTGTTTTGCCGTTCTTCGGTGGCACGCTGCGAATTTCAGCTTTACTTCGCCCTGTTTTTCTGTCCATTTGCCGAATTGCGGAAAAAATCTCCCTCATTTTTGACCAATGTATTGTATTAGTCAAAAAATCTTTTGTGTTTTTGATGCCTGCACTGCGTCGGTCAAAAAATCTTTTGTGTTTTTGATGCCTGCACTGCGTTGGTCAAAAAAACTTTTGTGTTTTTGATGCCTGCACTGCGTTGGTCAAAAAATGACCCTCGGAATGTACCAAACGGTCGTGTTGACTAGTAAATAGACATTTTTTGAGCTTCCGACGCGTGTGGCAAACCGGAAATCCCGGTTTTTCTGCTTTTTCGATCGGCGGGAACACAATTTTCTCATGCTTTGATCGGAGTGAAGCATGGGATGAAAAGAAAAGAATTGTTGCTTAATACCTGAACGAACTGCCGCCTAAGAATTCGCGTATCAGGCTGGTGGGCGGCAGGGCTTTGTCGGGTATGGACGATATGTAGCGTAGAAATTTGTAGAGGCGATAGGCTTCTGAGTATTCTTCGCAGTTTTCGGGAACCTGTTCTAACAGCGGTATGGCTTGGTCTTTGATAACGGCCAGTTCGAAGAGCATGGCTGTGTTGAACATGGCGTCGGCATTTTCTTGATAGGGGAAGATCCATTTGGTTTCGCCGGCTCGTACGCTGGGCCATCGGCGGATGGTTTCTTGTGCGCTGACGCCACGGTATTTGTTGTCGCGGATGATACGGCGCAACAGTCGATTGTCGGTGGTGGGGATGTAGTTGTGATGGTCGAGCAAGATGGTGGTCAGCGCTGAGGCGTAGACACGGTACTTTTGGCGTTCAGGAATCTGTGCAGTGAGTTCGGGGTTGAGTGCATGGATGCCTTCGATAACCAGTATTTGTCGATCGTCTAATCGTAGTTTTTTTCCGCTGGTTTCGCTTTTTCCGGTCTGGAAGTTGTATTTCGGCAGTTCGATTTCTTCGCCTTTGAAAAGGGCTTCGAACTGGCGGTTGATCAGTTCGATATTCAATGCATAGATGCTTTCGTAATCGTATTCTCCGTTTTCGTCGAGTGGTGTTTGCTCTCTGTCTACAAAATAATCGTCGAGCGATATCTGAACCGGTCGAATGCCGTTGGCCAGCAGTTGGATGCTAAGACGTTTGCAGAAGGTGGTTTTGCCCGACGATGAGGGGCCGGCGATGAGTATAACTCGTGTGCCGGTTCGTTTGGAAATGTCGTCGGTTATCTGCGATATCTTTTTTTCTTGCAGCGCTTCGCTTATGTTGATCAGGTCGGTGGCATGGCCTTGTTTTACGGCTTCGTTGAAATCGCCGACGGTGCTGATGCCTAAGATGTGCTGCCAGCGGTGATGCTCTAAGAATATCTCGAACATCTTGTCTTGTTTGATCAGTTCGCCCAGTTGCGCAGGGTCTTTGGCCGAGGGGATGCGCAGCAGCAGACCGTCGTAATACCGTTCGAGACCGAAGAGGTATATGTCGGCCGTGTTGGTGAGCAGCGAACCGTAGTAGTAGTCTACGTAGTCGTCTATCTGGTAGTAAGTGGTGTAGAGCGATCCGACGCTCTTGAGCAGTTTTACTTTTGCCGTGTCGCCTTTTTGTTCGAACATTCTGATGGCCTCTTCGGTGGGCACTTCGAAGCGGCGGATGGGCATTCGGGCGTCGATAATCTGCTGCATGCGGTTGCGAATGCGGTCGGCGTCGGGTTGAGCGATTGTATGGTCGGTTCGCAGGTCGACATAGTAGCCGTTGGATATCGGAATGTCTATAACCACTTGCACGCCTGAATACAGATCGTGAATGGCTTTGCAAAGGATAAAAAAGAGCGTTCGCGTGTAATTTCTCGATCCCGATCCGCTGTACATATCCAGAAATTCGACATCTTTGTTGTGATACAACCGATAGTGCATGCCTTCTACTTTGTTGTTTACTTTTGCACAGATTGGTCCGTAGGCCATTTTAAGATTAAATTGGTTGAATACATCATAAAGTGTACTCCCGGTTGCAGCCTTTATTGTTTTTTTATTATTTTTGCAACGAATTTGTATAGCTTGTTTCATCTCTTTTCGGATTATTAAATTTAGCGAGTGTAAAGTTATCGAATCTACAGGAAAGTGCCAAAATATACTATTCACATACCATTTAATTTATGGAGACAAATGATTATTTAATCTTTTTCTTTAAGATAGCAGGCTCGTTGTCGCTGCTGATCTACGGAATGAAAATTATGAGCGAGGCACTTCAGAAAATGGCCGGCTCGCAGTTGCGTTACGTTTTGGGGGCGATGACAACCAACCGTTTTACGGGAATGCTGACAGGTACGTTTGTTACCTGTGCCGTGCAGTCTTCTACTGCCACAACGGTAATGACGGTTTCGTTCGTCAATGCTGGATTGCTGACGCTGGCACAGGCCATATCGGTAATCATGGGGGCCAACATCGGAACGACATTCACGGCCTGGATCATGTCGCTGGGTTATTCTATGGACCTTACCAATTTTGTTTTCCCCGCTTTTTTAGTAGGAATTGCGCTGATCTATTCTCGTAGACACCGCTACAAAGGCGATTTTCTTTTCGGTATAGCGTTTCTTTTCTTCTCGCTTGTGCTGCTGAGTGATGCAGGCAAGTCGCTCGACTTGCAGAACAACAAATCTGTGATTGCTTTCTTCGGATCGTTCGATGTGAATAGTTATTTCTCTATTTTCATGTTTCTTTTTATCGGAACCGTGATTACGTGTATCGTGCAGTCGTCGGCAGCGGTGATGGCTATTACTATTTTGCTTTGTTCTACCGGGGTGCTGCCCGTTTATTTGGGTATCGCTCTCGTGATGGGCGAGAATATCGGAACGACGCTCACGGCCAACCTTGCAGCGCTCGGTTCGAATACGCAGGCACGGCGGACGGCCTTTGCCCATTTCCTTTTTAATTTCTTCGGCGTTGTCTGGATTCTCTGTGTATTCTATCCTTTCGTTAACGGGGTGTGTCATCTTGTGGGCTACGATCCCGATGGTACGTATCTCTCGGCCCACGACTTGTCTGTCAAGCTTCCGCTCATCCTCGCGGCTTTCCACACTTGTTTCAATGTCTTCAATACCGCCATTCTTATTTGGTTCATACCTCAGATAGAGAAGGTAGCATGCTGGGTAATCAAGTCGGGCAAGAAAGAAGACGAAGAGGAATTCCGTCTGCGCTTCATACAGGCTGGCATCATGAAGACGCCAGAGCTTTCGGTACTCGAGGCGCAAAAAGAGATTCTGTCGTTTGCAGAACGCATCCAACGTATGTTTGGCATGCTAAAAGAGTTGGTGGATGTCAAAGATGAAGGCAACTTCGTGAAGATTTTCACCCGTATCGAAAAATACGAGGGAATCAGCGATAATATGGAATTGGAAATTGCAAAGTATCTCGATCAGGTGAGCGATGCCCATTTGAGCGATGAGACAAAGGCTAAGATTCGTGCCATGCTACGCGAGATATCCGAGATAGAGAGTATCGGCGACAGTTGTTATAATATTGCTCGGACGCTGAACCGCAAGTTGAACGGCAAGGAAGAGTTTACCGAAGAACAGTACGGGCAGATACATCAGATGTTCGAATTGATAGACGTGGCGCTGACGCAAATGAACACCATGCTCTCTGGGCGCAGGGCAGATCTTGACGTCAACCGTTCGTTCAATATTGAGAACGAGATCAACAACTATCGCAACCAGCTCAAGACAAAGAATATTACCGATGTAAACAACCACGAATATACTTATGCCATCGGCACTATTTATATGGATATTATTCAGGAGTGCGAAAAGCTGGGCGACTATGTTGTCAACGTGGTAGAGGCGCGCATGGGCGTTCGCCAGCACGAGGCTTGACAGCGTCCGTATGTAAGACAAGAAAGCAGGGCGATTATAGGGATAAGGTCTATAATCGCCCTGTTTTCTTTGTGCGTTATCTGAGCAAACGCCGATGTGTTTTCGATCGAATCGGGAATTGATGTCAGCGGCAGTGACCAATGTTCAGTCGACGATTTCGCCCATCTTTTCCCAGATTTTCAGAAATCGTTGATGGTCTACTTTCTTTTCATAATCTACCTTGATGTGTGCGTCTTTCAGCGCCGTGCAGGCTTGTTCGCTGATCACGTCGGCATACACTTCTGTTACGCCGCCTTCGATCATGGCCTTTGCTGCAGTTCGGCCGACTGCCTTTACGGCTACTTTCGATTTGAAGAGCAATTCGGGTTCTTCGTTCAGAAGGTTGTAGAACATTCTTACGCCTCGTCCTTCGAACTGGCGGATGTTGCCTTCGTGCAGCAGCACCAACGAGCATTGCTGGGTGTGCAGCGTGTCAATCAATTCACTCATCATAAGCGTTTCTCCTCTATTTTTTATGGAATATCAATAATCAAAGTCGGCTGTGCGTTGCTGATACCATCGCGTGAGACGGTTGTGCGGGGTAACTACCTGGAACTTGAATTCTCTGGTGGGATGGTATTTCGACAGGTCGATGGTTGTCTCGCCGTCTGCTGCGTTGACGGTTTTTACTTTGATCCATTGATCTTTTCCGCCGGTTTTAAAGTTGTTTGTCAGGGCGATATAGATGTCGGCTTTGGTTTTCGCTTTTTTTCTGATCGACCATTTCAGTGTTACGCTATTGCCATAGCCGATGGTGCGCAGGTCGTAGATATCGGTGGGTCCGAAGAAGGAGATGCCGTCTTGTTCCCATGCTACGTTTTGTGGGATGTCGAATCCCATGTAATGGCAGATCGAGGGGTTGATGTCGACTTGCGACAGCGATGGGCTGTTCCATGCTGCATTCATGTCGCGCCGGTTGGTTACGATCCAAATGCCGCGTTCTTCTTCGGTCTGTCCGCCGTGATAGAAGCCTTGTTCTTCGCGTCCGTGGTCGGTTGTGAGGATGAGGAGCCATTCTTCGTCGAAGTTTTTTTCGCGGTATTGGATGGCTTTCCAAATCTCGCCCAGCAGCCGGTCTTCTTTGTGCAGGTAGCGTTCGGAGAATTGGCAGTAGCCTTTTTCGTGGAAGGCATCGTCTACGAACCAAAGGTAAACCCAGCTTAGGTCGGGGGCGTTTTGCCTGACGCATTCGGCGGCTTTCATGCACACCATCGAGTCGATGTCGTAGATATGCAGTTCGTGTTCTTTGTGGGGGAAGTTGACGGGATCTAAGTCGTAGCCGTCGAATACGTAATCGATTTTAACGTGATCGGTTTCGGGTAGGTTTTCGCCGATCAGTATTTTGCGGTTGTCTGTCCAGCTTGAGAACAGTGCTGTGGTTACCGGCCGTTGTTGTGCTTTGGCGATGCGGAACAGCGACCAGTAGTTGTAGTTGATTTTGATGTCGGAATTGCCCTGAACGTTGTGTTTGTACATCCATGTTCCGGTCAGGATGTTGCTGTAGCCGATGGCCGAGATGGTGGGGGTTTGTGTAATGTCGCCTACTTTTCCACCGGCGAAGGCGTGCGAGTAGCTGCCTTTGGCGGCGATGTCGAAGATGTTTTTGGGGTGTGTTTTTTCCAGGAAACTGGCGGCCACGCCGTCGATGATTACATAGAGGGCTTTGCGTGTTTTTGCTTCGGTACAGAGTTGTCCCATCAAGATGAGCAGGGACAGGGATAGGATTTTTGTTTTCATAAAAAATTTAATTTGTTGTTTTGATAATATTCACGGTAATGGTTGCTGCGAGCCCGTTTTTGTTTTTCAGCCGATACGTCAGGCTGTTTTCTGCTTCTGCCGGTATGTGGATTTGCAGCAGGTCTTGTTCGCGCGAGCTGTTGTCGCTGTTGCCTTTCGGCAGGATCAGGTTGAAGGGGCTTTCGTTGGGTGCCGATGCCAGTTGCCAACCTGTTTGGCCGTATTTCAGGGCGAAGTTGATGTATTGTCCGGGGGTGCATTCTACGGTGAGTTTGTCGGTTGTCAGGTCCCATCCCCGGCGCACCTCGAAGGTGACTCGCCTGACGGTGCCCCGGGCGTCGGCCAACAGGAAGGTGGCCCTGCCGCTGTGTTGGCTTTTGGCCGTGAGGTTGCCCTCGGCGTCGATGTAGGCGTATACGGCCTTGTTTTCGCTGTTGGCCGTCAGCAGGCGGAGCGGTTTCACGCCGAATTGGATGTCGGGATAGCGGTAGGTGGCGCCGTAGGCTTGTTCGATCTGATAGGAATGGCTGACCAGATAGGGGTGGGTAGATCTGATTCGCAGGTACGACGTGAGGTGGGTTTCGTCGGTTACTTTGACGGTTGTGAATTCCGAAACCAGTTCGACGGTTACGAAGTAGCCTTCGATGTTGACTTGTGGTGCGAGGCCTCCGTCGGCCGTCGACACTTCGACGCTGAAGTTGCCTCTGCATTTCAGAATGTTGAACGAGAAAGTAAGTTTGTCGGTTGTTACATCGCCTTCGGCTTCGAGTTTAGGCGGAACGGGCTCTTCTTCGGGAAAGGTGTCTTTGCAAGCCGACAGCATTGCTACGCAACTTATCAATAGGAACAGTATTTTTATATTTGCTTTCATGCTTTGTCAGTTTATAATGGTTGTTGGGCCGGGCGCTGCCTGTCTTCGTTGCAAAGATAACCCGATTATGCCAAGCCATTGCCCCGCCACAGGGCTTTTCGCCGCTATATTAAGCACATTTAACGCTTAAAGGCCCCATCCGTTTTTCCGAAACGGCCGCCGGGCGCCAGCGAGCGAATAAGTTTTTCCGAACTGTATGCTGACCATGCGGGGCGTGGGTGGCGTTCAGTTGTTGCCGGTCGGCAAGGGTTTGTGCACCGAAACTTTCTTGTGTTTTACTTTGAAGCGGTCGAAGCCCTCGCCGTACACTCCGATAACGGCGCTCTGCGAAACGAAGGCGGCCGGATCGATCTCGTTGATCAGGTTGAATATCTGGCTCGATTCGCTTTTTTTGGCCAGTACGAACAGCATCTTGACTTCGCGCCCCGAAAAAAAACCTTGTGCGTCGATCACGGTACAGCCGCGGTGCGGATTCTCGTTGATGCTGTGGCCGATCTCTTCGTACTTGTCCGAAATGATGAAAAACTGTACCGAACGGCGCATGGAGTTAACTACCTGGTCGACGCAGAACGAGGTGATGAACAGCACGACGTAACCGTAAATAACCTTTTCCCAGTCGTGCAGCACAAAGTAGCTGGACGAAATAATCACGACGTCGCATATCAGGATGACGCGGCCCAGCGAAATGTCGCGATACTTGTTGATGATGGCCGCCACGATGTCTGTTCCGCCGGTGCTGCCATTGGCCGACAATCCGAGCCCTACGCCGGTTCCACAGAAGGCGGCTCCGATGACGCTTGCCATGAAGGGTTGGTCTTCGAGCAGCGTAACGTTGTGCATGCAGGTGCGTACCATCGAGGTGAGCACCGTGAGCACAATGATGGCATAAATGGTCTTGATGCAGAACTTCAGCCCCAGCACGCGTAACGCAAAGACGACCAGGATGGCGTTGATGACGAAATAGCTGACCTGAACCGGTATCTTCAGCCCCCAGAAAAGAACCGACGAGATGCCCGGAACGCCGCCCGTGGCAATGTCGTTGGGCAACAGGAAAAGGGTCCATCCGATGCAATAAAACAGCATCGCGATGGTGATGAAGATATAGTCGCGTAACTCTTTCAAGTTAAAAGTGTTTTTTAATGCCTTTAGTTTCATTTCGTGTGATTGGCTGATAAATATTGTTTTTGTAGATCGTTGCCGCGGCTTTAGCTGCGAATCATGGTCAGCATCATTTTAAAACGCTTTTTGGCACTGAGCGCGTGTGGATGATTGGCGGGCATAATGATCATTTCGCCCGCCTTCGGGTAGAACAGTTCGCCGTCGATCATGATCTCGGCTTCGCCATCTACGATCAGCACCGTAGCATCGAAGGGAGCTGTATGTTCGCTCAAACTTTGTCCTTCGTCGAAAGCAAACAAGGTAATGCTTCCTGCTCCATTGTGTATAAACTCCTTGCTCACTATGCCGCCAGCGGCATAGTCTATCATTTCGTTGGGAACCAACACGGTTTTTTTCTCAATTTTCTTGTCCATATTTTTTGTTGATGTTACTGTTTACTCAATTTTTATTCTCTTTGCGGTGGCGTTTAAGGTAGGCGTCTATCGTGTCGTAGATTTGCTGTAGATAGGCTTGGCCGCGTTCAAGCTGTTTTGCTTTCTGCTTTCCTTGGTACACGACTATTTTCTTCGATTCGTTATCGAATACCAAGCGATTTTGGGCATCGGCCCAACCGAAAGCATCGGGAAAGGTGAAGAACGCGAAATGGGGGGCGCGCACGTTGAAGATGTCCTTGCTGTAGGTAAACGCTCGGTGCGTAATATCCAACTGGGCCAGCAACGTTGCGGCAATATCGGTTTGCGATCCGTAGGTATCTATCGTCTTGGGTCCCTGCAGGGCGCCGCCCAAAAAGATCAACGGAATCTGGTAGCGCTCTACGCTCAGGTTGTCGATATACTCGGGATAACACCCCAAATGGTCGGGAACAAGCACAAGAAGCGTGTTACGCCATAACGGCAACCGTTTTATTTCGGCTACGAAACGCCCGATGCAGCTGTCGGTATAGGCAAACGCGTTGACCGCTTTATCGGCCAGGCGATGATACGGAACGTCGTAGGGCTCGTGGCTGCTCGACGTCTGTAGCACACGGAACCAAGGCCGATGCGGCCTCTCTGTGCGCAACACGTTCAGTAGCTTTTCGAACACCAGATGGTCGTGAACGCCCCATTTGCTCAATCGCTGACCGAGGGGAAAATCCTCATCCGAGACAATCGATTGGAAGCCCGATGCCATCAGGTAAGACCGCATGTTGGTAAAATCGGCATCGCCCCCATAAAAGTAGCCGGTAGTGTAGCCTGCTTTGCGCAACTCACGGGCAATAGACGGCAGATGCTGCGATATCTTCGGATATTTCATCATGCTGGTTGTAGGCTGCGAAGGGAAGCCGCTGAGAATGGAGACAAGTCCTCGGTCGGTTCTGAAACTCGTGGCATAAAAGTTTCGGAAGAATACGCCCTCGGCCGAAAGCCGATCCAGATTGACGGCTACATTCGGTAGCCCGCCTAACGAATGCATCAGCTTAGACGAAAAGCTCTCCATCACCACGAACAGAATATTCGGCCGCCGGATGTTCAACAACTGCTCGTCGGGCGCCTGCTTTTGCTGTTTCAGTACCTCGGGGTCCAACAAGTCGGCTACCAAACGGCGTGCCCGCGCATCGTCCATGTAACGGTACTGGGCTTTAAAGTCGGCTTGCTTCTCCGACGAAGCCAACAAACTGAACAACGGGTTGGTGGCTGCATGATTCAGATGGATGTTCTCGCTGAAATATACTTTGCCTACATTCATGGTCGAAACGCTGAAACCGCCTCGAATGGGAATAATCAACAGGCCGATAAGCAGAACGAAAATCAGGGTGAAGAGCGGTCGATTCGGCGGCAGGGCGCGTTTCTCTAACCTGGGGCTGCGGAGTATGCAAAAGTAGAAAAGCGCATAATAAAGCCAACCGACTGTCAGTATCGCCGCTACTCCGCCTGCCACGGTCCAGAGGCTGATGCTGGCCATGGCATCTTTGGGCGACGAAAAGAAATAGAAAAAGGGCGTGGTGTCGAGGCGGAACCCCCAGTATTGATAGAGAGCCAGATCTATAATCAGTACGCCCGACAGCAGCAGACTCACCATCGCGAAATAAATCTTTGCCGCTTTCCGCCACCCCCTGTTGCGCGACCAGATCGTGGCCGCGAGCAGCAAGCCGGGCACAATCGTCAGGTAGCCTGCCAGCGAACAGTCGAGCAACAATCCATGAAACGCGACTCTGAACCAATCCGTCCAATCGGCCGCTCGGAACAGCTCGCGGTAATAGAACATGAACAAGGGTTTCTGCAAAGCAAAAACCAGCACGAACAACAAATAGATCCCGACGTAATACTTCAATCGTTCTTTCATAGCCTCTACGTTAAAAACATGATCAATACTTGTGCGATAATCACCCTGATGAACATGCTGATGGGATATACGGTGGCATAACCGATGCTGGGCGTTTCGCCCGCGATGGTATCATTGGCATAGGTCAGCGCCATGGGATTGGCCATCGATCCGCAAAGAATGCCGCAAATGGTTCCGAAGTCGAGCTTCTTTGTACGCAAGGCTACATAACCCACGATCAGCACCGGAACAACGGTCAGCAAAAAGCCGATACCCACCCACAACAAACCCTCGGGATTGAAAACCGTATGAAAGAAATCTTTGCCCGCTTCCAGCCCCAGGCAAGCCAAATAAATAGAAAGGCCGAACTTGCGAAGCATCAGCGAGGCCGAGCGGGTAGTGTAAGAAATAAAGTGCATGTGCGGTCCTAAGGCGCCCACAAGTATACCCATGATAATCGGCCCGCCGGCTATGCCCAGCCTGATGGGCGAATCGATACCCGGAATCGGGATAGGAATGGTGCCCAGTGCAAGACCTAGAATCATGCCGAAGAAGATACTGCCGATGTTCGGTTCGTTGAGCACCTTTACCGAATTGCCCAAGAAGTGCTCGGCATTGTCGACGGCCTTCGGCTCGCCCACTACGGTCAGCCGGTCGCCGTATTGCAGCCTGAGATCGTTCGTGGCCAGCAGCTTTACATCGCCTCTGATCAGTCTGCTCACGTTTACGCCGTACGTGTCGCGCAGATGCAGCTGACCCAATATCTTTCCGTTCAGCACCGGCCGGGTGACAACGATAACGCGCGACTCGACTTTTGCGTCGATATGATTCCAGTCGATCTGCTCCTTGTTCCAGTCGCGCTGCACCTGCCGCCCGAAAAGAATCTCCAGCCCCGCCACATCTTCGCGGTTTGTCACCACCAGCAGATTGTCGCCCGTATGCAGCTGTGTACCGGCCAGCGGAACGATCACCTCTTCCGATCGCCATACGCGCGATACGATAAACTTCAGATGCGTGCTTTGCGCCAGCTGCCCGATGGTTCGACCCTCGACCGCCGGATTGATAATAATAAACTGGCAAACAAAAGTATGATCGTCGTCGATAGGCCGCTTCGGCACCAGATCGCTCTCTTTTACGAACAGTTTGCGGATCATCAGAATGGCCAGAATCACGCCCACCACACCCAGCGGATAAGCCACAGCCGTGGCCAACGCCACGCTGCCCGAGGGCAGTCCGATATGCCCCAAGGCCTGTTGAGCCGCACCCAGCGCAGGCGTATTGGTCGTAGCGCCGCACAGCAGCCCTACCATCGTAGGTAGCGAAATGCCTGTCAGTGGACACAGCGCAACGGCCATGACCGTGCCCAGCGCGACCACTGCCAGTCCCCATAGATTGTAAGAAGTTCCCTCGTGGCGGAAGGCACCGAAAAAGTTCGGCCCCACATACAGCCCCAGCGTATAAACAAAGAGCACAAGCCCGAACGTCTCGGCATAATCCAGCACAACGGCATCTACCGACAACCCGATATGCCCCGCCACGATGCCGACAAAAAAGACAAAGGCCACGCCAAGCGATATGCCCATCAGCTTGATCTTGCTCAGCGCCATACCTACGGCAATGATCATAGAAATGACCACTATTGTCTGTAAAGAAGAATGAATGGTAAAAAGACCGTTAATCCAATTCACTGTTTTGCAAGTTTACGACACATCAGCCTTTTGCGGCTCTGCATCTATGATTCATCCACTTGTTTGTCGGGGCAAAGGTACGGCAAATCAACGAACATACACATTTTAGATACAAATATCTCGTGGCATTTGCTTGTAAAACATATTTTATGCCCCGATGTAGCACTACATCAGTAGGTAAAATAAGTTTTAGGTCTTGATGTAGCACTACATCAGTGGGTAAAGTTATTGTTGGGCGCCAAAATCAATGATGATAAGGCATAGCGGGGGCTTATTTTCCCGAAAAATAGAGCTGCAACGCTTTTTTATCGGCATTGCAGACAATATTTTATAATTTTTGGAGATTTGCCGGACAGTAATAGTTTGTTTTATTTCTGCCGGACATCAATCCATTAAAAAATAGCTTATCGTTTTTAGGGCGATAAGCTATTTTCTACTGTGTTCTGCCTTTACTTTATTCGGGTAAGGCTGTGTTTTTTTTATTCTTCGACCGGGCTGAAGTCTTCTTTTCCTACGCCGCAAATGGGGCATACCCAATCGTCAGGGATATCTTCGAACGCTGTTCCGGGAGCAATTCCTCCGTCGGGATCGCCTTCGGCCGGGTCATAGATATAACCGCAAGGGTCACAAACATACTTTTTCATTGTCTTGTTCTTTTAGAATTAATATAATATTTATTGATCACTGTGTAAGAAGTGTTTCTATTTTTTGTATAATCTGTTCGGTCGTTATGTTGTTCAGGCAGGCGTAGTCTTTTCTTAAACACGGTTTGTTGCCGTAGATAGAACATGGGCGGCAGGGCAATGCTACTTGGACAGCGTTGTCTATGCGCTGATTCCATCCCATGAATCCGGCAAAAGGATGCGTAGCTCCCCAAATGCTGACAACGGGTGTGTTGACTAACGATGCCAAGTGCATGTTTGCGCTGTCCATACTGATCATGACACGCAAATGGCTCATTAGAATGAGTTCTTGTTCGAGCCCGCTTAACGCGGAAGAAGCATTGATGCAGTTTGGATACTTTTCTGCCCATGTGTCGAGTGCTTGCAATTCTTGTGGGTTTCCTCCGAATAGGAATATTTTACTGTTGGGATATTTTTCTTGTATTTTCCGAATCACTTTTTCCATCGATTCGAGCGGATAGATCTTTCCCCGGTGGGCTGCGAAAGGGGCTATTCCGATCCATTGCCAATGCTCTTTCAAAGAAACAATGTTGCCGGGTAAATGTTCCAAGTTTCCGCCTTCTTTTCCGAAAATAGAGGTAAAGTCGAGTTGAATGGGATAGCCCAATTGAGCCAATACGTCGGCATAGTTCAGAAAAGACGATTGGATGGGCTGAAGCATTTTGTGATGTTGGGCCGTCAACCGTCGCTTTTCCGAGCGATGCTTATTGATATGAGCCACTCGATATTGGCCTATACAGAAACGCATGCGTAGATATTTTGTGCGTAGAATATCATGAAAATCGGCAACAGCTGTAAATTGCTTGGCCGCTAATCGACGATATAGTTTGTTAAGTCCGCTGATATGTCGGTATTCATTTTTAATGTCGGCAGCTATGAAAGTTACATTCGGTGCCAAATTCTCAAAAAATACGTGAGCGAAAGGACGACTCAAAATGCTGATACGAATGTGAGGATATTGTTTGGCCAATGAATAGACCACCGGCACAGTCATCGCAACATCACCCATAGCCGATAAACGTATGATGAGTAGATGGTCGGCTCTCATTTACTTTTTATAGAGAATAGGATTAGTTGAGGGATCGTTGTACATCTTCATTTGCCGATATACTTTCATATATTTACACCCGGCTTCGATATCTTCTAATAACTGGTCGATCGCTGTTCCTAAGTCCTTTTGCTGTTCAAGCAGTATGTTGAGTTTGGAGAGACATTTCTCTCTATGTTCCTGAGAGGCATCGGTTCGTTCTGCTTGTTCGCGCATGTGATAGATTTTCAGTGCCAATATAGACAATCTATCGATGGCCCAAGCAGGACTTTCGGTATTGATACGCGCATCGTCCTTGATCTTGACACTGCTATATTGCTGTCTGAAATAACTGTCTATTTGTTCAACAAGATCCGTTCGGTCTTGATTTGACCGATCGATACGTCGTTTCAGTTCCAATGCTTCAATGGGATTGATGTGCGGGTCCCTGATGATATCTTCGAAATGCCATTGCACAGTGTCGATCCAACATTTTAAATACAAACGGTTTTCAATCGAATTTCTATCGTAAGGATTACTGATTTGGGTGTCGATATCGTCCTTTATGTGGTAGTCGTCAATGGCTTGGTTAAATATTTTGTTGCAGTGTTCACTAAATGACATAATGATTTTGTTTTAATTATGTTGCAAAAATAGAGAAATAAAGGTGAATATCAAAATTAAACAATACATTTTTATAGGGATGGTTATCGGCATAAAACCGTATTTATACTCTTTATTAGAAACTCTCTATTTCATCTTTCGATTATTATATAGGCCATCATTGATTCTTTTTTAAATAAGGCTTAATGCACATTTGGTAGGCTGAAATAATAATTTCCCATGCACAGTGTTGGGTATAATGTGCAATTATGCGTGCATTTTTTAGGAAAATGCTTGTAGATTCGAATAAAAATGTTTTTCTTTGCAGCCGTATTTTTAATTTAGAATTTATTTATAAACGTTTTAAAAAGTTACAATTATGTCAGAAATTGAAAGCAAAGTTAAGGCTATTATCGTTGATAAACTCGGTGTTGATGAAGCAGAGGTAAAGGCTGAAGCAAGTTTCACAAATGATCTTGGTGCTGACTCATTGGATACGGTAGAGCTGATAATGGAATTTGAAAAAGAATTCGGTATTTCTATTCCGGACGATAAGGCAGAGAAAATTGCTACAGTAGGTGATGCAATTTCTTATATTGAAGAAAACGCAAAATAATTAAAAGCGAAAAAATACGAAGGGCTGGAAGTATTCCTTCCAGCTCAATTTTATTGCTTTTAATGAATCATTTTTGTTTAAATTAATGGAACTAAAAAGAGTAGTAGTAACAGGACTTGGTGCCGTAACACCTATTGGCAATACTCATGAAGAGACATGGGCAAACCTATTGGCAGGTAAAAGTGGTGCTGCTCCTATTACAGAATTCGATGCTTCTCAATTTAAAACACAGTTTGCGTGTGAGGTAAAAGATCTGAATGTTACCGATTATATCGACAGAAAAGAAGCGCGTAAACTCGACCGTTACACACAATTGGCGATGATATCTGCCATGCAGGGTGTAAAAGACTCTGGTTTAGATTTAGAGAAGGAAGACAAGAACCGCATAGGCGTTATTTACGGCGTCGGTATTGGCGGTATAAAGACATTTGAAGATGAGGTTACTTACTATGGACAACACAAGGATGAGGGTCCGAAGTTCAGCCCATTCTTTATTCCTAAGATGATTGCCGATATAGCTTCGGGACAAATTTCCATTCATTTCGGATTCCACGGACCTAATTATACAACGACAAGTGCGTGTGCTTCGTCGAGCAGTGCTTTATCGGATGCATTTAATCTGATACGCTTGGGCAAAGCCAATGTCATTGTTTCGGGCGGTGCCGAAGCAGCGATCTGTGCTTGCGGCGTAGGCGGATTCAATGCCATGCATGCATTGTCTACCCGCAACGACGATCCCGAGCATGCTTCGAGACCGTTCAGTGCCAGCCGAGACGGATTTGTGATGGGCGAAGGGGCAGGTTGCTTGGTGCTCGAAGAATTGGAACATGCCAAAGCGCGTGGGGCAAAAATCTATGCAGAGATGGTAGGCGAAGGTGCCAGTGCAGATGCATATCACATTACTGCCAGCCATCCCGAAGGTTTAGGCGCCCGGCTTGTCATGGAAGCTGCGCTGGCAGATGCCAACTTGAACCCCGAGGATATCGATTATATCAATGTGCACGGAACCTCTACGCCGGTAGGAGACATTTCAGAGGCTAAAGCCATCAAAGAAGTATTCGGAGAGCATGCCTACCGACTGAACATCAGCTCTACCAAGAGTATGACCGGGCATCTGCTCGGAGCAGCCGGTGCTGTCGAAGCCATGGCTTGTGTCCTGGCAGTGCATAACGATATCATTCCTCCTACGATCAATCATGACGAAAACGACCACGATCCTGAAATCGACTACAACATGAACTTTACTTTCAACAAAGCTCAGAAGCGTGAAGTACGTGTTGCGTTGAGCAACACATTCGGGTTCGGCGGACATAATGCTTGTGTAGTATTCAAAAAGTATGCTGAATAATATTATCGACAGAATAAAGCTCCCCTTCCGCCGAGAAAGGGAGCTTTATTCATGTCTGTACAAAATCATCGGTTTCTATCCGCGCAACATCGAATACTACCAGTTGGCACTGATGCACAAAAGCGTAATGCATCGAAACAAAAAAGGAAAACCGGTGAACAACGAGCGGTTGGAATTTCTCGGAGATGCCATCTTAGATGCCACGGTAGGACACATTGTTTACGAACATTTCCCCGGCAAGCGCGAGGGCTTCCTAACTAACACACGCAGCAAATTGGTGCAGCGCGAAACACTCAACAGGTTGGCCCGCGAGCTGGGCATCAACAAGCTGATATTGAGCAACGGCCGCAGTTCATCGCACAACAACTATATGGGTGGAAATGCTTTCGAAGCGCTCGTCGGTGCCATCTACCTTGACCGCGGCTACGACGCCTGCATGCGCTTCATGAAGAACCGAATACTGGCCCAGATGCTCAATATAGACAAGATGGCTTACAAAGAAGTAAACTTCAAAAGCAAGCTGATAGAGTGGAGCCAGAAAAACAAAGTGCAGATAGAGTTCAAACTGTTGGAACAGGAAAAAGACGAAAACGGGAATCCCATTTTCAAGTTCCTCGTCGAACTCGAAGGCATAGCCGGAGCCTCTGGCGTAGGATTCAGTAAAAAAGAGAGCCAGCAGATGGCCTGCAAACTTACGTTAGAGCAACTCAAGCGCAAAAACAAGTTTATCGACCAAGTGTTCGCTGCAAAGACCGATCGAACAAAAATGGAAGAAGAACCCATCGCGATTGTGCCCGATACGCAAGAACCGATCGATTTTATCGTATCGCACGAGGATAATGAACCTGAAATCGATCCTCGGCCAGCCTTCTATGAGACCGATTCGGAATATGCGGCTACGACACAAACAGACGATGACGAAGAATTCGATTTGAGTGGCATCAGTTCTAAGTCGCGTTCACGAGAAGAAATCATAGCCGAGGCCGAACGCGCTGCCTTTATGGAAGAATGAGAAGTGAGGAACACCGTTCACGGTTGAGTTCAGTTCCATGCCGTTTGTGACCTATTAAAAAATATTCCTTGCCCTTGCCCCGTGCAGCGCAACCGACGGCGATAAAAATTTGCCGGTGCAACTCTCCTTTTAAATACAAGAAAAGCGTTTGAAAACGGGCACTTCAGAGGGCCAAAACACCAAGAAACAAGGGGTCGTATTGCAATTTCTGCAATACGCCCCCTTGTTTTATGCCCACTCCCCGCCGATATTCCCTTATCCCCACCGGTTTTCGGCCCACTCTTCGGCTTTCCTGCCTTCTCCCTTCCAACTACTTATCAGAAACTGCCACTTTTTTG
>CAUQAO010000014.1:0-26922 GCA_963515815.1 uncultured Prevotella sp.
CGGCGAAGTGTTCGCCAGCTTGTAAAATTCATTTTTTGCCTCGGCGAAGTGTTCGCCAGCATGTAAAATTCATTTTTACCGGACACCCCTGAAATCAAATAAATGATCTTTGTTCATAGAACCGGTTAGCCCTGATATAAATCGATAATGTAGTGCGCAACCCTGTGAAAAAGAAGAGAGACATGCCATCGAGCACATCCCTCATCGTTTGTTCATTTAATCGTTCAGCTTGGCGACGATAAACTCTCGATTCAGCCGTGCGATATTGGCAATCGATTCGTTCTTTGGGCACTCAGCCTCACAGGCACGCGTATTGGTACAGTTACCGAATCCCAGTTCTTCCATCTTCATCACCATTGCTTTGGCACGCTTAGCTGCCTCGGGTCGTCCTTGCGGCAACAAGGCCAATTGACTGACTTTGGAACTGACAAACAGCATGGCCGAACCGTTTTTGCAGGCCGCTACACAAGCTGCACAGCCGATACAGGTGGCGCAGTCCATGGCTTCGTCGGCATCTTCTTTAGAGATGAGAATGGCATTGGCATCCTGAGGCTGTCCCGTGCGAACTGTCGTATAGCCTCCTGCCTGAATAATCTTATCGAATGCACCACGATCGACCATACAGTCTTTGATGACCGGGAAGGCTGCCGAACGCCAAGGTTCAACGGTAATAATGTCGCCATCGTTGAAACGGCGCATGTAAAGCTGACAGGTCGTTGCACCCGTAGCCGGTCCATGCGGATGACCGTTGATGTAGAGCGAACACATGCCGCAAATTCCTTCGCGACAATCGTGATCGAAAACAAACGGTTCGTTGCCGCCTTCGATGAGCTGCTCGTTGAGAATATCCAACATTTCGAGGAAAGAGGTATCGCCCGGAATGTCTTTCATCTCGAATGTATCGAAATGGCCCTTAGCCTTAGGGCCGTTCTGACGCCATACTTTCAGCGTGAAACTTATATTCTTATCCATTATGTTTATATGCTTAATTAATTTGCCTCTTAGCTCTTGTAATTACGTGTCTGAACCTTGATCGCTTCATACTCTAAAGGTTCTTTGATCAACTCGGGAGCCGTCTCGCTGCCCTGATACTCCCAACAACCTACGTAGAAGAAATGCTCATCATCACGTTTCGCTTCGCCCTCTTCTGTCTGGTACTCTTCGCGGAAATGGCCGCCGCAACTTTCGTTGCGTGAAAGAGCATCATAAGCCACCAGTTCGCCCATCGTAATAAAGTCGCGCAAATGGATTGCTTTGTCAAGCTCTACATTCAGCCCTTCCTTGCTTCCGGGAATAAACAGATTGGTTTCGAACTCCTTTCTGATGGCTTTCATTTTTTCAAGACCAGCCCTCAAACCTTCGGCAGTACGTCCCATTCCGACATGTTCCCACATGATATGCCCCAGCTCTTTATGAATAGAATCGACCGAACGCTTGCCTTGAATGCTCATCAGGCGATCGATCTCTGCCTGGACGCCCTTCTCCGCCTCTTCAAACTCAGGAAGATCGGTCGAGAGTCGAGGCCAAATGGCTTGATCAGCTAAATAATTCTGAATAGTATAAGGCAACACGAAGTAACCGTCGGCCAATCCCTGCATCAAAGCAGAGGCACCTAACCGGTTGGCACCGTGATCGGAGAAATTACACTCACCGATAGCAAACAACCCTTTGATAGATGTCTGAAGTTCGTAATCTACCCATATGCCTCCCATCGTATAGTGAATGGCAGGATAGATCATCATCGGATTATAATATTTCACGCCGTTGATTTCGTTAGCTAACTCGCCGGGATTCACATCGGTAATCTCTTCATACATATCGAACAGATTCCCGTAACGTTGAAGAATGGCATCCAAACCAAGTCGCTCTATACTTTCGGAAAAGTCGAGAAATACAGCTAAACCAGTATTGTTTACGCCATATCCTTTGTCACAACGCTCTTTCGCTGCACGTGATGCAACATCACGAGGAACCAAGTTGCCGAATGCAGGATAACGACGCTCTAAATAATAGTCGCGATCTTCTTCCGGGATGTCCGATCCCCGCTTAGTTCCGGCTTGCAGCGCTTTGGCATCTTCTAATTTCTTCGGAACCCAAATACGCCCATCATTGCGCAATGACTCTGACATCAATGTCAATTTAGATTGTTTATCGCCGTGTACAGGGATACAGGTTGGATGAATCTGTACGTAAGAAGGATTCGCAAAGTAAGCTCCCTTGCGATAACATTGCACAGCCGCCGTACAATTGCATCCCATTGCATTGGTAGAAAGAAAATAGGCATTGCCATATCCACCCGTGGCAATAACAACTGCATTGGCAGAGAAACGTTCAAGTTTACCCGTTACCAAATTTTTGGCAATAATACCGCGAGCACGACCGTCAACAATCACTACATCTTCCATCTCATAACGGGTAAAGAGTTTCACTTTCCCCGCATGCACCTGACAACTTAACGCAGAATAAGCGCCCAAAAGTAACTGCTGTCCGGTTTGTCCCTTGGCATAGAATGTTCTGCTTACTTGAGCACCACCGAAAGAACGGTTAGCCAGCATTCCACCATATTCACGGGCAAAAGGAACTCCTTGTGCCACACACTGGTCGATAATACTATTAGAAACTTCGGCCAAACGATAAACATTGGCTTCACGTGCGCGGTAGTCACCGCCTTTCACTGTATCATAAAACAAACGATAAACTGAATCGCCATCGTTTTGATAATTCTTTGCAGCGTTGATACCACCCTGTGCCGCAATAGAGTGAGCACGACGCGGAGAATCTTGAATACAGAAATTGTATACGTTGAAGCCCATTTCGCCAAGCGTAGCAGCTGCACTGGCACCTGCCAAGCCCGTACCGACAACTATAACATCCAACTTCAATTTATTCTTGGGGTTGACCAAACGCTGATGATCTTTATAATTGGTCCATTTATCTGCTACAGGTCCTTCTGGAATTCTTGAATCTATTTGTGACATAATACTATTCTTAGAAAATTAAACATAAACTATGCACAGCACAAACTTGGTGCACAGCCAAATGCAAATGCGAGAACAACAACAAGAAAACCAAGCATAAGTAACGTGGTATAGACTAAACCGATCATTTTCCAACGATTAAACCAAATCTTACCATTGATACCGATTGTCTGCATAGCACTCCAAAAACCGTGTGAAAGATGAAACCAAATGGCTGCAATCCAAACTATATACAGTACCACATACACCGGATTGGCAAAAGTATCCTTGATATAAGAGAAACCGTCTGTCGGATGATACTTAGCTTCGAAACCGACTAACTCTGCAAACATCATGTTATACCAGAAGTTAAACAAATGAAGCAACATCCCTAAAAGAATAATAATACCGAGTACCAACATGTTCTGCGAAGCCCATTCTACCTTAGGGTTTGTAGCGGTTACAGCATAACGTTCGCTCCCGCGAGCCTTTCTATTCTGTGCTGTCAGTATAAAAGCATAAACAATATGACATACAGTCAAAGCTCCGAGGGCAATCGTAGCTATTACCGCGTACCAATTGGATCCTAAAAATTCACAAATCATATTGTAAGCCTCGCCAGAAATGAGCGCCACAATATTCATTGACATGTGAAATGTCAGGAATAGAATAAGTGCAATACCGGTAATCGACATAATCACCTTTCTACCAATAGATGAATTGATTAACCACATAAATGATCGAAATTTAAGTATTTAAATGTTAGAATATTTTCTATATACGTTTAAATGATAGCCATAAGTAGCATCTTTGTAACAAATGAAAAATATTAAGCACCCTATTTTTAGGTATTTCCTAAAACTTTTCGCGTGCAAAAATACTATAATTTAGTGATAAATCAAAGATTTTTAATAAAAAGACGAGATAGGAAAAGAAATACTGTCTTTATCGCTCTCCTACTGGTTAACGACCTATTATTTCAAAGATTTCAGCATTGCCCTCAAGCTCTATTCTTGCAGTATTCTGATCTACATTAAAATGATGGAACGATGACTCTACCATTTTCTCTGCTATCAGTTTATTTTTCTTATCATACATCCTCAATTTCATTTGCTCACCTTTTGGCAATTTCGTTAATAGCGTATAGGCTTTTATACCTTTCATTACGCCGAACGAAAGAATATCATGGTTCACAAAGGAAGTAGCAGGCAGATGGTCGAATGCTAACAAGGCCTGGTTGACATCTGTCGCTTTTAACTCAAATCCCAATCGATCAACGGTAACAGGATTCACTTCGAATGAGCGAATAGCTACCCAATGATTTTTCTCTGAAGCTAACTTCCTCAAACGAATGTAACGCGCCGATATCGTGTGACCCATCCAATGTATATCATATTGATTACTTATTTCGCCAATCAATGGCTGCCAAGTTTTTCCATCAGAAGAATACTCAAGTACGGCCCGATCATAATAATCCGTATCATCTACTGAATTTCTACCTTGCAAAATCCGTACTTCATGTACAGGAGAGAGCTTACCTAAATCTAATCCTATCCAGTCACCGGCTTTTTGTGACACTCCCGATGTATAATGAGTTACCGTATCGCGATCCAACATCAATTTACCCATAGGAATACTCATATTAAAGTACGAACCGATAGCATGGAAGGTCAGAGGATCTTCTCCCGCTATTTGCCGATAAAGCATACTGCTCATATCGCTCATAGCTATTTCGTAGAAAGGTTGCAGTTTTAGCGTTCCACACTTATGTGCTTCATAAGTTTTCTTTTCCTCGTCAGACATCAGAGTCTCTATATATGCCTGCCAGAAAACTTTCATATCCCCTTTTCTAAAAATATCCATCAATTCCAAGGCTTTCTTTCCTCTTGTCCCTAGCTTTCCGAACTCTGTCAACCAGGGATTCAGCTCTCGCAACAGCGCTTTGTTTTCACAATTTCGGTTCATTTCAGCAGGCACGACTTCTATCTTTTCAAACTCTTGCATCAGCGTTTGATAACGTTTGGGGGTATAATCAGCCAAACGGAAGACGTCTGTTTCCCAAGATTCGTCTCTGCGGTAACCACTTTCTGTATCGGAAGAGTGTATGGCAAAAGTACGATAGGCATCTTTTGCATGTGGGGTGATAGCCTCTAAGCCTCTTTCCCAACTATCTATCGCATTGTATACGGATGGGTTCCACGTATAATCCGCTACACTATATAAAGATAGTTTTGATGCTTCGCCATGTTCCATAGGATTACTAACCAAACCACTCATTTCTTGCGAAGTTAATGAAGTCTCTAATCCGTATACTGGACCTTGCAATATAATATGGCGAACGTAATCGGTAACAGGATAATTCCACCAAACAAAAGCTGGACGTCTGATACGTGAATTCACCCAATCTAATGTGGAGCGGGTTATATCGCTACAAACAACATCTCCTGTCCAGAAGACTTTAATTGAAGGATCTAACGACCGTCCGTAAATACTCAATGCACCTTGAGGAGAAGGGTTAGACCATAGTCTGCTATAATCGGTAGGACATACGATCAAAGGCGAGACATCACCTTTCCGTTTCACAAATTCTATGGTCAAACGGTTCAATAACTCTACCTGTTTCATTGGGTTAGTACCCTCTCCGGAAATATCATCAAAAAAGATCGCAAACGAACGTACACCCTCTTTATACATCATATCGAATTTGCGAACTAAGTTATGATAATCTTCATCGTCCCATTTAATATCCTTACCTGGGTGTATTGCCCATACAAAGTCTACTCTATTGCGTTTGCAAGCCTCTACTAATTCGTGTATGTTTTGTCGTTCACGATCGGGATAAGGTAGACGCCAATTGGGCGAACTGTGAAAGATATCGTCTTTTGGACCATAAATGTAAGTGTTCATTTTGTAGCGGCCGTAAAAATCAATCAGTGACAATCTTACTTCATGTGACCATGGGGTGCCGTAAAAGCCCTCGACAACGCCACGATAAGGCAAATCGGGGTAATCTGATATATAAAGATAAGGCAACTTTTTATCTTTGATTGTTGCAGGACTTTTTATCAGCTGTTTAAGCGTTTGAATACCATAGAAAGCACCCTGTTCGTCACGACCGATAATAGTTATCCCTCCCCTGTCTATTTTCAAAATGTAAGCACCATTTACGTCTTTCACGCCTTGTTTTACATATTTCTTACCGTACAAGATATTTAATGGGATACCCTTCGGGACCAATGAAAGAAACTCCAAGTCGTTTTTGAAATGTACGCTTTTTCTATTCAGCTCTACACCTAACGAGACGTCTGTCTGTCCATCGTTTGTCAGATGCATAACATGGGGAGTAGGGTTGACTATCAATCTCCGATGATCTACTTTTTGCCCCGGTACTTTCAATATATTTTGCAATTCCGAACGTTGGGCCGACAGGTCGAACTCGGTTTCTTGAGCCGCAACAGTTGTGCAACAGAAAAATCCTATAGTCAATGCGGAAAATAGCTTTCGGTAATTCATATTAACTTCGTAAATTGAGATTCATGTGTTAGAAAAACTTGAAGTCTTGTCCTTCGATTTCACTTAACAACATATTAGCCAATCGGCTGGTCCCAAGACGGAACCATTTGTTGGTAAGCCATTGATTGCCTAAAACTTCTTTCACGATGGTATAATAAATCAGGGCATCCATCACCGTGTTGATACCACCGGCCGGTTTGAAACCAATCTGTATACCAGTCTCTTCGTAGTACTCTTTTATCGCATTGCACATTACATAAGCAGCTTCGGGCGTAGCTGCGATCTTCTCTTTTCCGGTAGACGTCTTGATATAATCGGCTCCAGCGTACATCGACAAAATAGATGCTTTCTTAATGTTCGAAGCAGTTTGTAAACATCCCGTCTCTAGAATCACTTTCATGGCGGCATTTCCACATGCCTGTTTCAGTTCATTGATATCGTCGCAGACACCCTCATAATCGCCACTAAGGAATTTACCAACCGGCATGACGATATCAATTTCTGTAGCGCCGTCTTTCACTGCTAATGCCGTTTCGGCCGTTTTTATTTCGATTAACGCTTGAGAAGACGGGAAGCTGCCCGACACGCAGGCTATTTCAACGCCATCAACCTCGAGTGTTTGGCTGACAATTTGTGCAAAGCAGGGGTAAACACAGATTGTAGCAACATGCGGGAGATCAGGATATTCGTTGTCAAACCGGTTTACACGTTCGGTGAAAGCCATAACACTTTCTACAGAGTCTGTCGTTTTCAGCGTAGTCAATTCAATGCTTCCGAACAAGAATTTCTTTACATCGAGCGTATCGTTAGGATGTACCTTTTCTGCTATCAACGTTTTTATGGTCTGGCGAACAACCTCATCGTCGATGTCGATTTCATATTTTGCCAGTGCTTCTTCATACTTCTTCATCTTCATTTCCTGCAAATGTTGTTGTTTCGGTTCAATATTCTTTGATACAGCCATGGTTATTTTAATTTTGGATTATTGAAATGTCTTGTTTTATCTCTGTCTGTTTTCTTCTTCAAATTGTTTTCAAAGGCTTGCGCCAGGTCTACACCCGTTTGGTTAGCCATGCACAACAGAACCCATAATACGTCTGCCATCTCGTCTGCCATATTGTTTTGTTCGCCTTCTTTAAAACTCTGATCGCCGTAGGTTCGCGATACGACACGGGCAAGTTCGCCTACTTCTTCTGTAAGAATGGCCATATTGGTCAACTCTGAGAAGTAACGCACCCCATAAGTTTTTATCCATTGGTCTACCAAGTTCTGTGCTTCCTTAATTTCCATGATCAATATTATCTATTTTCGACCGCAATGGCAGCCCATCTATTCTTTATTCTTCGTATCCATGCAAATGGTTACAGGTCCGTCATTCAGCAGTTCTACTTGCATGTCGGCACCAAATTCGCCAGTTGATACAGGATGCCCCAATTTGTCGGAAAGGCAACCACAAAAAGTCTGATAGAGCGGAATGGATATTTCGTGACGAGCTGCATGAATCCACGACGGCCGATTTCCTTTTTTGTAAGAAGCCATCAGTGTAAATTGGCTAACAACTAAAACTTCGCCCCGAACATCGACGATAGAACGGTTCATGACCCCTTCTTCGTCATTGAAAATACGTAGATTAACTACTTTCTTCACCAACCAATCGATATCTTCTATCGAATCTTTTTCTCCGATTCCCAATAAAATAAGATATCCTTTCGCTATAGAAGATTTCACCTTGCCACCGATAAAAACCGACGCACGCGAGACTCGTTGAACAACTATTCTCATATCGCAAAGGTATCTAATTTTAGCAACCTATACAAATTTGCATATACAAAACTCTGACAGTTTATCTATTGGTCGCATGGCTGCAATCCGTTGAAAAATATACAGTCCATTTTCTGGCTTTAGGAGCGTTTTGTCCTCTGGAAATTTCTTCCTTGCAGGTTACATGAGTACTTAAATTCTTATTTTTCTTCTCGTGTAGCCTACATGAAGATATCTATTTACATAAATTTGCTTATGTAGGTTACATAGACAAATATATTTTTATTTACTTATATTTCCTGCTTACATAAAGCAAAATATTCGCATATTTGTTTTCGAATCGGGGGAATGCGGCAAAAAAAGTCTGAAAGACATTCTATCTATTCATAGATTTTTATAACTTTGCCAACAGACTTCTTGATTAATCTTTTTATCTGTATTGTGGTATGCTTTCCGACAAAAAGACGGATAAAGACAACTTATTGTAACATATATATCACTAAAACTATAAATAAAATGAATAAAAGAAATTTCAGATTCGTGATGGCATTTATCTTATTGCTATCTCCTATTTGCGTTTTTGCGCAGAAGTCCGTAACCATCAAAGGGCATGTCAAGTTTATCAGTGGCGATTTTAAAGTAAGCGTTTTCCAATATTATGGCACCGGTAAAAAGTTGTTGGCAGAAACAAAGGTTGACCCTGCGACGCAAAATTACAATCTAACCGTATCTTTCGATAAACCGGGCGATGCGTTTGTTGACTGCGGACAATGGCAAGATGTTAACGTGTGGCTGGAAGACGAGAATCTTGAAATTAACTTCAGGGGAGAAGATACGGCTAAAATTAAGATAAAAAATCCGCCCTTTGTCTATATCAAGGGCGGAAAGAACAATGAATTGATGAATCTGCTTAATTTTACGGGATATCGTAATTACCAGTCGATGATAGTTTATTCGCAAAAAACGTATGCTGCGAAATTTGCCGACGAAGCAAGTAAAAAGGAACTTACGGCATCGCTCTACGATTTTATGGGTGACGATTTCAAGGCGCGCTGCCGTTACTTCGTCGAGCACTATGCCGATCGCAATAGTGTAATGGCTGCTATTTCGCAGCTGAATTATGACGAAAATAAAGAGTTGATAGAAAATGCGCTGAATCAGTTAGCAACAGTTTCACCAGCTGCAAAAGATCTATCGGACAATTATCGCAAGGAGATCGCCGAGAAAAAGATTCGCGCAGAACGTATGAAGATTGGGGCCATTGCTCCTGCTTTCGAAGCAAGAGACATCAAGAACAAAATTATGAAACCGGCGAACTTCAAAGGTAAGATTCTGATTTTGGATTTTTGGGCCAGTTGGTGCGGTCCGTGTCGGCAGGAAATACCTCATTTGAAAAAGTATTATGAAGAGTTCAAAGATAAAGGCGTTGAATTCTTAAGCGTCTCTATCGACTCGAAAAAAGAAGCATGGCTTAAAGCAATGAAAGAAGAGAATATGCCTTGGAAGCAAGGATGGGTGTTAGATGCCGGAAAAGAAGTGATGGATACCTACCAATTTTCGGGCATTCCGTTTATCCTGATTATCGATAAAGAGGGTAAGATTTATAAAAAGCACGTTCGGGGCGAGGAAATTCGTCAGGGCATTATGGATGCTTTGGCCGGTAAAACTGCAAAACCGAAAGAATCGGTTAGTATCAGTATGGGCGCTATGAGTATGTAACGATTGCATTATTATTACCTATAATTATTCATCATTCAACACAAGTTATTATGAAAATTAAAAGTTTATTTATTGTAGTACTTGCTTGTGCAGGTATCATTTTTTCGTCTTGCTCAAAAGAAGAAGACGATCCGGTAGTTGGTATCGTATCCGGTACTGTTACTCCGCTTGGCAGCTCTATAGCTTATAAATTAGAACCGAAGAGTACAAACATTTTAGAAAATACGAACGACAGCGTGGCATGGGATGTAACAAATACGGCCCTTTCTGAGGCTACAGTGAAGCTTACTCCTACGCTTGAAGCAACGGTTCTATACAACAATCAGCCTGTAGGAGCAGAGGGAGTGGTGATTAATGCAACCTCTGGTGCCAGCTTTACGGTCAAAGGACCAAAAGGAAAGACCGTAACGTATACGCTGAACGTTGTTCGTGCTAAGAATGTGGAGGAAGGATTTAGGAAAAAGGCATCATCGTTTAACGGATTACCCGCTAAAATAGCATGGATGGATGTTACCATATTCAAGGATAAATTCTATGCTCTTGTTATTTCGACGAAGAATGCTGGTAGCGCTTCTGAGGATGTAGAAGAACTCTATCAGCTGTTCAGTTCGGTTGATGGTTTGACGTGGACCGAGATTCCTTACACCGTTGCAGGTAAAGAAGATGTGATCGGAGGCGAAGGCGCACGTCTGATCACGTTCAAGAACAAACTGTATGTTTGTGGTGGTATGCGCACTTTAGGCAAGGATAAGTTCGGTAATCCGGCAGAAAAACAAGCACCATGGGGGGGGGGGGCTCTTACACCTTACATCAAGGAATGGCGCTTGTACGCTTCGACGGATGGAAGTACTTTCGAGTCACTTCTTGAAAAGACGAAAATTAAGAATGGCGACAAAGAGCTAACGGCATTGGAAATGTCGGCATACAATAATCCGTATGCTACAATTGCAAATACCGGCGAGTATCTACTTATTCGTGGCGGATATACCATTGGATTCGGTATGATGCAAGGTGCATCAAACATGTTGGCAACAAACGATGGAGTAAATTGGACGGTCATAAAACCTACCATTACAGATAAGAAAGCTCTGCCTCTTCCTACTCTTGGTACCAATATGTTTACTTTCAAAGGTAAGTTTTATATCGTAGGAGGTTTCTCCAGCTATATCACATCAGAGAATATGAGGAATGCCGTGTACTCGTCGACAGATGGCATTACATGGGATGTCGAGGCCGAATCGGTAGACGGTTTCAAAAATCTGTATCAGTCAAGAGCCATTGCTAACAATGATGTAATCTATTTATTCGGAGGCGAAATGTTAGGAGAAGATGGCAGCACGCGTACTCTCAGCAATGTAGTCTATCGTTCTACCGACGCTATTCATTGGAAACCCCTCATCACCCCGAAATCTTTCGTTGGTACCCGTTATGCTTCTTCAGGCGTCATTGGAGATGCTATTTGGTTCTTTGGCGGATATAATAACATATCGACCGGTTATTATGCAGCACCGTCGACAGATGACGTTTACGGTTCTGACACATGGAATGCGGTATTTAAGTAATACATTTTTTAACAAGGCTTTTCCTTTTCATATTTGAAGAGGGAGAGCCTTTTAACTATCTAAGCATGAGAAGAGGGACCTTTATTCTTTTATTTGTCTTAGCTCAATCGACTATTCTGGTGGCACAAAAGAAAAATGTCAGCGGTAATGTCGTAGACAAGAATGGTAATCCTATAGAGTTGGTTACTGTAAGTTTGAAAGACAACACAGCATATACATCTACCAACGCCTCTGGTGCTTACTCAATAATGGCATCAAAGGGTGATACTATTTATTACAGCGTGATAGGATATGACAGACAACACAAAGTCGTTGGCAAATCAGATCGCTTGGATGTCGTCCTGCATGAAAGTAAAGATTTTATGTTAGCCGATCTTATTGTGACAGGATATAGCACACAAGAGCGACGAGATTTAACCGGATCGGTCTCATCTGTAAAACTGGCAAACGATGTTTCCTTTCAGTCTATCGATCAAATGTTGCAAGGAAAGGCACCAGGCGTATTTATGTCTACCTCTTCAGGAGCATTAGGCTCAGCTAATGTTCTGACCATTCGTGGCATCAGCTCTATCATCGGAGACAACAATCCGCTATACGTCATTGACGGAATACCTATCTATGGAACCGATCGCTCGGCTAACTCGACCGACGTTTCGGGCGGAGCTATCTCGGCCATCTCTATGACCGGTATGCAAACAGGCGGCGGTTCGTTACAACATAATACTAATTTGAAATACTCTTTTGAGAAAAATCCTCTTGCGACTCTAAACCCTGACGATATCGAATCTATCGAAATATTGAAAGATGCATTTGCGACGGCCATCTATGGCTCAAGAGGCGCTTCGGGTGTTATACTCATCACAACCAAGAAAGGAACAAAAGACCGCCCTCGTATCAACATCAATTATACATTGGGCATAGATAATCCGCTTGGTAAACTTAAACTGTTGAACGGTAACCAGTATTCTCAAATCTACTCAAACTATTTCAATGGTCTTAATTTCCCATCCTTATATGATACAGACTGGTTAGATGCCATTACACGAACAGCCGTCAGCAATAATGTCTCTGCATCTGTTTCAGGCGGTTCACAGAAAACGACGTACTTTTTAAGCTTGTCTGCTTCTGATAACCAATCGTATGTTATCAATAACGATATGCAACGTTATTCGGCACGCCTCAATCTGAACACTTCTCTAAACCCGAAACTTGATCTGGCTGTCAATTTCTCGGTCTCGCGCTTAGACAATAATGCGCTACAAGCCCCTGAAATATATGCAGCAGCAATCAAGAAAGCTCCAAATCTTCCCATTTATGATGAAGACGGAAATTATCATTATGGTTTCGCTCCCAACGGCAAAGGGGATCCTGATACTTACAACCCTGTTGCACAAGCATACATCAATGATGAATGCAGCGAAGACACCCGTGTTATCGGAAATACTTATTTAGAATGGCATCCGCTGAGTTGGATTACCTGGCGTACGGAATTAGGAACAGATATGTATAATGCCTTTTCTTCCATCCGAAAAGGTACATTGCCTGAGCATATCAAAGGTGTAGCAGGTAATCAGGCGCAAGAATCTACCAAGCTAAATTTCAAGTATGTTATTACAAATACGCTGAATATAAACAAGATTCTCGGCAATCATTTTTTACAAGGAGTCTTCGGTCAAAGCTATGAATACACTCGCGAGCGTATCAATTCGGTTGCCGGAACCAATTTCTTCAGTCCCGATCTTATCGGTGTGGGTGCTGCACAAAGCAAGCGTGTCGTTAGTGCATACTCTTTGCAGTCCGCCTTATTCTCTGCTTTTGCACGTATTAATTACCAATGGCAGATGAAGTATATGTTAGGATTGACCTACCGTGTAGATGGTTCGTCGCGTTTTAATCGTAAACATCGCTATTTAGGAACGCCATCTATCAGTTTAGTGTGGCGATTGTCTAATGAGAGATTCTTCAAAAAGTCTTTTCCATTTATCAACCAAGCTAAATTAAGAAGTTCGTTCGGCGTGTCCAGCAAAGACGGAAACAATAGTTATTACGGTGCACAGGCTACCTATACACTGAATACACTGACCCATTACAGTGGGATGAGTTATCTGCAAATGTCTCAACCGGGCAACGAGAATCTCAATTGGGAGCATACATTAACATGGGATGCCGGATTGGATTTGGAAGCGCTGCACAGCAGGATAAAGGTAACGTTCGATTACTATTATAAGAAAATAACAAACATGCTCTTCTCTTCTAATCTGCCTCTTTATACCGGTTATACCAAGGAAAACCAGAATATTGCAGATATGATGAATGCCGGTTTCGATTTGCAGATTATCAGTGACAATATTCTTACCAAGGATTTCCAATGGAAAACGATCTTAAATGTTTCTTCGGCAACCAATAAAATATTAAAACTAAGCTTTGAAGGGAATCAACTTGACGAGCTGAATAGTTCGTTCAAGTACTATCAAGAGGGCAAGGCTGCTACTCAATGGTATCTACATCGTTGGGGAGGCGTCGATCTCGAATCGGGAAACCCGTTATGGGTCTATGCGGATGGCACTATTTCTACCGTGCCGCCGGCATCACAATACGCTACCTCGCATCTCAATAAATTTGTTTATGGAACAGCGATGCCGACAATGTATGGTTCTGTGACCAACTCGTTCAGTTACCGCAATTTCGAACTTGATATTTTTTTCAACTATGCTCTGGGCAGTCACATGATGAATAGTACGCGTGCTACTTTGCTTACCTATACGCAAGAGGCCAACAATCTGTCGGCAGAGATGATGAACCTGTGGCAAGTGCCCGGTCAAAAGACAGACATACCGAAGCTCAGAAACAGTTCTATTATCGGAGCGTACGATTACACCACTTCGATCACATCAAGTCGTTTCTTGGAGAACAATTCATATTTACGTTTGAAAACACTTACACTGGCTTATCGTTTTCCGCAACTGTGGCTGAAGCGTCTGAAGTTGTGTCAGCAACTACGGGTGTATATCACAGCTACCAATCTGCTTACTTTGACCAGATACAGTGGATTAGATCCTGAAGTAAGCGCTTTCGGTTCTTCCGCTACATCGTCGGGGTACGACAACAGTACAATGCCTTCATCGCGTAGTCTGCAATTCGGTTTAAGCGCGACATTCTGACAAATAAGATTTGAGACTAATAAATGAAAGATTTTCAATCCTTAAAAAACGATCAAACATGAATATCAAACTTATACAAAACGGTGTCATTTGGGGGATCATCGTTCTCTTGGCAGCTTGCGGATTGGATATAGAGCCTGAGAATACATACGTAGATGAAAAGGTTTATCGCAATGAGAAGACCGCTTTGGCAGCTTTAATGGGAAATTATGTCCGCCTCAATGTTTTTCTCAGCGGTGCCCCTCAAGATCAAAATAATTACTCTAATTCGGCTTATACATTCGAATTGGGCGATCTCACAACCGATAATCTCAAGGTAAGGGGCACTTCAGCTACCTTTGTTGCGGTCGAAAAGAGCGACTATACATCCAATGAACATGATAACTTTTTATACCATATTTGGCATTGGGGGTATAATGCGGTCGACTATTCCAACAATATTATTTCCGGAATCCAGCGATATGGACAATATGCCGAGTCCATCAAGCGGCAACATATTGCCGAAGCCAAGTTTATAAGAGCCTACGTTTATTTCCAATTATTGTCTATTTTCGGCGATCAGGCCCTGTTAGGGAATGACGAAGGCGACGGAATTGTTCTGGCACTCGAACCTTACAGCGGCTATAACCCGAATGCACCAAGAAGCAGAAGTACGAATGGCGAATGCTGGTCGCAGATCATCAAAGACCTGACAGAGGCACTGCCCGATTTGCCCGACAACGTTCCGGCACCCTCAGCTCGGGTCAGGGCAACGAAAAGTGTAGTCCAAAGTCTGCTTAGCAGGGTATATCTGTACAAGGCATCTTATAAGAACGACCAAGACGAACTTGACCTGTCGGCCGATTATGCCAATAGGGTGCTTCAAAATACAGCTTACAGGTTTGCCGCTTCATCGAGCGAATACGCTGTGAATCTCTTCCCCTCCAACGAGTATTCTCAATCCGGCAGTTATCCCGATCCGACGACGTACAGTACTGAGCTGATCTTCTTCGAACCCAGCAGAATCTACACCAAGAATTATCCTAACGGTATGGATTACTACCGCAAGAACAGCTTCTATATTCCAACAACAACTATCGACGCTTACGAAACAAACGATGTGCGGCATACCGACCTGATAAAACGCGGATCGACCGCCGATAATCCCAACGATTATACTACGGCCAAATACTATGGCGGCAAGTATGACGATGTTATTTACCTGCGATTGGCCGAAATCAAGCTTAACTATGCAGAGGCCTTGGTACGCTCGTCGAATACCGTTCACACCGATGCCATTGCTCAGTTGAACGAAGTTCACCAACGTGCTTTCCCCGATGATAAAAAGCCTGCATTGTATACGCCCGCCGACTTTCCGACGGTCGAGGCTCTGCTTCGCGCCATATTGAAAGAACGCCGTATGGAATTGGCCTACGAGGGGCAATATCGCTGGGACCTGATGCGTACCAATAACCTGCTGAAAGATGCAACGCTCGGTGCTATTGCTCCCAACCGATGGAACCTGCCCGTACCCGATTACGAGATACGAATCACGAATGGCTTGATCAGGCAAAACAGCGGATATAGCAAATAATCGTTTGCAAACAATGATATGCATGTTTTAAGATTATCGCGTTTGTCCGAATCACCAGATTTTCCTATTTTTGCACCGCTTACATGGTTCGGGGCAAGAAGGTTCTCATGATATGGAAGCAGATCACGAGCAAATTGATGAAAACAGCTCGGCCATTGAGCACAAATCAAAAATAATTTTTAAATCCGGAAAATTTAAGTAACTCGATATGAAGAAATCAATCACTTTAGCACTACTGTTGCTTACAGTCGTACTGGGCAATGCCCAAATAGTAGATCCTATTCGATCCTCTTCCGAATTGAAAACCAACGGAACAGCCGAAGGAGAAATCATATTCAGTTTGACGATCGATAACGGATGGCACGTCTATTCGACCGATTTAGGCAATAACGGTCCCATACAAGCGTCGTTCCATACCACCAAGATGGACGGTGTAGAGAAGGTGGGTAAGCTCACAGCCCGTGGAAAAGAGATACTGCAGTATGACAACCTTTTCGGTATGAAGTTGCGTTATTTCGAGAATAGCGTACAGTTTGTGCAGAAGGTAAGGTTCACCAAGCCCAATTACCTGATCGATGCCTATCTCGAGTTCGGCGCTTGTAACGACGAGACCTGTCTTCCGCCGCAAGAGGTAGCCGTCAAAAAGTCGGGCAAGTCGCCGGCCGTAGATGCCAAAGCCGCTTCGGAAACAGAGAAGAAAGAACAAGCAGACGATGCAGCTAAAGAAATCGCCGCAGATACGATTGCTACCGTAAACGATACGCTAAAAGTATCGGCACCCGATACCGCCGCAGTTGCTGTGAGCACCGATCTGTGGAAGCCCGTTATCAAGGAGTTGGAAAAACAAAACGGTACCGACGGCAGCAACGGTTCGCTCTGGTATCTCTTTATCATGGGCTTTGCCGGAGGCTTGTTGGCATTGTTCACGCCGTGCGTATGGCCCATCATTCCGATGACGGTAAGTTTCTTTCTCAAGCGTACCAAAGATAAGGGTAAAGGTTTGCGCGATGCCATTACCTATGGCATTGCCATTATAGTTATTTTCTTATCCCTGGGCGTTATTGTTACAGCGCTTTCCGATCCGCACAAGCTCAACGAACTGGCCACGAGTGCCGTTTTCAATATCTTCTTCTTCCTGCTGCTTGTTGTCTTTGCCTTGTCCTTCTTCGGATGGTTCGAGCTAAAACTGCCCGAGTCGTGGGGAAACAAGATAGACAGCAAAGCCTCGTCTACCACCGGTCTGCTGTCTATTTTCCTGATGGCTTTCACGCTTGTGCTCGTTTCTTTTTCTTGCACAGCTCCCATCGTAGGCTTTCTGCTGGTTCAGACAGCCACGTCGGGCAACTGGATCGGTCCGGCTGTCGGCATGTTCGGCTTTGCCTTAGCACTGGCATTGCCGTTCACGCTTTTCGCCTTGTTCCCCTCTTGGTTGAAACAAGCGCCGAAATCGGGTTCGTGGATGAATACGATCAAGGTGGTTCTTGGCTTTATAGAGCTGGCCTTTGCGTTAAAGTTTTTATCGGTAGCCGATCTTGCTTACGGTTGGCACATTCTCGACCGCGAGGTCTTCCTGTCGTTATGGATCGTGATTTTCGGTATGCTCGGTCTTTATCTCATCGGCAAATTGAAGTTCCAAAGCGATCTTATCGGCGGCGAAGACAAGCCCATGCCTGTGGCCTGCATTATGCTTGGCCTTTGTTCTTTAGCCTTTACGGTGTATATGATACCGGGATTATGGGGCGCTCCCTGCAAGGCGGTCAGCGCTTTTGCACCGCCTATCAACACGCAAGACTTCAACCTCAACACCAAAGAAGTGCACCCGGCTTACACCAACTATGAAGAAGGAATGGCAGCGGCCGCCCAGCAAGGCAAACCGGTGTTTATCGACTTTACCGGATTCGGCTGCGTTAATTGCCGCAAGATGGAAGCCGCCGTATGGACAGACGCCTCGGTTGCCGACATTCTGACCAAAGACTATGTGCTCATTTCGCTGTTCGTAGATGACAAAACGCCGCTGAAAGAGCCGATAGAAGTAACCGACAACGGGAAGAAACGTACCCTGCGTACCGTCGGCGACAAGTGGAGCTATCTGCAGAGCAGCAAATTCGGCGCTAACACCCAGCCCTTTTACGTGCCGCTCGACAACGAAGGCCGGCCTTTGACGGGTTCTTACAGTTACAAAGAAGACGTGCCCGCTTTTCTCGATTTCCTGAACAAGGGATTGGAAAACTATCGCAAATAACATCTTCGAACGTCTTCCGGCAGCAACAAACACTGTCGGAAGACGTAGTTTTATACCCATACTTACAACAAATCTGCTATCGGATGCTTGACCAGAATACCAGAATACAAATCATCCAGCTCATCAACCAAGAAGTAGTACCCGCAGTAGGATGTACAGAGCCCATGGCCGTTGCATTATGCACCGCAAAGGCCACCGAGCTATTAGGCACCCGCCCCGAAAAAATTACGGCGCTGCTCAGTGCCAACATCCTGAAAAATGCCATGGGCGTAGGTATTCCCGGCACCGGAATGATCGGTCTGCCCATCGCCATCGCATTGGGCGCCATCGTCGGCAAGTCGGCCTACCAGCTCGAAGTAATCAAAGATCTTACCCCCGAATCGCTCGAAGAAGGGAAGCGGTACCTCGAAGAAAATCGCATCGCCGTACAGCTCAAACAGAACATCGCCGAAAAACTGTACATCGAAATTGTATGCCAAGCCGGCCCCCACCGCGCCGTGGCCATCATTGCCGGCAGCCATACCCGCATTGTTTACGAAGAGAAAGACGGGCAGATACTCAAAAACGACTGCATCGGCGGCTGCCCCGAAGAAGAAAAAAGCGACATACGCCTCAATTTAAGAATGGTCTACGATTTTGCCATGACAACCCCTGTCGCCGAAATCGATTTCATTCTCAAAGCCAAAGAATACAACATCCGCGCCGCCGAACTCTCGGCCAAAGGCAATTACGGGCACTGCCTGGGCAAGACCATGGAACGGCCCCTAAGCCGCGGCATCTTCGGCAACAGCATCTATTCGCACATCATTGCCAAAACCGCATCGGCCTGCGACGCCCGAATGGGCGGAGCCATGATTCCCGTCATGAGCAACAGCGGCTCGGGCAACCAGGGCATCTGCGCCACCAATCCCGTGGCCGTGTACGCCCAGGCCAATGAAAACACCGAAGAAGAACTGGTACGCGCCCTCACCCTGAGCCACCTTTCGGCCATCTACATCAAGCAGAGCCTCGGAAAACTCTCGGCCCTCTGCGGATGCGTCGTTGCAAGCATCGGATCGAGCTGCGGCATCGTTTACCTCATGGGAGGCGATTACGAGCGCATTTGCTTTGCCGTGAAAAACATGATCGCCAACCTCACGGGCATGATTTGCGACGGTGCCAAACCCAGTTGCTCGCTCAAAATAAGCTCGGGCGTCAGCACTGCCGTACTCTCGGCCCTCATGGCCATGGAAGGCAGGCATGTCACCTCGGCCGAAGGCATCATCGACGACGATGTAGACCGCTCGATTCGCAACCTTACCAGCATCGGCAAAGACGCCATGTGCACCACCGACGACATGGTGCTGAATATCATGACCAACAAACATAATTGTTGAGGCTGTCGGCCCTTTCCCCCTCTTTTTTCCTACCAATAAAGCTTTTTTATGCCCTTGCCCGAATACTTTTCGGAGCAACGGACTTGCGCCGTGCCGACAGCCGATGCTGTTTCGGCTAAACGAACGCGTCGGTTCGAATCAGACATAGACGAGCGCAACCCGTCGCTTGTTTTGGTGCCTCTGTACCGGTACAGAGGTACCAAACGGTTACGTTATGTTAAACTGTACCAGTACAGAAGGATTAAACAGTTACGTTATGTTAATCCGTACCAGTACAGAAATAGGAAATAGTTGCGTTATGTTAATCTGTACCTGTACAGAAGCATGAAAACATACTGTTTTGTCATTCTGTACAGGTACAGAGGCATGAAAACATACTGTTTTGTCATTCTGTATAGGTACAGAGGCATGAAAACATACTGTTTTATCATTCTGTACAGGTACAGAGGCACGAAAACACACTGTTTTGTCATTCTGTACAGGTACAGAGGCATGAAAACATACTGTTTTGTCATTCTGTACAGGTACAGAGGTAGGAAAAAACTCTATTGGTGCGCTTTGCAGACGTATGATGGCTGCAAAACACAAGTCGCACCCTCTTTTCCCCGTTCGGTTGGTTGCCGGAAACGGGCGGAGGTGTTTTTGTACCAAGAAAATGGTGGAAAATGCGCCGCGGCGTCGCTAAAAACGGTAGCGGCGGCCTGTGCGTTGCTTAAATGATGGGCAGTGAAATGCCGTGAATCTTCTGATAGATGTCGAGGGCATAGATGTCGGTCATACCGCTGATGTAATCGATCACGGCCATGATTCTTGTTTCGAGATCGGGGCTTGCGATGTCGTACTGACTGCTGAAGCGGCGTATGAGTTGCTGCGAGTAGAAGCGGTGGGGATTTTGGGCCGCGTCAGTGAGGGTTTCCATGAGTGTTTGCATGATTTTGTAGCCGCTCAGCTCTACGTCGAGCACGGGTTTGCTGTGGTAGATGCGCTGTTTGGATAGTTCGCTGCATCGGCGATAGGCCTCGCGCGGGATGTCGGCGATGTGACTGATGAGTCCGTGGCGGAGCGTGCCGCTGAGTATGGCTTCTTCGTTGGCGAGAAAGGCATCAACGCATTCGCTTTCTAATTTCCCGACGGCTCTTGCGCGCATATACACCACTTTTTCGTTCGGGTCGGTCACGCCTTCTTCGTCGATGCGCCGGCGGATGTGTCGTTGGGTTTCTTCGTCGAAGAAGCTCATCAGCAGATCTTCTGTTTCTTCGAACGAAAGTATTTTGAGCTTATGCGCATCTTCAATATCCATGATTTCGTAGCAAATATCGTCGGCAGCCTCGACCAGATACACCAGCGGATGCCGTGCGTAGCGCAGCGGTGCATCGGGCTCGGACAGTCGGCAGATGCCCAGTTCGTTGGCTATTGTGGTATAGGTTTCCTGTTCGGTCGAGAAGAAACCGAACTTCTTTTTTTCGCCGGCCAGACGGCTGTCGAACGGGTATTTTACGATGCTGGCCAATGTGGTGTAGGTCATGGCAAAGCCGCCGGTGCGGCGACCGTTGAAGCGGTGGGTGAGCAGTCGGAAGGCGTTGGCGTTGCCTTCGAAGTGCGTGATATCGTTCCAGAAGCGCTGTCCCACCCTGCTTTGCAGCCGCTGTCCGGCTCCTTCGGTGAAGAAGTTCTGAATGGCCTTCTCGCCGCTGTGCCCAAAGGGCGGGTTGCCCATGTCGTGCGCAAGGCATGCTGCGCTGACGATGGTTCCGATTTGTTCGAAAAGCGTATCGCGCAACTCGGGGTGGCGTTTGCATAGCGCTACAGCCACATCGTTACCCAGCGACATGCCTACGGTGGCCACTTCTAACGAGTGGGTGAGCCGGTTGTGTACGAAGACCGATCCCGGCAGGGGGAATACCTGCGTTTTGTTTTGCATACGCCTGAACGGTGCCGAGAAAATAAGCCGGTCGTAGTCGCGTTTGAACTCCGACCGGTCATCGTTTCGCTCGGTATGTTTGGTCTCTTGTCCGAGCCGTTTGTTGGATATTAATTTCTGCCACTTCATGTCGCAAAAGTAATGCATCTGCGGCTAATTTGGTTCTTTTAAGAGTAAAAGTTCAAGGGTTCGGGCTTTATTCTTTACTTTTGCAACAAAGAAAAAAACAGGATATGATTCAGATTCAAGTTGTCAACACCGGGCACCAGCCGCTGCCTGTTTATGCTACGCCGCAAAGCGCCGGAATGGACCTCAGAGCCAATATCGATGAGCCGATTGTTTTGAAACCGATGGAGCGCCGACTCATTCCGACGGGGCTGCATATCGCGCTGCCCGCAGGCTACGAAGCGCAGGTTCGGCCTCGCAGCGGCTTGGCCCTAAAGCACGGTATCACGGTGCTGAATACGCCGGGCACGATCGACGCCGATTATCGCGGCGAGGTGATGGTGCTGCTGATTAACTTTTCGACCGAAGAATTTGTGGTGAACGACGGCGAGCGCATCGCCCAGATGATCGTTGCACGCCACGAACAGGGCGAGTTCGTTGTGGTCGACGAGTTGGATGAAACCGAACGCGGCGCCGGAGGGTACGGGCACACCGGCGTCAAATAGATGTAAAACGCACGAGGGCATAATATTTTGAAACTTATTCCGCAACATATCTTTCGCTTGTCGGTTACGGCGTTGCTCTCAATGCTGCTCGCCGTAGCGTGGGCCGGTCGCATTCGAACAGATTCCCGTCCGAAAGACACAGCAACAGTTCAGGCCCTTTCTGCCGACGAGCGGAAACGATTCGATTATTTCTTTTTAGAAGCCATTCGGCAGCAGAATGCAAACCATCTGGACGTTGCGTTCGATCTGCTTCGCCATTGTCTGGACATCGATCCGCAGGCCGCCGAGGTTTATTATGCGCAAGCTGCCTATTATTCGCAACTCAAGCAAGACTCGCTGGCCTTGCTGAGCCTGGAGAAAGCCGCCGCCTTGCGCCCCGACAACAGCACTTATCAGGAGCGAGCGGCCCAGTTTTATATCGGAACCGGACAATACGATCGAGCTATTGCCGCTTACGAACGTTTGTACAGCGAGCACCGTGATCGATCCGATGTGCTGAATCTGTTGCTGCAACTCTACAATCAGCAGAAAAATTACGACAAGATGCTGTACACCATCGAGCGCATAGAACAGTCGGAAGGCATCAACGAAGAGCTGGCCCTCTCGAAAATGAGCGTTTACGAGATGAAGGGCGACAAGCAGTCGGCCTATCGCACGCTGAAAATGCTGTCGGATACGCATCCCAACGACCTGAATTATCGCGTGATGCTGGGCAATTGGCTCATGCAAAACAATGGCAAAAAGAAAGCCTACAAAATCTTTATGAACGTGCTCAAGACCGAACCCGATCATGCGTATGCACAGTCGTCATTATACGATTACTATCATGAGGCAGGCGACGAGCTGAAAGCGGTACAGTTGAGAGACAAAATTCTGATGAGCAAGGAAACGGCCGTTCAAACCAAATTGACCATGCTCCAGCAGCTCATCAAGGATAACGAGCAACAGCATGGCGACAGCACCGAGATACTGCAGCTGTTCCGTCGCATGCAGAGCGTTGCCCCGAAAGAAGTCGAGATAGCCGTCTTGGCCGCCGCTTATATGAGTTTAAAAAACCTGCCGGCCGATACGGTGAACGCGGCTTTGCAACATGTTATCGACATTGCGCCCGACAATTCGGCGGCGCGGTTGCAGTTGTTGCGCTCGTATCTGCCCGAGAAAGATTGGAAAAAGATCATCGATCTATGCGAACAAGGCACGCAATTCACGCCCGACGAGATGGCCTATTACTACTATTTGGCCTGGGCCTACGTGCAACAAGAGCAACGACCGCAAGCCATCGACGCCCTGAAACGCGGCGTCAGCGCCATCAACAGCAAAAGCGAACCTGCGCTGGTGAGCGAATTCTACGGCATGATGGGCGACCTATTGTATCAGCAGGGCAATGAATCGGGTGCCTTTGCCGCCTACGACAGTTGTCTGCACTGGAAGGCCGACAACATTTCGTGTCTCAACAACTATGCCTATTACCTCAGCGAAAAACGAATCGACTTGAAGAAGGCCGAGCAGATGAGCTACAAAACGGTCAAAGCCGAGCCGGCTAACGCGACTTACTTGGATACTTATGCCTGGATACTTTTCGTGCAAGAGCGCTATGCCGAGGCTAAACTGTATATCGACCAGGCGTTGCGCAACGATACCGATTCGGTGCAAAATCATGTCATTATTGAGCATGCAGGCGATATCTATGCGATGAATGGAGATATTGAACGGGCGCTGCAGTATTGGAATCAAGCGTTGCGATTGGCCGGAAAAACAGATTGCGCCCTGCTCGAACGTAAGATAAAACTCAAGAAGTATATTGCAAAATGAAACGAATCATCATCCGGTCGATGGCCTGTTGTGCCATCTTTCTGTTAGCTGCCTGCGCTTCTAAGAAGGCAGTCGTTACCGATCGCCAATCGCCGCAGACCGTTACCGATAAGTCGTCGAGCACGGCGCTTCCCGACAGCATTCAGAAACGGTTGTTCGTACGGCAGATAGGAGACAATCGAGTGTATGCGCAGAATATAGTGGGCGATATGACACTCCAGATCAAACGCGGCGATAAAAGCATCACCGCCCCCGGCGCCCTTCGTATGCGACGAGATAAGGTAATCCGCATTCAGGTTTTCATACCATTGCTCGGCACCGAGGTAGGCCGCATAGAATTTACACCCGAAGGCGTACTGCTTATCGATCGGCTGCACAAAGAGTACATGCAGGCCGACTATCGGCAGTTAGATTTCCTGCGCAACAACGGCTTGACGTTCTACAGTCTTCAGGCGCTATTCTGGAACGAACTCACGATACTCGGCAAGCAAAATGTAACCGAAGCCGACTTCAAATTGTTCGATGTACATTTAGATGTGCCCGGCGAGCAGGTCCCCGTGATGCTGAAAAACGATCGGATGTCGTACCGATGGAGTGTCGACAGGGTTAGCGGACGCATCGAAGCAGTCGTCGTATCTTATGCGAGTGCCGTCCACGGCCAAACAACGGTCAACTGGACTTACGAAAAGTTCAAACCGGTAGGCGTCAAATCGTTTCCCGCCAAACAAGAGTTCAGCTTCACCACCACAGCTACCCGAAGTCCGCAGCAAGGGCAGATAACCATCGATATGGACGAAGTAAAGACCGACAGCAACTGGGACGAGCGCACATCTGTCTCGAGTAAGTATAAGAAGGTAGAGGCGCACGAAATCTTGGGCAAACTTTTGAACATGTAAATGAAACGCTATTTTATCATCCTCCTGGCCTTGGTGTTGTCGGTTTCGGTGCCGGCCCAGAAAAAGCGTAGCGCAACGAAACTTACAACCGCTGCTAGCACCGTAAAAAAGACCTTAAAAAAGAAAACGGCAACCACCTCGAAAAAAAGCAACCGGAGGACGACTGCCTATACGAACGCGTCGATCAAAGGACTGCAGCAGGAACGTACCCAACTGCAAAAGAAAATCAAGCAACAGGAGCAGGCTCTGCGAACCAACCAGAACGATGTGAAAAAGCGTTTGCAAGACCTCATGATTCTGAATACCGAGATAGGCGACCGCCAAAAAAAGATAGAAACCATCGAGCATGACATCGACCATCTCAACGGAAATATCGACCTACTGAAAACGCAGTTGCAGACGCTCGAGCGCCAGCTTGCCGACCGAAAAAACAAATACGTCAAGTCAATGCGCTACATGCTGCGCAACCACAGCATTCAAGACAAGCTAATGTTCGTCTTCTCGGCCAAGAGTTTTACTCAAATGTACCGTCGTATGGGCTTTGTGCGCCACTATGCCGCCTATCAGCGCGCACAGGGCGAGGCGTTGAAAGCCAAGCAGAGCCAGGTGAATGAAAAACGCGAACAGCTCGAGACGGTAAAAGGGCAGAAAAACAATCTTCTTTACCGCGGAAAGAAAGAAAAGGCTACACTCGAGGGGCAGCAGGTAGAGCAAAAAAAGAAGGTAGACCATCTGCAAAAGCAGCAGAAAACCATCCTGACCGTTATTGCACAGCAGCGCCAAAAAGATGCGGCGCTGAATGCCCAGATCGATAAACTGATAGCCGAGGAGGTGGCAAAAGCCAAACTGCGCGCTGAGGCCGAAGCCAAGAAAAAAGCCGAAGCTGCCGAGGCTGCCCGCAAAAGAGCAGCCGAACTGCAACGCAGAAAGGCCGAAGCCGAAGCCATGGCACGCGAAAACGCTCGGCGCATAGCCGAAGCAAAAGCGCGCGAAGAACGACTGAAAGCCGAGGCACATACTGCAGCCCTTGCCGCCGAAAAGGCGCGGCAAGAGCAATCGAAGGTGCAGGCACAGGCCGCAAACGAGGCACAGGCTGCTGCCGAACAAAATGCTCGCGAGGCCGAGGCTGCGCGTGTTGCCGCCGAGCGAAAAGCTGCAGCCGACGCTGCTCGCAACAGGCAGGACATCGCCCTTGCGCAAAAGAAAGCAGACGAAACGCTCAGAATGAGTTCGGCAGACAGGATGATGAGCGGCGGTTTCGAAGCCAACAAAGGACGCCTGCCCATTCCCATTACCGGCGGTTACCGCATCGTGAGCCACTTCGGACAGTATAACGTAGAGGGATTGAAGAACGTTACGCTCGATAATAAAGGCATCAATATACTCGGAGGCCCAGGCTGCCAAGCGCGCTCTATCTACGACGGCGAGGTAAGCGCCGTGATGGCTTTCGGCGGCACAACGGTGGTAATGGTTCGCCACGGCGCCTACATTTCGGTGTACTGCAATTTGAGTTCGGTTAGCGTTGTTCGCGGACAGAAGGTCAGCACGCGACAGGTGCTCGGCGCAGTGGGCACAGACCGTATATTGCAATTTCAGTTGCGCCACGGCACGGCCAAACTGAATCCCGAAGTATGGTTGGGGCGTTAATCGATTTCTTTCCCCGTCCTGAAGCATTTTTTACCTCGTCGAAGTGTTCGGCAGCGCTTAAAATTTATTTTTTACCTCGGCGAAGTGTTCGGCAGCACTTAAAATTTATTT
>CAUQAO010000015.1:0-25435 GCA_963515815.1 uncultured Prevotella sp.
GTCTCGAGCTGGACAGCGCAGCCTTTATTGATATCTATGGCCGGGCCTCGCATGCGGTGAAGCAAGGTTTTACGGTACGGTCGACTGATGATTTCAGTACCATTGCGCTGAACATTCTCGGCGCAGATGCCAAACATTTGGTAGTACAGTTGCTCGACGGTTCGGACAATGTGGTCAAGCAGGTGCGCACTTCTAACGCAACGGCACGGTTCTTCTACGTTGAACCGCGCGAATATTACGTACGTTTGTTTGTCGACAGAAACGATAACGGACAGTGGGATACCGGCAACTACGACGAAGATGTGCAGCCCGAAGAAGTTTATTATTATCCGAAGAAGATAGAATGCCGTGCCAAATGGGATTTCAACGAAACCTGGAATCTGAACGCGGTACCCGTTTATGAGCAGAAGCCGGCGAAGATCACAAAGCAGAAGGCTGAACAACAGCGTAAAATAAAAAGCCGTAATGCCAAACGTGCGCTCGATTTAGGTATAAAATACTTGCCGGATATGCTGAAGTAAAATCCTGTTCAAGGAACATAAGGAAGGAGAAAAAGAACATGATGAAGATTGTAGGAAAGGTGGCTTTGACGTGGCTCTTGTTATTCTGCTGTACCGCGGCGGAAGCGCAGTGCACTTACAAGAATAGGGCATTCAAGTCGGGCGAATATCTGGCCTATAACACTTATTTCAACTGGAAATTTGTTTGGGTCAAGGTGGGCAATGCGTCGATGTCGACCGTTCAAACCAGCTTCAAAGGCAAACCGGCTTATCGGTCGTCGCTCATCACGCGCGGCAACAAGAATGCCGACAAGCTGTTTGTGTTGCGCGATACGTTACTGTGTTACGCTTCTACCGATCTCAGTCCACTCTATTATCGTAAGGGTGCGCAAGAGGGCGATCGGTACTACATAGACGAGGTTTTCTATACTTACCCTGACAACAAATGCCATATCGAACAGCACCAGGTAACCAGTTCGGGCGAACATTTGCGCGAACAGCATACGCTGAACGAATGCGTATTCGATATGATGAATATTTTTTTAAGAGCCCGCTCGTTCGATCCCACTACCTGGAAAAAAGGCAATGTCGTAAACTTTACTATTGCCGACGGGCATAATATTACTCCCGCTTTGCTGAAGTTTCACGGCACAACTAACGTAAAAGCCGATAACGGGCGCAAGTATCGTTGTCTGCAACTGTCGTATATGGAGCTGGAGGATGGCAAGTATAAGCGCATCGTCGACTTTTTCGTGACCGACGATGCTAACCACATCCCCGTACGTCTCGATATGTTTCTACGCTTCGGCTCGGCGAAAGCATTCCTTGTCGGCATGCAGGGAATGAGAAACTCCGTCACGGCCGAGATCAAATAGACCATTCAATCCAATCAATCAATCGTTATTTCAATGGCTTTAAAAGATTCGGGACTCACCCCCATGATGAGACAGTTTTTCAGTATGAAGCAGAAGCATCCCGATGCGCTGTTGCTTTTCAGATGCGGTGATTTCTATGAGACTTATGGTGACGATGCCATAGAAGGATCGAAGATTTTAGGTATTACGTTGACAAAGCGCAACAACGGGGGCAATTCGGGTGAAACGGCTATGGCCGGCTTTCCGCATCATGCGCTCGACACGTATCTGCCAAAGTTGATTAGAGCAGGCAAGCGGGTTGCGATTTGCGATCAGCTGGAAGATCCTAAAAAGAAACGTGAAGAACTGAAAGGAAAACGCGGATTGAGCCAGATGGATAAAATGGTTAAGCGTGGAATTACCGAATTGGTAACACCCGGTGTGGCCTTGGGTGACAATGTGCTGAATTATAAAGAAAATAATTTTCTGGCAGCGATCCACTTCGGCAAGTCGGCTTGCGGCGTGAGTTTCCTTGATATTTCGACGGGCGAGTTTCTTACCGGTGAAGGCACGTACGACTACGTTGAGAAGTTATTGGGCAACTTCTCGCCGAAAGAAGTGCTTTACGATCGCCAGAACAAACAGGAATTTACGTCGCGCTTCGGCACGCGCCATTGTGTATTCGAGATGGAAGACTGGGTGTTTACCGAACAAAGCGCTCGGCAACGCCTGTTGAAACACTTCGGAACAAAATCGCTGAAAGGTTTCGGAGTCGAGCACATGAAAAACGGCATTATCGCATCGGGCGCCATCCTGCAGTATTTGGAAATAACGCAGCACACGCAAATCAATCACATTACGTCGCTCGCTCGCATTGAAGAAGAGCGTTACGTACGGTTAGACAAGTTTACCATCCGTTCGCTCGAGCTGCTTGCCCCGATACAAGAGGGCGGGCGTTCGTTGCTCAATGTCATCGACAAAACCATTACACCGATGGGTGGGCGCATGTTGAGGCGATGGATGATCTTTCCGCTGAAAGAAGAGCAACCGATTTGTCGGCGTTTGGATGCGGTGGATTATTTTTTCAGAGAACCTGATTACCGGTATGCGGTCAACGAACAGTTGCAGCGCATGGGCGATTTGGAGCGTATCATTTCGAAGGTTGCCGTAGGGCGGGTGTCGCCGCGCGAACTGATTCAACTGAAATATGCGCTGCAGGCATTGGTTGTCGTCAAAAAAGCCTGTCTGGATGCCGATAACGAGAGTCTGCGGACGATCGGCGAGCAACTGAACCTATGCGAAACCGCCCGCGAGCGAATCGAACGTGAGATACAACCCGACGCGCCGCAGTTGGCGAGCAAGGGCGATGTGATTGCCGACGGCTTCGACGCCGAGCTGGACGAACTGCGTCAGATATCCCGTAACGGCAAGGACTATGTGATACGTATTCAAGAGCGCGAAGTAGAACAGACTGGTATTGCGTCGCTGAAGGTGGGTTACAACAACGTGTTCGGATATTATCTCGAAGTGCGCAACATCTACAAAGATAAGGTGCCCGATACATGGATCAGAAAGCAGACTTTGGCACAGGCCGAGCGGTACATTACGCAAGAGTTGAAAGAGTATGAAGAGAAAATACTCGGCGCCGACGAACGCATTCTGGCCCTGGAAGAGAAACTGTTTCGCGAGTTGATTCTCGACCTGCAACAGTTTATTCCGCAGATTCAGCTCGACGCGAACCTCATCGCTCGCTTGGATTGTCTGCTCAGCTTCGCCTCTGTTGCCGAAGAAAACAACTATGTGCGTCCGCAAATTAACGCCACCGATGTGCTCGACATCAAGCAGGGTCGCCACCCTGTCATCGAAGTGCAGCTGCCGTTGGGCGAGCATTACATACCCAACGATATTTATTTAGACACTGAGAAACAACAGGTCATGATGATAACCGGCCCTAATATGGCCGGAAAGTCGGCCCTGTTGCGCCAAACAGCACTCATCGTTCTGTTGGCGCAAATCGGATGTTTCGTGCCGGCCGAGTGCGCCACGATAGGGTTGGTCGACAAGATTTTTACGCGTGTGGGCGCTTCGGACAACATCTCGCTGGGCGAATCAACTTTTATGGTTGAAATGACCGAGGCCTCCGACATACTCAACAACGTTACGCCCCGCTCGCTTGTGCTCTTCGATGAACTGGGCAGAGGCACCTCGACCTACGACGGCATATCCATTGCATGGGCCATTGTAGAATATCTGCACGAACATCCGAAGGCGCGCGCGCGAACACTCTTTGCCACGCATTACCATGAACTGAACGAAATGGAAAAGAACTTCTCGCGCATTCGCAACTACAATGTCAGCGTCAAAGAGGTAGACGGCCGCGTAATTTTCATGCGGAAGCTCGAAAAAGGCGGGTCTGAACACAGCTTCGGCATACATGTAGCCCAGATTGCCGGTATGCCGAAAAGCATCGTTAAACGTTCGCGGGTCATTTTGAAAGAACTCGAAGCCGATAACAGCAATGTAGGATCGGCCGGCAAACCCAATATCAAGCGCTTAGAAGAAAGCAGAGAAGGCATGCAACTCAGTTTCTTCCAGCTCGACGATCCGGTACTGTGCCAAGTGCGCGACGAGATTCTCGGTCTCGATGTCGACCATCTCACACCGATCGAAGCGTTGAACAAACTGAACGAGATCAAAAAAATCATTGGTGCCGAATAATCTCTTTGCGCACTTGGCACATTGCCATAAATCGGCCCACTAAAACTGCTTTATCTGCCAGAAATAATTTATACCAAAATAATTGGCATTTATGAAAAATAAAGTATCTTTGCACATGCTTTCCGATGCGTCTTTTAACAGGATATGCAGGATTGCAAACGGGATGTAGCGCAGTTGGTAGCGCACTACGTTCGGGACGTAGGGGTCGGGCGTTCGAGTCGCCTCATCCCGACAAACAAAGCGCAAAGGGGGTGTAATCGCCCCCTTTGCGCTTTGTCGAGGGTAAAGTGGTCGGCGAAAAGTCGGCGATGAATTTCACAATATTATCAATCGGACATTTTACTCAAAAATTTAAGAAATGTCCTCCCCAAAAATTGTTACTTAGAAACGAAAGACGGCAATTGAAGAGATTGTCGCTTGGAAGATGCCTCGGTTTCACCAGGCTTCAGAGTATTATGTATCACTTTCAGCCTTCGATCCGTCGCGAGGCAAGATGTGTATTAAGAAGTTTATGCTCGAACATATGTCCTATAACAACAGATTCGCTACATTAACTTACTGAATTTTATACTCTTCGAGACGGATGGTCTCGCCCCTTGGCGCCGGCCGTTCCCCGACCGATGAGTTTAAAAGCATAAAACAATCGGCTATATATTTTGATTCTCCACAGCTTATTGAATAACAGTTTCCTGTTTTTCTACATTTCGTTATACCCCTCTTAGATCAGTACATCACGTGCCAGAGTCTCTAATTGAGAGAACGCAAGGGCTTTCTCCAACTCCTTGATACGTTTTTTCAGATGAGCGGTCTCATCTTTGTAGCTCTCGTTACTGCGCTTTGCCATAGTTACCTCACTTTCGGATGATGAGGGAAAAGGTAAGGTTTTGTATTACAAGCAAAGATATTCGTACATGTCGGAACAGCAAAGGATGCTACATGAAAGCGCCGGGGAGCATCATCGAACATATCCCTGGGACGACTTACCGTCATCTCTGTTGTCTACCTCTCTTTTGAGCCAGCAGAAAACTTTAGGACCGAATATGGGAGTAAGGGCGACATTGAGCACATAATAGGAAACCTTGTCTGCCCAGAAAGTATCTCTCCGGATGAACCGCTCGCGGCGGAAAAAGGCTATTATGAGGAACAGAGCCGTTATCATATCGCTTGACTTTTTATATTGCAAATATAAGTTATTTGAAGAGAAAAGCAAGGGGGAATTCTATTTGTTACAGATAAACCCTTACGGGCGCATTAGATCTCTACGGCCCGTTTGAGTTCTCCATTGAGTTCCCGCCGCACCTCGTCGGTGAGCCCGTAGAGAAGCTCGGGGAAGACATGTTTATAGAGGACGGGCCACACGAGCTTATTGTAGAGATTAGACTGCTTCGTTCCCCTCCCACCTCGGGGTCGATGGTGGCGATACTGGAGATCGAGAAAGCGGAGATGGAGGGGGACGAAGAGCTGGATTTCGTAGGATTCGTCAGACACACGGCATGCGGCAGCACCGCTGGCGGCGAAACGACTGAAGCTGTCCGGAGCGGACATGAAGAAGGGAGATGGCCGGTCGCCAAGCGGCGTAGAGACGCGAGACAGCATCAGTCATCGTCTGGTGGACGAACTTTTTGCGGATGAGGTGTTCTGTTATTATGCGGCAAAAATAGTAAGCGACGCAAGGAGGAAAAAGGACAAAAAGATAATGGTATTCTGAAAATAATTGCTCGAAAATTTATACATATTAGATTTATTATGTATATTTGTCCTGTGATTAGAAAACGATATATCTCATAAAAAAGGAAGTAAAATGGATGAGATTTTAGAAAGTCAGATCAAGTATCTGGAAACACTTTTAAAACAATACGCCCGGATATCCGATGCCTCGGGCATGAACGATAAAAGAAGAGAAGAAACGATCAACGGGATACTTGACAGGTTATCGGAACTTTACAAGAAACGGAAACAATAACCAATCCTCCCCTCGCAAAGAGGGGAGTTAAAAACAAAGCACATGGAAAAGGTAGATAAGCTGCTTGCAGAACTGAAAGAACTGATGGGCAAAGAGGACGAGAAGAGTGAGGTTCGCAGGATGGAGATTGCGCAGTGGGTGAAAGAACACCGCTGTCCAGAGGTGGAAGCGGCGTGGAACAAGTTCATGGACGAGGGACTGGCTGCGATAGAGACCTCTGTGGGGATCATTAGAAAACAGATAGAAAACGGGTATGAGATCATACCGATGTCGTATGTGGCCCGGCACTATTTTGGTAAAAGCCAGTCGTGGCTTGCACAGCGCATCAACGGCTATGAAGTGCGCGGAAAAGTATACACTCTAAACGAGGAGCAAAAGGCTACGTTTAATGCAGCCATGCAAGATTTGGCAAGACAATTTGGCTCCATCCGTATTTCTTAATAGAGATAGGGATTGTTTCTAATCACACCCAGCCCCGACACAGAGCCAGTGTCGGGGCTTATTATTGCTTATCGATGAGAAAAAAGGATGGCACGCCTCACGGCGGACTATCCTTCAAATTTAAGAAATACGAAAAAAGTTTTATGTCTAACTTTTGGGGCAATTCACATTTAAAATCCATTGTTGTTCTTTCCGCCTAAAATTCATTTTAGCCTCCGTTGTTGCGCAATATTTTCATGTAAAACATCTTTTAGCCTAAAATGTCTTAGGACATTTGCATGCAAACCCCATTTTAGCCCAAAATGTTACGCAACATTTTCGGGTAAAATTATTTTTGGACGCTAAAATCAATGATGATAAAGCATAGCGGGGGCTTGCTTTCCCGAATATATCTGCAACGCCTATTATCGGCATTGCAGACAATAATCGAGTGAAGACCAAAGTTCGGCGCAACTCAATTTATCGCTGCTTTAGGAAGTGGCGTACCAGAAGGAAATTGATGGGTACGGCTATGGTGAACATGGGTATCATGGCGATCTGCTTGCTCATGCCGAAACTGATGAAGGCGTTGAGCAGAAGGGTTTGCAAGAGCCAGTTGATGAGGTGGGCGAGGGCAAAGCCGGCGCCGCGTTTGGTGGTAGACTTGACGCGGAAAGTGAAATGGGTGGAGGCAATGTAGTTGAATACGAAGCTGACGGCATAGCCTGTGGTGTTGGACAGGGTGGGGTTGAGCACGTGTATCAGCACCAGGTACACGATGTATTGTATGGCTACGGCCGTAGTTCCTACGATGGCGAATCGCAGAAGCTCAGCTATCTGTGCGCGTTTTCGGTTATCTGAAGGGTTTTTCATATTTTCGGTCGGCCAAGTTCAACATTTCTCGATCGCCGCGGCTGTCGCCGTAGGCCGTCAGGTGACAGGTATGGCGAGGAGGGAGCAGGGGTTTCAGTCGTTCTGCTTTCTCTGGTCCGTAACAGTTTTTACCGCTCAATCGGCCGGTAACGATTCCGTCTTTTATTTCTATTCGGGTTCCAAATACTTCTACCTGATCGAGGTGCAACTGGCGGAAGAAGGGCTTGACCCAGTAATCGATGCTGGCACTGACCACGAATATTCGGGTGTTGTCTTGCCGTGCGAGCGTGTTGAGCAATTCGACGGCTTGCTTGCGCATCAGGTGGCGGTGGCTCTGGGCAAACTGTTCGCAGAGATGGTTGAAGCGGGCTACGGGGGTTCCGCCGAAAAAGTATTTGAACAATCGCTCTTTGGCGCGGCCGTTGGGGTAGGCGTGTAGCTTCATCAGTATCAGGATGGGGGCGTGTATGAGAAATCCCCAGAAACATTTCGCATTGCCTTTGGCGTAACGTATCAGGGCTATCATCGTGTCGCGGGTGGTCAGCGTGCCGTCGAAATCGAAAATGTGTATTTGTTGCATAAGGAGCTGTTTACAGGTAGATGATGAAGAGAAAGGCTGCGATCCATGCGGCTACGATGAGCTGTGTGAAATGGTCGTACAGGATTACTTTCGTGGGGTCGCCGCTCTTCTTATCGACAACGGTGAGCTGGATGTATCGAAGCAGTCCGCCCAAGACGAATACGCTGGTAAGGTACAGGTGCTGGGTGTGGAAATGTTGTACCACTTCGGGCGACACGGTGTACATGATGTAGCATACCAGGGTTACGGAGGCCGTGATGGTGATGGCTTGGTTGATGAACGTAAGGTTGTACCGGATGGTGTTTTTGCGGGGTGCTTCGCCTGTTTGGTTCATGAGCAACACATCGTCGCGTCGTTTGGCGAACGACAGGAAGAGCGTGAGCAGGAAGGTCATCAGTACAATCCATTTGCTGAGCAATACGCCGGTAGCCGCTCCGCCTGCCAGTATTCTTAATACAAATCCGAAGGCCACGATGCATACGTCGAGGATGGCGTGCTGCTTTAAATGTGTACAGTAGGCAATGTTCAGTACGAGGTAAAAGAGGATGATGCCGCCCACCCGCAGTTGGTTTTGCGGCAGGAGCAACAGTACCAACAGGGCCAAGAAAATCATCACGGCCATGAGCATGTAGCCTTGTCTGATGTTAACGGCGCCTGAAGCGATGGGGCGTTTCTGCTTTTTCTCATGTCGGCGGTCTTCGTGAATATCGACAATATCGTTGAGGCAGTAGATGGCCGAGGCTGCAAAACAAAATGCGAGAAAGGTCAGTGCGGTTGCCGCAAGTTTATCGATGTGCAGCAATTTGCCGCCGAAGAACAGAGGAAGAAACACAAAGGCATTCTTCACCCACTGCTTGGTGCGCAGCAATAAATAAAACGAGTGCAACTGTGAAGGCAACCGACGATCGGTATTCTGAGGGGTATGTAAATGGTCTGTTGTCATTGCGAATAATATTTAAAAAGTTTTTCTATGCGGCCCGCAATCTGGTGCAGTAGCCATGCACATGGCCATGTGGTTAGAATAGTGAGCAAGGCAGTGGCTGTGTAGCCGACATGTAGCTGTTGAATGTGCGGCAAGATGAAATGAGCGTGTATCAGATAGAACTCTAAACTGAGCGTACCGATGAGCGACAGCGGGTGCAAGAGCCACGGACGAGCGTATCGGACGAGCATGCTGAAGAGCAGAACTCCGCAAACGGTCAGCGGTATGTACAGCATGCGTTCTATGAACAGTGGGAAACGGCCGTGCTTTGCCTGCTCCAAGTAAATACAAGCACCCAATGTCAAAACGAACAGCAGGAGGATCAGCCATAGCGCAGAACCGCTCAGCTGCTGTTTCTCCTTAATCATTTGACCCACATTGATGCCGATGAGAAAGATGGGAATGCGGCTCCAAAAGATTTCGATATGTCCGACGACATGGTGAACAGGATCGATCCACTGTACCATGAAACACCAGATAATGAACACTAAGGCCAACCAGCGGTATGACGGCTGGCACTTGATGAGGCTGATGTAGGCTGGGGCGAAGGTGTACAGCATCATGATGGCGGGGATGTACCAGAAAGTAAGTTCGTCGTACAGCCAGAAGTCGAGGTTGAGGGCGATGTCGCCGATCAGATCGGGTATGCTGTTGCTGTGGCCTCCGCCACGGATGTAGTCGGGAATGTAATACAACGACGTTATGATCAACCATGCGGGATAGATACGCAAATAGCGTTTCGCGAAAAAATGTTTGAGGGATGGGGTCTCCGTCCATGAGAACCAAAGGCCGATGCCGCTCAGAAAGAAAAAGATGTCGACACCGATATTGCCGCATCTTCTTAAACCGAAAAAAGGACTGAATCGATCGAGGGGAACGTGAAAGAGGACAATCAAGAGCATGGCTAAGCCCATCAGTTCGTTTCGGTAGCGGCTGATGTCTTCCCATTCTATCGGTCTTATTCTCCATTCTTTCATATCATTGGGCATTAAGGTTGCGGATTCGGCATGCGCTTCAGTATCTCCCTGAACAGCCAGGCCAACACGAGCGATGATACGATGTACAGCAATAAGCCGGTGAATACGTCGCCGTGTTGGCTGATAGGCAGGTAAATTTTGCGGGTTATCGGGTGGCATACGAACAATGCTGCCGATATGCTCCCCATCCATTGCAACACGTTTTGTATGCCATAAAAGACAACGAGTTTGACAAAAGCGATCGAAGCGGTACATACAAAGAGCGGAACGAAGAGCCATGTCTGAAAGTTGTAACTGAACAATACGATGGCCGCCGCAGAAATCAGTAGCGTAACCAGTAGCGCTGGCTGAGAGATAGACTTTCCGTATCGGGCATATAGCAAACCGGCGCCGAATGGCAACATGCCGCCGATAAAATTATAACGTAGCCGATTCAATAACTCGTTGTCGCCCTCGCATGTGGCTTGCACGAGCCAACACGCGGCGATCAGTGCAACGGTGTACAGCCAGTGCTGCCGATAAAGCAAAAGCCGGTAAACGATATAAAGCTGCAACATCAACCCGAAGAACCAATAAGGACCGGGCCATATCATGCGATCCGGGTTGGGAAACAGATTGTTGAACATAAGAAGCTGGCCTATGATTTTCAGCACATCGTAATGCCAGCTGTGCGGTGTCATACGATCGACCATTGTGAAGGCAACGAAGCCCACGATCATCATTTTGAAAAGCTTGAGATAATGGTAACGGATGAAGCGAACGATACCGACTTCTTCTTGATCGATGACACACTCGTATTTACGGACCAGACCGTATGCGCTGAGAAAAAGAAAAACGGGCACGCCGTAATGGCCGAAAAAAGATAGGAGCTGTGCTATCCAGAGCCTATCGGGCTGTTGCATCACAAACGTGAACCAGTCGACATGCTGTTGGCTGAAGGTGTATTCGTTCTCTTTGACGATCGGATTGAGCAGGTGGCAGAAGTTATGAAGGAAAATACCGATAATGGCTATTCCTCGCAATGCGTCGCATTCTTTTCTGGTCAATAGTGGAGTGTTGCTGCTCATTTCTGTAGGTTTTGACTGTTACGCAGACTGTCATAGTTGGTTGTGTTCTTCAGGATGCGCGGTCGTTTTTCGTCGTATTGCGGCGAAAGGATGTTATACCGCTCATGATAATGGGGCGAACCGATACCGCCGAGATACAGCAATAAATGCGGCAGGGCATCTGTCATGAAAGGACGGTCACGGCTTTCGACAATCTGTTTGTATATCTCTGGATGCCTGATTGCATACGGATGCGAGCACCATATCCAGAAAGGTATCTCGAACTCGTAATGAGCCAGGTTGTAATCGATGTTCGACGAATGGTTACGACAAATAAAATTTCGGTTACCCTCATAGCATTCTTCGCCATGATCGGGCATGTAGATCACTATGGCCTCTTCGTTCTCGAATCTGCGGCAGATCTGGTCGACAATGCTGTCGTTATACAAGACGGCGTTGTCGTATTCGGACAAAATGCGTTTTTGCCGATCGTTTAAGTCGGGTCGCCGGTCATTGTAGTCTTTTTTCTTGAATACGCCGCGGCCTTTCGGATAGCGCGAACGATAATTCATGTGCTGGCCTAAGAGATGAAAAATAATGAGGTTGCGGTCGAGTCGCCCGTTCTTCATCGGCAGGAGGTTTGCTTTCAGCATGTTTTCATAGTCGCCGATCAGACCGACGTCGTACGCATGCAGCCGGCTGTTGCGCGTATCGAACAGCGCTTTGCTTAGTGCTGGATTGTTCAGAAAGAATCCGCCGCTGAAATCGTAAATCGGGTCTGCGGCTTTCGGCAGAAATTGATTGGTCAGAAATGTGACGTGATAACCTGCCTTTCGAAATAGTTCGGGAAACAGAGGATAATCGCACCATTCGTCTTGATCGCTCACGGTGAAGGTCGAAAAGGCGAGCTTGAAGACGAAGCTGGTCAGATTCCACGGCGCCACAGCGTCGGTATATTTGACTAGCCTGCCCGACTGCTGACGCTTGATCTGTCGTGGTGTCGTCGGTACGTCGTAACCGTATAGTTGAGCATGGTGCTTGCCGTAGCTTTCGCCGATAATCAGCACGATGTTAGGCGAAGTGAAAGAACAACTGTCTATCGTTGCTTTGTCTGTCTGTTCGATCAGTTTGTCGAGTTGCTGAGCCGTGAGCGAGTTAGCGAATAAACTAAACGTCAGTCGCAGAGATGGTGTATAAAGCACGGCTCGGTCGGGTGCTGTCAGCGCGTGTTCTACATTGCCGATGCTCGATGCGCTGAACAGTCGGCCGATGGCTCGTTTGTTTTGAAACGAAGCGATACTGCTCCAGACTAATAGAATGGACACGAGCATTCCGAATACGTTTTCTGTATTTGGCGATAGGTGGTGCGGCAGTCCACCAAATATTTTTTTCCGGTTAAAGATCCGGTGTCGTAGAACAACCAGCAGATGAATGGTGATGAGTAGCCATATCCATCCCACTTTACCGAAGACGATGTCGCTTGACAAATACGACTGAAAGAAGTCGACAGCCTCGCGTCCGTCGGTTTCGCCTATCAACAGTAGCATGGTGGGCGTAAACGTAGAGTTGAACTTCGCGTAGCAGTAGACGTCGGCCAGAGTTATTGCATACATTACGACGTAGAAAAGCCGTCGTACCCATAGCCGGATTTTCGATGGAAGGACAGCCAGAAAGAGGCAGGCTATATACAAATCGAGAAACAACTCGAGGTATAAATTATCGTACACATGTGCTCTGTGTATATGCGGCAAGGTGAGCCATTCGCACAATATACCCAGCGTGTACATGAAGACAAAGAACAGGCTGTTGGTACGTATGGGATAAAAAATCTTGTGCAAGAGAAAAATTACAGGTCTGATAAATGACATGATGTAACGATTTACGACAAAAGTACGGCTTTTTCGACTCACAAACAATATTTGATTCCTATTTCTGGGGCCGATCGACACGATAGTACCGCTTTACATCCTCGGCAATAGAGCGTGGTACCCATTCGTCGATTGGTTTTCCGATTTGTACGGCTCGTCTGATCTCAGTACTGCTGATGTTGTAAAGCGGCATATCGATCAGCTTGACATTCGGCGGCAGTGCAGAACGGTTGATGGTCGCCGGTCGACGTGGATAAATAACGATATCGTACCGTTGAACTATCTCCCGATGATGTACCCATTTGTTGAATACCGACCAATTGTCGGCACCGAAAATCAGGGTAAAGGTCATAGCAGGATATTCGTTAGTCAGCGCCTGCAGCGTATTCCATGTGTACGATGGTTTCGGCAACTTGAATTCGTAATCGGAGGGTACCAGGTATGGTTCTTCTGCTAGCGCTTTACGAACCAAATCGAACCGCAGATCGTCATTCAGTAGATCGGCTTGCCGTTTCAGTGGATTCTGCGGCGAAACCATGAACCATATTTCGTCGAGCGAAGCCCATGTCAATATTTGCCGTGCCACGGCAATATGACCATTGTGTATCGGGTTGAAAGAACCGCCGTAAATCCCTATTCTATTCATGGACTGTATGTCGTTTTTTTATTCTGTGCGGAGTGCAGTATTGTAAAATGAGCGATACGAGAGAACGCCTTGTGTTGTTTTCTGCGTTTCCAAGTAGTTGGTCGCACTTTTTTCACTGTTTTTGGCGTTCCAACTGCTTTTTTCAAGTTTGCCGATGTCAGTCGATGTCGAGAAACCGTTTGACGAGCGCGTATATTTCTTTTTTCGCCTGCTCCAATCGGTCGTTTATCACGATGTTGTCGAATTGCGGAGCAAAGGTCATTTCGTATGTGGCTTTTGCTAGTCGGTCTTCTATCACGTCAGCTGCATCTGTACCGCGCCCCACCAGCCGTTTTCTCAATTCGTTAATCGAGGGCGGCTGTATGAAGATACTCAGAGCGCGGTCGCCATAAAATTTCTTGATACTGATCCCGCCTTTTACATCGACATCGAAGACAACGTTCTGTCCAGCTTCCAACTGGTTTTCTACTTGTGATTTCAGTGTACCGTAAAATCGGTCTTTGTACACTTCTTCGTATTCTAAAAACTCGTTGTTCCTTATTCTGCGGCGAAATTCGTCGGTCGAGATAAAAAAATAGTCAGTGCCGTTTTTCTCGATTCTTCGCGGCGCTCTGTTGGTGCACGAGATCGAGAAAGCCATGTTGAGTTCGGGGTGTTGCTCCATCAGCCATCTTACAATTGTACTCTTTCCGCTGCCCGAGGGTGCCGAAAAAATAATAAGGGCGGTGGGCTTCTCTTTCTTTTCACCCGTCTGTGAACGATTATCCGTATTCGTATCTGTTTTCCGGTTCATTGTTTTTCGGTTTTTGGCGCGCCTGTTTATAGTGCGTTCAGTACTTGCTCTTTGATCTGTTCCAGTTCGTCTTTCATCTGTACAACGATGTTCTGCATTTCGGCCAGGTTGCTTTTCGAGCCGGTAGTGTTGATTTCTCGTCCCATTTCCTGTGCGATAAATCCGAGTTTCTTTCCGTTAGGTTTTGTTTCGGCCATGGTGTCTCGGAAATATTTCAGGTGATTGGCCAGTCGCTGTTTTTCTTCGCTGATATCGAGTTTCTCAATGTAGTAAATCAATTCTTGCTCCAGACGGTTCTTGTCGTAGTCTGCTTCGGGAATTTGCTGGAGCGCTTCTACAATTCGGTTGCGTATTTTCTCAACGCGTATCTTTTCATACGGTTCGATGCTTTTTAGCAGTGTGGCGATGTTATCGATCTTCTCGGTGAATTTCTTTTGTAATGCAGCGCCCTCTTGTTTGCGAAAATCGGTTAAATGTCCGATCGCTTTTTTGATAGCTTGCTGTGCAACCTTCCATTCTTCTTCGTCAAGGATTTCTATTTCGTTTTTGGTCGTTACGTCGGGTAAGCGCAACAAAGTGGCGAACCAGTCTTGCGGCTCCGGCAGATCGGTCGTTTCGGCTATCAGTTTAATTTGTCGGTAATAGTTTTCGATGACAGCTGTGTTGATAGGCGTGGTGTCGGTAGCGATATCTTTTTCGATCCAGATAAAAAAGTCGATCTTTCCACGTTCGAGCGTATTGGAAATTTGCTGTCTGATCTCCATTTCTTTCTCTCTGTACAACGGTGCAATACGTGCAGACAGATCAAGCGTCTTGCTATTGAGAGATTTGATTTCAACATTGATTTTTTTTCCCTTGTAGGCAACGATAGATTTACCGTAACCAGTCATCGATTGTATCATAGTTTCAACACGTTAAATTTCTGCAAAAGTAATCATTTTGAAGGGAAAAAACGTACTTTTGCAACTTAAATTTAGATCAAGGTTTTATATGTATGTCGTGTATATTAAGCATCGAAACAAGCACCGATATTTGTTCTGTTGCTGTTAGTCAAGACGGCGCTTGTCTTTTCGAACAGGCAGACCATAACGGCCCTAATCATGCTGTGAAACTCGGAGTATATGTAGACGAAGCCTTATCGTTTATCGATAGCCGTCTTATTCCGTTGGATGCGGTAGCTGTGAGTTGCGGTCCCGGCTCATATACGGGGCTTCGGATCGGCGTGTCTATGGCCAAGGGAATTTGTTATGGACGCTCGGCAAAGTTGATTTCCGTACCGACATTAGAGCTGCTGTGCGTGCCTGTGCTGCTGGGGGAACGGATAGCAGAAGAGAGCGCGTTGTTATGCCCTATGCTGGATGCCCGCAGAATGGAAGTTTATGCGCAACTCTTCAGTCGCGCTTTGAAAGAGATTCGACCCATTCGGGCCGATGTCGTCGACAACGAAACCTATCGTCCCTATCTTGATGAAACTCCTGTTTACTTCTTTGGCAATGGTGCCGAGAAATGTATGGATGTAATTGGCCATTCGAATGCACGATGGCTGCCAGGTATAGAACCTTTGGCAAAAAATATGTTTCCGATAGCCGAAAAGCGTATGGCCAATGAGCAATTCGAAAATGTGGCTTATTTCGTTCCATTTTATTTAAAAGACTTTGTGGCTAAAACCTCTAAAGCATATCTCTGACGGCTGCAAGCAATATTGCTGAAGCAGTTCAACCCATAAATAGCTCGATCATGAATATTGAAGGATTAGATTATAACACTAAGCGTGCACGACTGGTTTTACCCGAGTATGGCCGTGAAATACAGAACATGGTCGATCATGCCATGTCGATTGAAGATAAACAAAAGCGACAACAATGCGCCGAAACAATCGTTTCGATCATGGCTCGCATGTTTCCTCAAAGTCACGAGAACGACGGCTATCAGCAAAAGCTGTGGGATCATTTGGCCATTATGAGCAATTTCAAGCTTGACGTCGACTATCCTTTCGATGTGAGCCAGGCTGCGAAAATTTATTCGAAGGTAGAACCGATGAAATATCCTATGACCCGAATACCCGTGCGCCATTATGGCTACATGATGTCTGAAGTGTTCGAGAAGCTGAAGGCAATGGAGCCCGGTGAAGAAAGAGATGAGCTGATTCGGGTAACCGCAAATCAGATGAAGCGCGATCTTGTGCAGTGGGGACATGGTTCTTCGGATGACGAAAGGGTTGCTTTCGACTTGGAACATTTTACCGATGGTAAGGTTGTACTCGATTTGAATCATTTTAAATTTGAGCGTGTCGATATAAAAGACGTAGATAAGAAACGTAAAAAGCGTTAGGTTCATGGAGGCTTTTGTTATCGAGGGCGGTCATCGGTTAAGCGGAACGATTGTTCCGCAAGGTGCGAAGAACGAAGCTTTGCAGGTGATTTGTGCTACCCTTCTGACGGCAGAGGAAGTTACGATCAAGAATATTCCCGATATTCTTGATATCAATAATCTCATCAAACTCTTGCAAAATATCGGTGTTAAGATAACGCGTATTAGCCGGAATGCATATACTTTTCAGGCCGATAACCTGCGTCTTTCTTATTTGGAAAGTGACGAGTTTGTGAAAAAATGTTCTTCGTTGCGCGGATCGGTATTGATGATAGGTCCGTTATTGGCTCGCTTTGGCACAGCTACTATTGCAAAGCCCGGTGGAGATAAGATTGGGCGCCGTCGATTAGACACCCATTTCTTGGGGTTTAAACATCTGGGCGCCCAATTCGTTCATGAGGAAGACCGCAATGTTTATCAAATACAGGCTCGCAGGCTGAAAGGTTGTTACATTCTTCTTGACGAAGCGTCGGTTACCGGTACTGCCAATATTATTATGTCGGCAGTGTTGGCCGAAGGAACAACCACCATCTACAATGCAGCGTGCGAGCCTTATGTACAGCAGTTATGCCATTTGTTAAATAGAATGGGAGCCAATATCAGCGGTATTGCTTCCAATCTGTTGACCATTGTCGGTGTGGAATCGTTGCATGGCGCCCGGCATACTGTTTTGCCGGACATGATAGAGATAGGCTCGTTTATCGGCATGGCGGCAATGGTTGGCGACGGTATAAGAGTGAAAGACGTATCGATTAAACATTTGGGTAATATCATCGATTCGTTTTGTCGGCTGGGTATCAAGATCAAGGTAGAGGAAGACGATCTGGTGATTCCCGCTCAGAATCATTATCAGATCGATTCGTTCATCGATGGAACCATCATGACTCTAAGCGATGCACCGTGGCCCGGGCTTACCCCCGATCTGTTATCCGTGCTTTTGGTTGTGGCCACTCAGGCGCGAGGCAGCGTATTGTTTCATCAGAAAATGTTTGAGAGTCGGCTTTTCTTTGTCGATAAATTGATCGATATGGGAGCACAAATTATTCTTTGCGATCCGCATCGGGCTGTTGTCGTAGGACATGACCATAAATTGCGGCTGCGAGCCGGTCGCATGACCAGTCCGGATATTCGGGCCGGTATTGCATTGCTGATAGCGGCATTGAGCGCTAACGGAACCAGCAGAATTGAAAACATTGCCCAAATAGACCGTGGTTACGAGAATATAGAATCGCGTTTGAATGCTTTGGGTGCGAAGATACAGCGTGTAGATGATTAAAGAAGAAGATGTCTTTTATATCGGGAAGATAGGTAGACCGCATGGAGTGAGAGGCGATGTCTTGTTCCATTCCACTGACGATATATTCGATCGTGTCGATACGTCTTATTTCATTCTGGAGATAGACGGAATTTTTGTTCCTTTTTTTTTCGAAAAGTATAGTTTTCACAATCATGAAATGGTGCTGATAAAGTTTTGCGATATCGATACGCAAAACCAGGCACGCAATCTTACAGGCTGTAAGGTGTTCTTCCCAAGAGCTCTTTCCGATAGCGACGAGAGTTCAATCGGGTGGTCGCAGGCCATAGGTTTTACACTGATAAATGCCGCTACCGATTGTCCGATCGGGGTGATTGCCCATGTCGACGATACCACGCTGAACATTCTTTTCGAACTGGAAGATGGGGCGCTGATACCGGCTAACGAAGAATTGATAACGCATATTGATAGGCGGAAGCGAGAAATAACGATACAATTACCTGAAGGTTTGTTAGAGATATGACATCTGTAACAAGGCGAAAACAATATCCACAGCAATCGATGAAGAATCAAATATGTATTTTAGGCTCGACAGGTAGCATTGGTACGCAGGCGCTCGATGTAATTCGGCAGCACTCCGACCTGTACGAGGTTTATTGCCTTACGGCCAACAACCGTTATGAGCTGTTGGCCCAGCAGGCGCGGACATTTCGGCCCGCGGCCGTTGTGATAGCCAACGAAGCCTATTACGAACCTCTTTGCCGGCTTTTGGACGACTGTCCCGAGGTGAAAGTTTATGCCGGAAAGTCGGCACTCGACGAGATTGTAACTGCCGCCCCCATCGACATGGTACTTACGGCGATGGTAGGCTTTGCAGGACTTTCGCCCACCATTCATGCTATTAAAGCGCATAAGAAGATATGTTTGGCCAATAAAGAAACGCTGGTTGTTGCCGGCGAACTGATCTGTCGGTTAGCGCAAGTGCATCATGCGCCCATCTTGCCCGTCGATTCGGAGCACAGTGCCATTTTTCAGTCGATCGTCGGAGAAGACGATAACGAGATAGAGAAAATTCTGCTGACGGCCAGCGGAGGTCCTTTCTTCCGCTATACAATTGATCAGATGCGTACCATAACGGCTGCCGATGCCTTGAAACATCCTACATGGGAGATGGGCGCGAAGATCACAATAGATTCGGCATCGATGATGAACAAGGGTTTTGAAGTGATCGAGGCCAAATGGCTCTTTGGTGTTCCGACCGACCGAATCGAGGTGCTTATCCATCCGCAGAGCATTGTTCACAGTGCCGTTCAGTTTACAGACGGTAGTGTGAAGGCCCAGCTCGGCGTACCCGACATGCGGTTGCCGATACAGTATGCTTTCTCGTTTCCTAAGCGGTTACCGCTGAATGGCGAGCGGCTCGATCTGTTTCGCCAGCCTTTGGCGTTTTTCAAACCCGACTTAGACCGATTCAAGTGCTTGGCTTTGGCTTTCGAGGCCATTCGTAAGGGGGGCAATATGCCCTGTGCTCTCAATGCGGCCAACGAGGTGGCGAACGAAGCCTTCAGGTGTGGCAAGTGTTCTTTCCTCGACATGGCCGACGTTATCGAGAAAACGCTGCAGAGCGTCGCGTTTCAGTCCTCGCCTGCGTACGAGCAATATATCGAGACAGACATCGAGGCGCGCCGCATAGCAAACGAATTTATCAGTTAAATAACAGGGAGAGAAAAATAGGCAACGATCTACGTGACTCTGCTCTCCCCCAACCTTTTAAAAAAAAATGGAAATATTTTTAATCAGACTGCTGCAATTAGTTTTGGCTATTTCGTGGTTGGTGCTGCTTCATGAAGGCGGACACATGTTTTTTGCCAAACTCTTCGGTGTAAAAGTAGAGAAGTTTTTTGTGTTTTTCGATGTAGGGATCGGCAAATGGAAAGGGCACCTGTTCAGTTTCAAACCCAAGAAGAGCGATACCACTTACGGCATGGGTTGGCTTCCGTTGGGCGGATACTGCAAGATAGCCGGTATGATAGACGAGAGCTTCGACACCGAGCAGATGAAAAAGCCCGCCGAGCCGTGGGAATTCCGCTCAAAACCCGCGTGGCAGCGGCTGCTTATCATGATTGGCGGCGTTACCGTCAACTTTTTCCTGGCGCTTTTCATCTATTCGATGGTCTTGTTCTATTGGGGCGAATCGTATGTCTCGGTCAAGGATATGACGAACGGAATGCGATTCAATCAAGAAGCCAAATCGTACGGCTTTAAAGACCACGACATACTGATCGGAACCGACCGAGGTGCGTTCAAAGACTTCAATGCCGATTTCTATCGCGAGCTGTCCGTGGCCCGCCGTGTCGACATTGTGCGCGATGGCCGTAAGATGGCGGTCAGCCTGCCGGGCGACTTGAATCTGCTGAGTATGATGAAGGCTACACCCCGGTTCGTAGCTCCGTATATTTACTCGGATATAGACAGCATCATCCCGGGGCAGGCGGCTGAGAAAGCGGGAATGAAGAAGGGCGATCGCATTGTCGGAATCAACGGAAAGCAGATCGATTCGTGGAACGCTTTTCAAGACGAGCTTGGCATCTTGAGCGACCGAATGACCGCTGCCAAGACGACCCGCGACAGTCTGCGCATCCGCACGGCCACCGTTATCTTCAGGCAGGCCGCTACCGGGCGCGTAGACACCGCACAGGTGGTGCTGAGCAAAGACCTGATGCTGGGCGTCGGCATGACTCATCTGCTCTCTTATTACCGCCCCACAAAGGTCGAGTACGGATTTTGGCAGAGCTTTCCTGCTGGCGTGCGCTACGGATGGAACGTGCTCTCGGGCTACGTCGGCGACATGAAGTACGTCTTTTCGGCCGACGGAGTGAAATCGCTCGGCGGTTTCGGTACCATCGGCAGCCTGTTTCCTCCTGTCTGGGACTGGCACATGTTCTGGCTCATGACAGCCTTCTTCAGCATCATCCTGGCCTTTATGAACATTCTGCCCATACCGGCGTTAGATGGCGGACACGTGCTCTTTTTGCTCTACGAGATGATAACCCGCCGCAAACCCAGCGAAACTTTCATGATACGTGCCGAGTATGTAGGTCTCGGCATACTGCTGTTGTTGATGGTTGTGGCCAATCTGAACGATGTGTTGCGTTGGCTCGGCATCATTTCTTACTGATCGTGTTTCTGCGCGGCGCGGAAGGCCCAAAAGTTTATTTTACTCGTTTTTGCGTGGTGCAATAGCCACAAAAATGGAGTTTTAGATCCCATTGCCGAACGAAGAGAAGAAAGTCAGACTTCTCATTAATTCTTATCGGCGAGTAATCATTCGAATTGCAGGAATGTAACACAATCGGTACAAACTACGTCTGGAATAATAGAAGCGCTTCGAAAATAAGTTTCACCAACAAAAAAAAGAGTAACGATGAAAAAAGTATTCCTGTTCATGCTTCTGACGGCGCTCACGCTGTCTGCAAGCGCACAAACAACCGTCGACAACCTGTTTGCCAACTATAAAAGCCAGGCCCGCGCCGAGTACGTGTACATCCCCAAGACGATGATAAAGATGGGGCGGCTGATCGACAAAGACGCCAAGGACTATACCAAGAATATCGACACGATAAAGGTGCTCGACCTCGAAGATACGTCGGCCGATGTAAAGTGGCGATTCCAAGCCGATGCTCGCAAGCTGCAGACTAACGGTTACGACGAACTGATACAGGCCACGGAAGACGGCGCAAAGGTGCTGATACTGACAAAAGGCAAGAAAGACGCGATAACCGAACTGATTATTGTCGTAACCGGCATGGATGATTGCGCCCTGATACAGCTAAAAGGCAAAATACGACAACGCGACATCGAGAAAATCGTCCGCGATCAGCTTGACGACTGATCCGGAACAGACCTCTACGCCGATAAATGGTGTTAAACCGTTCCGGTTTTCAATGTCCACAACCCATTGATTGAAAAGAATGAATGTTTTACGCTTTAAACAGCTGTTTTTGCCCTGCCACGACAAAATGTTTCGCGTGGCAGGGCGGTTATCGGGCAATGTTCAGGCCGCAGAAGACCTGGTGCAAGAAGCCTTCTTGCGATTGTGGCTGAAGCGTAACGAGCTGAACATTGTCGGAGACACAGAAGCCTTTTGCGTGACGGTTGTCAGGAACCTATTCTTCGATCAGCAACGTAAACGGCACTTGCCTCTGGCCGATAGCGAGCCGGGGATGCTGCGGGTGGCAACCGACAGCAACGTTGAAACCGAGGTAGAAACAGCCGACGAGTCGGCCATCGTGATGCGACTCATCGACCGCCTGCCCCAACAGCAGCGTCGCATCATCACGATGAAAGATGTCGAGGGGGCGAGCTACGACGAGATAGAACGCCTCACGGGACTAACGGCTGTCAATATCCGGGTGGTGCTGAGCCGCGCCCGAAAACAGATAAGACAACAAATGAAAACGATAACAGATGGACAAGGTGAAGGAAATAAAACAAATGCTCGAACGGTTTTATGACGCACAAACGACGGAGGCCGAAGAGCAGCAGCTAAAAGACTATCTGCTGGGGCCGAATGTCGAACCCGAACTGCGCGACGAACAACAATTCTTCAGACAGTTGTCAGGGGGCAACGTGCCTCTCCCCGGTGATCTTGAACAGCATTTGAGCCGGCAGATCGACGGATGGAACAGGGTAGAGAAAACGACCGCCAGGCACGGACGAAGCGTGGGGCTGCGATGGGCCGCCGGCGTGGCAGCCAGTATCGTTCTGCTGGTTTCGGTAACCCTGTTCGTGCAGCAGCGGCAGCAGCGGCAAGAGTGGGCGCAGCAGCACGACACGTTCGACGATCCGCAAGACGCTTATGCCAAAACGCAGCGGGCGCTGACAAAATTCTCTGCCAGTATTAACAAAGGACTCAATCAAGTGAATCATGCGAAAAAGAAATAATCAATTGAATATGGTAGGGCGGCTGGCGGCAACCGTCGGCCTGGTCCTCGTCTGTATCGCCGGCTCGGCACAAGATCAGCTGTTCAAGCGATACGAAAATACGAAAGGGGTGAGCACGGTGTACATATCGCCGGCGATGTTCAGACTGATGCCCAAGAAAAAAGTCGGCGATAAGGATATCGTTCAAATTGCGTCGAGGCTCGACAAACTGCAGATACTCGAATGCGAACGCCCCTCGCTCATAGCCGCTATCAAACGCGAGGCGCTTGCGTATTATCGTAAGAACCGCTACGAGGTGGTGATGCAGATGAAAGACGACGACGAGCGGGTTACGGTTTATCAGCGAACAATTGGAAAGGGAAAGAACGAGTTCGTGCTCTTCAATGAAGAGGAAGACGAGCTGTCGATTATCCAGGTAGTAGGAAATGTGTCGTTAGACGAAATCAAGCATCTGAACGACTGATCGCCATTTTTTTTTCTGTCCGGCCCGATGCAATAATATCCGCCCGAGCAGGTTTTCATAACGACAAATTAATACGAAAACGATATGCGCAAACAATGTTTATGGCTGCTCGTGGGGCTGATGCTCCCCCTTTGTGCAACGGCCCAGGTAAAGTGGATGGTGAAAAGCGGCATCGGTTCGAGTACGTTCATCGCCAACAGCGGCGAAGATTCGCGGCTCTTTTACCGGCTGGGCGGCGGCGCAATCGTTCCGTTATCGAAAAGGTGGAATCTGACACCGGCGCTCTATTTCTCGAAAAAGGGATTCACGTTCAGAGGCGCCTACGGAAGCAAACAGATAGACAATGCTCATTTCTCGGTCGGGATGAACTACGTGGAGTTGCCGGTAACCGTAGGCCATCGGCTCGAATTGGGTAAAGACTGCGGATTTTCGTTCTATCTGGGGCCCTACGTGGCCTGCGGTTTAAGTGCAAAGGCGCGGGTAGCTCTGGACAACGGCAACTATAAGCATACGTTTAAAGAAAATCTGTTTGCTGAAAGTTGCGATATGATGGGTTTGGCTTACAATGAAAAGCAACGCAAGGTTACGCTGCCTCGCTTCGAAAGGGTAGATACCGGTCTGCAGATGGGTTTCGAACTGGATATCGACCGCATATTGTTAGGCGTCGAAATGGATTACGGCATAACGCCAGTGGCTCATCAGCCGATCGTCGATCCGAATATCGTGTCGGAGATTGTGCAGAAAATTTTCTTCAATGTCGAAAATCCCCACCATCTTATTCTACAAATAACGGCCGGCTATAGGTTTTAACTTAGCCGACCGTTTTTTTAGATGCTGCTTGCCTTACCGTTTCAGAGTTGCTGAAGTAGCTTGCGCGCCGAATCCGACAGCAGTGTTATGGCTCCTGCCAGGATCACGGTGTCTTTAATCACCAGCCGGCCGGCACCCGAAAGCAGGGGGAAACCGTGCTCGCCGCTGCCCAAATCGGGTACCCAGCACTCGGGCGTCGTTACAAGAAACGACAGCGTATCGATGGTCATGATGATGCACAACAGCTCGCCGACAAAACCGATTTTGGGCGTGAAGATACCCAGAAACACCAAAATGCCGATGCTCATAATCAGGATGCCTAAACCGTATGAAAACACATAGGTGCGGTTCGACTCGTGCCAAGCGCGATTACGAGGAACAAGTTCGCCCTCTTTATTTTTGTATTCTTTGTATTCGGGTGCGTCTTTTGCATAAAAGAGGCTCATAAACGGACTGTTTGCCACGAAGGGCACAATGCCGTCGGCCTCGTAATGCGTAAACTTCAGACCGCCGATCCATACGAAAACAATCAGAATGGCTACGCGAATCAATACCAAACCTGTGTTGTGTAGATTTGCCGCGAACGACAAAAACGAAACTAATTTTTCTTTCATTCTTTTTGTAAGTCTTTTGTTTAATTCGTTTGCAAAGGTACTGCATTTGCTCATCATTTTATGTTTTTTGCGCCGGATGCTGAACATCTTGGGCCTAAAACTTCTTTTTTCTCGCAGAAGTTCAACTTCTTACTCCTTATCGTTTGTTTTTCCGGTCGTATTGCTTCCAAAGCTGTTCGGCCGACGATTTCAGGCGAAGCGTAAAGGCGTGGTTGGCCAGATCTTGTGCCTCTTCTTCGGCTTTCGGTGCAAAGGCGTATCTGACTCCTGACACGTCTTTCCCATGGCCACGAGTAAAATCGGGCACTTCTACCGGCAGGTTTCCGTTGTCGAGCGAAATGCTTCCGAGTTCGGCCAGGCAGCACCATTCGGCCATGTCGTACACGTCTATATCGAGTGGCAGCCCGTGTTGCAGACAGTAAACCAGTCGCGAGTCCATGATATAGTCCATGCCTCCGTGTCCGCCTACCTCTTTTGCTTTCTTCACGTATCGGGTGATGAGGGGGTTTTCGTACTTTTTAGCAAGGCGTTCGAAATCGTCTGCCGACATATATTCTTCGCCTTCTTCATAGGTTCCGGTCTTGACGATGCCGGCCGTTTTCATACCTGTCTTGGTCAGTGCGTAACCTTCTGTGGGGTATTTGTTGGCGAATCCTTCGCTTCCGGTTACCTGGTACATGCGGTTATAGGGCTGGTGCGACATGGTGTTGTGGTGTATTTCGAGCACTTTTCCGTTGGCCGTTCCGATGAGGGTGGTGG
>CAUQAO010000016.1:0-25186 GCA_963515815.1 uncultured Prevotella sp.
TGGATAACATGTGTTTTATATCAAAATGTCTCGAGACATCAGTGGCTAAAATGTATTTTACATCAAAATGTCTCGAGACATCAGCACCTAAAATCTATTTTAGGCGTTTCCGCGCAACACGGAAGGATCAAAAATGAGGTTTTAATGCCATTGCTGGACGTGGGATAGAAGAAAAGCAGACTTATAATTGATTTTACCGGGCAGCAATGTTTTCGAAACAGTCGGTACGATGCGACGGAACGAAAAAACGACTTTTATCGAGCGGTAATCAAAAAGAAAAGGCTTTGTTTCCACGCTTGCAACGATGTGGAAACAAAGCCTTTTCTTTCTATTGTTTTTGCTTATTCGATCACCACCAGTGGTGTGTCTTCCATGACGCTCTCGCCCTGTTTAATGCAAATGGCCGTAACCTTGCCGTCGGTTTCGGCTTCGATATTGTTTGCCATTTTCATTGCTTCGAGAACGACCACTGTGTCGCCGGCTTTTACTTCGTCTCCTACAGCAACCAATATTTCTGTGATGACCCCCGGAAGCGGAGCTTTTACGGCTTTGTCCGTATTGGCGTTTGTGGCGGGTGTCGTCGATTCCGATTGGGCGGTCTCGACAACAGCAGGTTTGTTCGGTACTACTTTTTTTACCGGCTCTGCTTCCGGTTCGAACCGAACATCGAAGTCTTCGCCATTGACAATTACATGTGCTATGTTATCAACTATATTTCCTATCTCGACTTTGTATTCTTTACCGTCGATGGTGTATTTAAATTCTTTCATATACTGTGTCTCTGTTCTTGCCTTATGTGCAAGATGGGTTATATGATTTCGCTTGAAGATGGCTTTGCCGTAAAAGAGATGAATTTGGCATCCCACATCGTTTGCTTGGGCTTGATGGTTATTTTGCCAGATTCTGTATCGTGCACATTATTTCCGTTATACTCGTAGAGTGCCATGGCTATGGCTGCATAAATATTCTTGTCCATGTCTTTTTGTCGATCTACGTTGATTACATCGGAATACATCCATGTTTTTTTGCCGGAAGGTTTTGGCGTTTGTGGGCCAGCTGGGCAAGGCCGCGGCATATACGGAAGCGTGTGTTGCGTGGTTCGATCACATCGTCGATATAGCCGTATTGTGCGGCTTGATAAGGATTGGCAAACAGGTTGGTGTATTCTTCTTCTTTTTCTGCCAAGAATGTGCGTACATCTTCGCCGGCCTCTTTCTTTTCTTTTGCTTCTTTTGCGCTCAATACCGCTACTGCTCCCGAAGCGCCCATAACGGCGATTTCGGCTGTCGGCCATGCAAAGTTCAGGTCGGATCGCAGTTGTTTGCATCCCATTACGATGTGGCTGCCGCCGTAGCTCTTTCTGAGCGTGATCGTAATTTTCGGAACGGTTGCTTCGCCATAGGCGTACAGTAGCTGGGCGCCATGCAGAATCACGGCATTGTACTCTTGACCGGTGCCCGGTAGGAATCCGGGAACGTCGACCAGCGAAACGATCGGAATATTGAAGGCATCGCAGAAACGAACGAAGCGGGCGCCTTTGCGGCTTGCGTTAACGTCTAACACGCCGGCATAGGCTTGCGGCTGATTGGCAACGATGCCAACGCTCTGTCCGTTGAACCGTGCGAAACCGGTGATGATGTTCTTTGCAAACTTAGGTTGAACTTCGAAGAATTCGCCGTTATCGGTGATTTCTGCAATCACTTTATACATGTCGTATGCCATGTTCGGATCGTCGGGCAGCAGGTCGTTGAGCAGATCGCTTACTCTGTCGATGGGATCGGTATTTTCTGTACGAGGTGCTTCCTCGGTGTTGTTGGACGGAAGGTAGCCGAGCAGTGTTTTAATCAACTGCAATACTTCTTCGTCTGTTTTTGCCGTGAAATGGGTTACGCCGCTTTTCGAGGCGTGAACGCTGGCGCCGCCCAGGTGTTCGGCGTCGATATCTTCGCCGGTAACGGTCTTTACTACTTTCGGTCCGGTGAGGAACATGTAGCTTGTGCCTTCGGTCATCAGGATAAAATCTGTGAGGGCAGGGGAGTAAACCGCACCGCCTGCACATGGCCCCATGATGGCGGAGATTTGCGGAACAACGCCGCTTGCAAGGATGTTGCGCTCGAATATTTCGCCGTATCCGGCCAGTGCGCAAATGCCTTCCTGGATACGAGCGCCGCCCGAATCGTTCATGCAGATGATCGGTGCGCCGTTTTGCATGGCCAGGTCCATTACCTTGCAGATCTTTTGTGCCATCGTTTCGGAAAGTGAGCCTCCGTTAACGGTGAAATCCTGCGCGTAGACGTACACCAGTCGGCCATCGATGGTGGCGCTGCCGGTAATCACGCCGTCGCCTAAATACTGTTTTTTCTCCATGCCGAAGTTATGGCATCGGTGTAGCTTGAACATATCGTACTCTTCGAACGAGCCTTCGTCGACGAGCAGGTCGATACGCTCGCGGGCGGTGTATTTGCCGCGGGCATGTTGCTTTTCGATTGCTTTTTCGCCGCCGCCGATGCGTGCTTGTTGGCGTTTGGCGATCAGTTCTTTAATTTTCTCTACTTGTTTACTCATAAATATTATTTTGTTTTCTTATTTGTTACTTTGAAGTGAAGTGTTGCAAAGGTACGAATAAAATATGAAAGGGGGGATTATTCGATGATGCGTGTCATGTTGAATTCGGTAATTTTTCCGTCGGGATTCACCTTTGCTTTGATTCGATAATGCGAGGTGGTGCGTGTGTCGTCTTTGTGTTCTACTTCTTGGTTGGCGGAGAAGTTGACGGTGTATTCGTATTCGTCTTGACCGATTTCTTTTTTATCTATTTTGTAGTCGTTGAGTGTGCGCCAGGTCATGCTGGCCACGTTGTCGTTGTAGAGTTTGTGCAAGAAGGTTACGACGTCGTTTTTGCTGGCGTCGCTTTTGCCCAGGAACGATGTGAGAACCGAGTTTACGGTGTTGGTCAGTTCGTCTTCGTCTTTGGCGTTGATGCTTTCGAAGAACTGTCTGAAGATGGTGCTGATCAGTTGTCGTTCTTCGGGCTGCACGGTTTGTGCGTTGAGTTGTTTTACGGCGTCTTTCACCTGGTCTGCGTAGCGTCCGTTGGGATGGTCTTCAAGGTATGACCGGTAGGCGTCGGCGGTGTTGATTCCGCTGGCTACGATCCAGTCTAACGAATCGATCTTGTACATGGCTTCTTCTCGGTGCGGTGTGTCGGGATGCCGCTGCAGATATTGTTCGAGGGCCGACTTCGAGTTGCTGACCAGTGTATTTGTCCATTCGATATCGATTTGCTGAAGGCGTGTCAGCCGAACCTGAACCGAGTCTCTGTGTGCCGGCGAGGCGTCACGGTAACGGTCGAGGTAATCTTGCAGAATGATCGGGTCGTTGCTGTCGAGGGCGAACTCGTAGGCTTCTTGTTCTTGGTCTTTTTGCGCGTGGGTGTAGAAGTAGAAACTTACGGCGCAGGCGAGCAGTGCAATGGTCAGCGAAACGATGAGTGTTGTTCGCCGCCCTGTTTTGGGTATGTTCGGCGTTGCCTGCGGTTGGGCTGTTGCAGAAGCCGATTGCTGGCTGGCCGACCGCTCGTGTACCTGTTCGTTCTCGGTCTGTGCCGCCGGTGTGGCGTTAGCATGGTGGCATCTGGGGCACTCGTGCTGATCGCTGAAATATACTTCGCCGCATTGCGGACAACTGATTACTCTTCCTGCTATTTCTACCCCGCATGAGGGGCATACGGGTGCTCTGTCGCTGATTTGGTGGCCGCACTCGGGGCATTTGATAATTGCCATATGTTTTAAAAAGTTTTGTTTTTCTGATTCGTTTCTTACTTTCGATCGATACCGCTTTATTTTCGTCGGTATCTTAATTCTTTCAAACTGTGTTGTCCCATCAACCTGCTTTTGTCGACGAAGGTATTGATGCCCTCGATGCGCCCTTTGCCGGTGTATTGCCACAGGGTGATGTCGCGATCGTCTTTCAGCACGGGTTCGCGGGCCGTATATTGGGCGATCATGAGTTTGTAGCCGTCTATTTGACCCATCAGGTGACGGTCGTAAAAGTTGGCGAAGGTATAGAGCAGGGGTTTCTGCCGGTAGGCTTCTTCGACCATGGACAGAAAGCGGTGGAGCGAGTCGAGGAATACTTCGGTAGACAATCCGCTTTTGGTCTCGATGTCGATCATCGGAATCAGGTCCTGATCACCGGGGCGGCATTGGGTCATGAAGTTCTGCAGTTGCAACGACAGGTCGGTCTTGGGACGGAAGAAGTGGTACGAACCTACTTTCAAGCCGTGGCGATGGGCCAGTTCGATGTTTTGCCGATAGGTGGGGTCTACGTTGTCGCCGCCCTCGGTGGCTTTCAGGTATACGTAGGCCATTTTGGTATTCGCGCCCACGGCTTCCCAAAACACTTCGCCCTGGTAGTGGCTCAGGTCTATGCCGTGTACGTGTGCACAGGTGTCTTCGCACTGCGCGTCGTTGTTTTGAGCATAGCCTGCCGCCGTGAGTGTAAACAGGCCGATCACTGTTGCAATGATTCTATTCATACGTGCAAAGGTACGAAAATCGGATGAAAAACAAGTCCGGCGCAACTGCACCGGACAAATTTATTCGCGAAAAACGGACCATCGAGTGCCCGCCGAGCCAATCTTGTCGCAAAATTTCGACTTTCCGAGGAGTAGTTTTTGTTGGCTATTGAACTACGAACTTTTTCTTGTTCATGATATAGATTCCTTTGGGCAGCCGGTGCTTGTCGTAACCGACGAATCGACCGTCGATCGAATATATTCTGCCGTCTGCCGCCGGTGAGGCGTCGTCTGCTGCAAGTTTCTCGATGCTTGTAGCGTAATCGCGCATGAAATCGAAGTAGATTGTTTTGTCTTCTTCGCGAATGTTGTAAATGGGCTGATTCAACAGTCCGCCAGTCCAGGGCGCATAGTTCGGCAGATTCGACGCGTCGGTCAGCGAGGTTACTTCGGTAGTCCCCGGAAAGGGGTCGCCTTTCAGCTGGTTCTTAAAAGTGCTCAGGTTGCTGGTTGAATAGCTGCTGAGCAGTAGTTTGTCGGCCGGGACGATCGTCATGCGTGGCTTGCCTTTGATGTTGTTCACCGCGTTGGAAGAGAGGCTGAAAGCGCCTGCTTCATAGTTGACATGATACACCAGCATGCCGTGCCCTCTCAGTTTAGTGTTCCATTGTTCGTTCTGTATGTTCTGCAAGATGTAATATTCCTTGCCGGTTGTGTTCAGTTTGTTGATTATCCGGTAAGCCTTGCCGCCTGTGTCGATATTGCGAAGGGTTACCTGTTGCTGGTCTTTCAGCGTGTCGATGGTCAGCCAGCCGAAAGCTTCGCGTTCCCACGCCGTGTATGCCGTGGGGCACCATCCGTTGTCGGTGTACGATCCGTAATCCATCAGGCTCCATGCCTCCATCCCCTGATTGTCGCCTCTGGCTGCTTGTTTTGTGGGATAGAAGTCGGGCAGGCCCAGGCAGTGCGAAAATTCGTGGCAGAACAGGCCGATGCCCGATATCCATTTTGCGGCGGGCGAGGTGGCATTGCCCAACAGCTCGTTGCTGATACCGCATCGCCTTACCTGAACGTGATCTTTGGTGGTGTAATACGTGGTGAACGATTTCGGCCACATGGTATTCGCCGGCGCGCCCATGTTTTGGCCGTAGCCGGCGTAGATCACGTACACCAGATCAACGATTCCGTCGTGGTTGCTGTCGTATTGAGCAAAATCCAACGAATCGTCCATCAGCCGGCAGGCCTCGGCCACCAACTCGTCTTCCTGTTCGTCGTTTCCGCTTCCGGTGGTATTGCCTCCGTAATAGGCTAGGTTCTTACTTAGTTTTACGGGGCCGTAAATATCGAATTGGGGCGTGAAGCGGCCGTTGCTCATATCCTTGAAATATTGTTTTACGCTCGATCGGTTTTTGCCTTCTCCATGACCGAAGTCGGTGGGCGTGCCGAGGTGGTTCAGGAATTGATCGAACGATTTTCGCGGATTCGGAAGGGTAAACAGCGTGTCCTGATATTCGGCCAAAATAACGATGGCCCTCGGCGATCCGGTATGCGGAAACAAGATGGGATCGGGGGGTACCGGTTCGCGCCTTCGGGCTTTGTGCAGCGAAGGCATAGCCTTATTGAAGAACAAAGTTCGGTTTTGCCGGGCGACCGCCTCGAGTTCGCTCTTGCTTCGCAGCGGCTTTTCGTGCGCCAGCAGACCCGACGATGCGATGGTTCCGTCGCGGCGAATGGTCGCAATGTAGAACGTATAGTTGTCTCTGAACAGAATCACACTGTCGGCCGATGCGTACCAGCTGAAATGTTCGTCGCCATGCGTGTAGGCTGTGAAAACAGTGCCGTCGGGTTGAGTAACGGTCAGCGGTTCTTGCCATGCCTTGACAGCCCAAACATCAGGGACGAAAAACAACGAAAACAACAATAATAGTTTGATTGGTTTCATATCTTTACTCTAAATCTTTAAATTCCGGTCGATATTCTGCTTGCAAAGGTAGGCATATTTTTCCGATACCCAACGGAACGGCGTCGTATAAGAAAAAAGCGAACGCACATTGTCTGTACATTCGCTTTTTCGTCGGTGCAGGGACTCTTCCGCCTTACTTCGCTTCGTTCATGATACCTTCGACATACAGTCGCGTCATCTCTGGCGTGCCGTTGGTACGAATGGTAATCGACTTTTTGAAATGCCCCGGGAACTTGCCCTTTCCGTTGTACGTTATCTTGATTTCTCCCTTCTTTCCAGGCTGTATCGGTTCTTTCGTGTACGAAGGAACGGTGCAACCACAACTGGCTATAGCTTGATTGATAATCAACGGAGCATTGCCGACATTGGTAAAACTGAACACGCAATGTTGTTCGGGGTTCTGCTCGCTGAATTGTCCCAAATCGATGGTCGTTTTATCGAATTTGATTTGAGCAACCTGCTGTGCCTTTATGGTCGAGAAGAAGGCAGCCAGGAGTATGGTGACGATCATTAGTTTTTTCATTTCTTTTTCCTTTCTTGTTAAAATCTGATTGCTGCAAAGATATGAATAAATCCCGAACAAGCTCTTAAACATTAAGAATTATTATGGTTGCGTGGGTCGGACAAATCTTCGTACAGGCCAGTCTTTACGGCCGGGATATGGAGTAGGACCGCCCCAAGTTTGCGGCCGTATTTTTATTTGCAACCTTTGCGAGTATCATCTATTTTATATAATTTTGCGTTTCGAAAAATAAAAAGTAGAACTATGTATAGAACAAATACATGTGGAGAATTGAGGCTCTCGGATGCAGGTAAAGTAGTAACCCTGTCGGGGTGGGTTCAACGAACAAGAAAGATGGGCGGAATGACGTTTGTCGATCTTCGCGATCGCTACGGTATTACGCAACTTGTCTTTAACGAAACCGACAACCGCGATCTGTGCGACCGGGCAAATAAACTGGGGCGTGAGTTCTGTGTTCAGGTAACGGGAACTGTCAGCGAACGCGAGAGCAAAAACGAGAAGATGCCGACCGGCGATATCGAAATCTTAGCGCAAACACTACGTATGCTGAGCGAGAGCCTGACGCCACCTTTCAAAATTGAAGATGAGACCGATGGTGGCGACGACCTTCGCATGAAATACAGATACCTGGATTTGAGGCGTGCGTGTGTACGTCGGAATCTGGAACTGAGACACCGGATGACGATTCTTATTCGCAACTTTCTCGACATTCACGACTTTATAGAAGTAGAAACACCGATTTTGATCGGTTCGACACCCGAGGGAGCACGTGATTTTGTGGTGCCGTCGCGTATGAATCCTGGTCAGTTCTACGCCTTGCCGCAGAGCCCGCAGACATTGAAACAGCTACTCATGGTCAGCGGCTTCGACCGTTACTTTCAAATAGCGAAATGTTTCCGCGATGAAGATTTACGCGCCGACCGCCAACCCGAATTTACCCAGATCGACTGCGAGATGAGTTATGTAGATCAAGACGATGTTATTGATCTATTCGAAGACATGTGCCGTCATCTCTTCAAAGAGGTCAGAGGGGTAGAACTGCCAGCCAAATTGCAGCAAATGACATGGGCAGAAGCCATGAAACGTTTCGGAAGCGATAAGCCCGACCTGCGCTTCGGTATGGAGTTCGTCGAACTGCAAGATATATTGAAGGGTACCGACAGCTTCAGCGTATTCGACAATGCAGCTTATATAGGCGGCATTTGTGTGCCCGGTTGTGCCGAGTATAGCCGCAAGCAACTGAACGAACTGACCGACTTCGTCAAGCGACCACAGATAGGCGCCCAAGGACTCGTCTATATCAAATATGGTACGGATGGAACGATAAAGAGCTCGATCGATAAATTCTACACCGAAGAACAGCTGTTGCAGGTAAAACACCGGATGGGAGCAAAAGACGGCGACCTGGTACTGATCCTAAGCGGCGACAAGATAAACAGAACGCGTACACAACTCTGCGCATTGCGATTGGAAATGGCTGATCGGCTCGGACTTCGCGATAAGAACAAGTTCGAATGTTTGTGGATCGTAGACTTTCCGCTGTTTGAGTGGAGCGACGAGGAACAGCGCCTGATGGCAACGCACCATCCCTTTACGATGCCCCATCCGGATGACATTCCGTTGTTCGACAGCCATCCCGAGCAGGTGCGCGCAAAGGCCTATGACTTTGTCTGCAACGGAATAGAAGTAGGCGGCGGAAGCCTTCGTATTCACGATGGCAAATTGCAAGAAAAGATGTTCAACATACTCGGATTCACCCCTGAGCGGGCTATGGCGCAGTTCGGTTTCTTGATCAATGCTTTCCAATACGGCGCACCACCTCATGCAGGATTGGCTTTCGGGCTCGACCGTTTTGTAAGCATTATGGCCGGCCTTGACAGCATTCGCGACTGTATAGCATTCCCGAAAAACAATAGCGGGCGCGACGTGATGCTGGATGCTCCTTCTACTATTGACCAAAAACAGTTAGACGAGCTGGAAATAAAGCTTGACTTGCATCAATAAATATAAGAAACAGGGATGGAAGACTTCCAAATAATTATATTTCGGCAACGCCAACTTCTCATCTGAAATAAAACCTTTAACTTTGCAAGCGATAGGGAATTTTTTCCCATTTCAGGGTACAAGAAAATTTATTTTTATTGAATTATGGCAGAAAAAAAAGCAACAACAGCGACAAAAGCTACCAAAAAGGCAGTAGTGACAAAGAAAACAACAACTCCTAAGAAAGCTACAACCAAAAAAGCAGAGGTAATTGTAAATGCTGAAAATGTAGGATTCCGTGCAGGAGATGTTTACCAGGCACTGGCAGCAGCAGAAAAACCATTGAGTATTGCAGAGATTGCAAAGGTCGCTAAGATTCAGCTTGAGGAAGTTTATCTCGGGATAGGCTGGCTCTTCAAAGAGGGAAAGATTAAAGATTCCGATAATTTGTTCACTTTAGCGTAATAACAGCAGGACCGATTGTTCGGCATTAAAAACAAGTGGAAATTAAGAATAAAAGTTTTTTAATTATTATAGAAGGATTGAGAGAGCAGATTTGAAGTGCCCCTGAAAAGTTTGACGTTAAATTGAAAATTAATTATTTGTGTCAAGGATCTATTCCTTATATCTTTCACCTCAGATGGGAGACGTAATTTTTTAATTATGTTTTCCATCTGAGTAGTTTTTTGGGGTAGAAGATTACAGGATTCCATACCTGTCTCCAAATTTTATTGTCAATTGCTGCGAGATGAGTGTCCAGTTTGTCAGCGGCATTGTTTATTCCTCATTGATATTGCGGCAGGCCAGATGACCAATTTTCAAGTTCCGTATCAGAAGGGACTACGCCCCCTCATTCTTTATGACCTTACGTATCTGCCGATTGTAGCCATCGACTGTGTTGGTCGTATAGATGGGACGGCGAATCTCCTTTGTGTACTAGAAGTACTCCGTCAGGCGCTCTCAGTTATTACGCCATGACTTGATAACGATAGTGTACTTGAAAATACGGCGCGGATTTGAACTTGTCAATCTTCGTCTCTGTAGCTTCCTTGCCGAATGTTTCTCTTGAGTTTTCCGTATACTTAGCCATATAATTGGAATTGATGAAAGCAATTATATTGTGTATTCTAATCCAATTATTTGTTAACTTTTTGGTACCCCATATTAATCCTGTTTTTATCAGTGATGACATCTTTTCCCTTTTGTTAAGGTGGCAGGTGAATATACTCGAAACTAACCCCGGTTGATCTACGAAAAGTGGTCCACTCAAGTTACTGTATTTACAATTCTTAAAATGAAATAATTTGTATTAAGATTTATTTCCATCCAAGTTATCTGCATACCATGTCCTGAATCTTACTTTATATACAGTTTTTAATAGTTCATATAATGTAAATGTTGTGTTGTCTACGATTTTTGTGGGATTTTTGTAATTGGAGAACAATCCGTTTGTAAGAAAATTATATTTTTTTTTGTCACCCAAGATTAACCATGGGACGGACAAGTTAGGTAGCTCGGCTATAGAGTGACGTATTAGGTGAATTGATTCCTCTGTCCTGCCTAACCTATACAGTATGCTCCCCCATTTAGCGGCCTCTTTCCCTCTTATTAGTTTTCCTTTAGGATAACTTTTCAGAATTTCATTGTTTAAACTTTTGAATAGCATGGAGTCACAAGTCTTAATATTAAGATATTCTTTGCACAAAAGCAATCGTGGATACTGAATTACCCCCTCTTTCCAATGCGCAATGGCCTTATCTTTATCACCAAGAATATGGAAAGCATTACCGTATGAAAATGAAAACACTGCATTTCGGGGATATTCCTTGTAGAGTTCGGACAACTGTGTGATACCTTCTCTTACTTTTCCCTGCCGAATAGCGATTTCTGCCACAATATACTTTATATAATAGTCAAATGGCTCCTTGTCGCAGACTTTTTTCAAATTTTCTACCACACGAACCTGGTCAGAATTGAACTCCTTTCCTTTTTTTAATAAAATTAGTCCTGTTTTGATTTCGTCTGACATCATTTTCCCATTATTATACACCCTATAAAGATCGAGGAAAACTAGCGAAAAACAGATTATCGGTGTAACAATTAGCTTACTTTTTCTTGGTTTTATTTTTATTGTCTCGCCGTTGAGACTGCTAACATAAGCCAATAGTAAAATTGTTAGCAACCATAGGCTTCTTGTGTGTAACAGAGTGGCTTGTGACATTTCTTTGAACATAATCACAAAAAATACACAGCCGATTCCTTTAACGTAGTTTTCTTTCCTATATCTCCAAATTTTCCATCCATATGACAAGGCTATACTAGTAAATAGCCCTAATCCTATAAAACCGTTCTCGATAAGTAACATCACAGGTAGATTTGGCGCAAAACTGCTGAAGTTATCGATGTCGCCGTTTTCAGAAATCATAGTGTAAGATCCACAACCATATCCTATAAAAGGATGCTCACTGGCATGTTTAACCGATGACTTTGTGGAATTTAAGCGCCACTCTATACTCGCTTTTTGAGAGTATGTGCTATTCATAGATAATGTGGTGAGCATTTCCTTGTGGCAGAACACTGCAACAAGAAATATAGAGGACACAGTAATATACAATGTCCGTATTCTTTGCTCTCTTTTGTTGACAATAAGCATCAGAAAGAATAAAAGAAATAGAGATATGTATGCCCCTCGGGAAAAAGTTACCAAAGTAGATACTATTGACAGAAACATTAAGATATTCCTAAACTTCCCAGCCATCATGGAAAAAGCAGTTAGCGCGAGAGTAATTTCAGACCAGGCATTGTTGGTAACGCCCCAAGGCTTGAAAAGGCCCCTTAGAAAATAAATGTTGTCAAAACCTGACTTTAGTGCAGTCTGTCGGAAGATACCGAAAGTTATAAGAGAAAAAGTCACGGCCACAGTCATTAAGAAACCTCCGGCAACAAATATGTAATTACTATATTTTTCCGAAAGGAATAATTTACGTCCTAGCGTATACGAGATTACCCCTATCAAAGACTGATATGCTACATTTACAGAAACAGTTGAACATAATCCATAATGGCACGATAGCAATGGCAACAATGATATTGCTACTACGCCAGCGTCCAGTATATTAAACTTTGGAATTCTCATCTGTGTTGTTATGTCTTCTATGTTTATCAATATACAGTTTCGCTATTCTTGCTAACATGTATATTATAACAAAAAAAAATAGTCCCTGAGTGAAGATGTTGTGGAGCAGAGAAAGTGGCGGTGTTATACCATCTGAAAAATACAGCACTAGCTGATGTATTTTCTCGGGGAACTCACCGACAAATTTATAGACAAACATCGGTATCAAGTAGAACATATAAAATGCCAAAAAGAAGTTCACTATAAGTGCGTAGAAAAAAAATCCAATCTTCGCTACCGGCTGTAGTTGAAGTAAGTACGGACGTGGCAATTCACAATGTTGATGTAATAATTTTTGTATGATGTATTTTACTATTTCTTTGGAGCGTTGCCTCAGATTGGCTACTCCCAGAATGTCTGAGGCCATCCAATAGCCATCAAACTTAAAAAAGGGATTTAGCGTGAGCAGAAACCCAAAGTTTATAACAAGTATCAAATATCGTATCAAAAAATAGTGCGTTGTTTCGTGCAACAATATCAGCACTATCAAAATTAGGCATTGGAAATATACCCCTGCAAAGTTCACAAGGCATCTCCTCCTACGTGATAATTTCCATACGTCAGTTACATCGGTGTAGAGCACGGGAAAATTGATATATAGACCAATACCAATGCCACCGTGCTCCACTCCACAGTAACGGCATGCCGATGCATGCCCCAACTCGTGGAATGCTGACGATATAACGATAAACACTATGAGAAATAGAAAGGATAGCATCCCTGTTTGCTCATTGAAAGTAATGAGATCTTTGTTTCTGACGAAAAAGTTTACTTCAAGAACCGTGAAGACAAGCATTGCTGTTATCATGAAGCGTTTATTGAACAATATTGATAGCGAATCTGTCACCTTGCCTATCTGCTCTTTGGTGAGCAGATTATGTTGATAAAGGAATGGTGTTGGTTGTTTCTTTATTGTTTGTATCTTGGGCAGTATAAAATTATCCACCAGTTCTTTTATCTGTTCGAAAGAATATCTGTTGTTGCGTGCAATGAAATTTATGATACCCTCCTTTTGGTTGTGGGCTTCCTTGAGCGAAGTAAGTAATTCCGCAGTTAAAGCGTTGGCCTCAAAGTAGTTCTCGCCGGCCGAGACAAGGTACCGCATCTCTTTAGCTGAGCTGTTCAGCATCGTTATAGATATGTCATTTAATTCTTCCACTCTCTTAGTTATTTACTATTTGTTGATGCTGGATAATGTTATTAGCTAGTCTACATCTATTCTCTTATTTTCCTTCTTCTTGTAGGTATTGAAAAAATCAATTATTTTGGGGTAGAAAGACTCAAAAGTAGGGTATATAGAACGTTTTTTCTCATATTTCCCCATCAATTTAACAAGTTCGGGCATCCACCTAAAACCGTGACTTATCTCATATAAGATACAATTTTCTGTTTCCTTTTTATTCGCACCGTTATAAATCAAATATCTAATTACAGCGGCCCTAACGAGGGACTCGTTAATCATGGACGTCCATTCACCGTAGTTTTGACTTCTCATAGACCATGTGGCTGTTTTAAAAAGATATTGACCTGCTTCCTGCATTTTAAGCTTATTCGTATCTTCGAGCAGATAATTTATGAATGAGTGATTAAATTCATGAATCAACAAAGCCTGGTGACTTTTTTTATATCCCGGTTTGCCATTTTTGTCAATGAAGTACCCTTGGATATTGAAAATCTCCTCCCTATGTTCTCTCAATTTACGTTTTACACCATAGTTATTTTTACCATTTACGAATGCGATGATTACACGAAAATCCTGTGATGGAGGAAGTCCGTAAAATTGTTCGTACCAACCAACGTTTAAATCTTTCATGACTGTTGCCTTATATTTTTCGATACACTTGTCATAGAAAAATTTATGATTTGAAAAGAATATTCCAAAGTTTGTGTCCTTGTAAAATCTCGCCACTAGCTGTATGAATTTATTCTTGTCAACTTTCTTCCATCTATTATCGAGACCGTCACTGTCCTCTTCTATAATACGGAATGTAGAATTTTCTCGTTCAAGTCTCAAAGCCATTGACATTATTGCGTCATATGAGCAATGATATTTCTTATGTACCTGTTGAAGAAAAATAATAGCAGGATGATCTTTGAATGGGGTGAATATTGTGTCAATATCCTTATCATAATCACCCGCCTCTTTATAACTGTATTCGTTTAAGTCCGCTAAACGTGCCATTATGGACATTAGTTCCACGTTTTCATCGTAACCTACAGTAATTTCATTTGCATATATGCCAATCGCCGATAACAACGTTATAAGCAACGCTAAAAATATTTTTCTAATCATAGACACAACCGTAATTTATTTTTTGCCCTTTTCCATTTTCTCATTTCTAATATTCTGTTGTTCTAATAAACCGGAACTGTGGCTTTCGTCCATTCCTATATTCTCGAATTTGTGCTTCTTACCGTATGATATACGGTATGACAAGGTGAACATGAACATATTTGAGGAAATTCTTGGACTATACGTTTTTGCCACATTTAGATAATTGTTTGCAATATAGGTTGTATTCACGGAACTATGCATAAATGGATTGGTCGCATTGAAACCTATTTGTAAGTTTTTTAAAGTATATTTAAGTGTAAATTTCAGTGAAGCTGGTCTTTTGTATTCAACACCTTTTGCCAAATATCTTATAGGGCTTACAATCTCTACTTTTCCAATGAAATTATTATCTATATAAGTTAAATCTGTACCTCCAACAAATTCACTTAGCTTTTTGTCTCCTTCCCTAAAAAGATTATATTCTCCACCAACCATCCATATCAACTTTTTTGGTATCACGTTAAGTCTTATTTCAGTATTCAATAAGAAATGATTATAACTTTTTCCATTTTGATATGTATGAACGAACATACCTTTTTCGTTATCTACAAACACATCCTCATATATGTATTTAGGCATGTTAATATATTGAGTAAGCAATTCGAACATACCCCATTTGTGATTGCTGTCAAAGACCGATTCTATCCCTATACAATGCCCGTTTTTTAATTCCGGATTTCCTCTGAGAATCTGATATTGGTCCATTTGTTGGGATGAACCATTGTAATATGCCATTTGTGGGTCATTCACGTAAGTATAGAATTCACCTCTAATCGTATTGCCGTGTCCAAAATCGGCATTATAGAGTATTGAAGGACTAAAAAAACATTTTGTCCACGCATTATTTCCATTGTCAATGGACAAAACGTTTTCTGTAAGTTGTAAAGTCATTCTAAATTTTCTTGAGAAAATGAAATTGTTCCCTATTTGAAAAAATCCATTGCCGTAAGACAACTTGTTTTTACTTTCAGCTTCATCTTCTGTGTATTTGTTCCTTGTACTTTTGTAATCGTAAACTGCATAAAAGAAAGGACGATTTTTGCCAAGAGTTAGGCCAACAAGCATATTGGGACGAAGACTGAATAAGTCTTCCTCTGTTTTTGCTAGAAAAGATGATGTAGAAGTATATATCCTGTATTTGTCTGTATGGCTGTAATTTCCGTATATGCTTGTACGGAATAATCCATCTTTCCCTATTTTCTTTTGATAATAGATTTGTGTAGCTGGAGATAGGTTATCCTTGTGTATATAGTCTTCCGTTAGAATTTCACCATTCATTGTTGAGTAAGTTTGCAACATATTCTGGTCATTCACGTCATGCCCTTTGTTTAAAGATGCCGATATTTGAAGCATGTCGCTCTTGCCCTGATTGAGCCAAGATACTTTGCCCTTAAAATGGTTTGAACGTAAAAGTGAATTCTTAACCTCTGAAGCCTTTACGACATTTCTATCGGTGAAGGTCATATTCGTAGTGGATTCTTCGCCTCTGTCCAACGTGTAGTGCCCGTAATTGCCAGATATCTGAAAATTGAGTTCAGAATTTTTCTTATAATGTTTCAAATCCAATATCCCATCGCCCTTTCCTATGTTGAGATTATGATCAGCATTGCCATATACCAATCCACCGCTATCATGATTTTCCATAATGAAGTCGATCACGGAAGATGCTGAAGGATGGTTAGGGTCAAATTTTTGATAATAGTCTATTCGATTAATGTCTTTAGGATTAAGCGTCCTTATCTCATCCGCATCAACTTCTCTTCCATTTATGCAAAGGAGAACTTCACCAATATTTGACGTTACAGTATGCTTTATGGGGTCAATGTTTAGCCCCGGAATCGTCAGTGCAGACAATGTCGCATAACCATCGAAAGAATTCTTCTTTATACTCTCCGGTACGTGAATTATCATCTTGTCGCCTTTTGTTGTGAAATAAGCTCCTGTCACGGTAACGCCACTAAGAAATTTGGAGTCAGGAAGCATGTCTATGTCCCCTATATCCCCATATCGGCTGTAATTGATATACTTTGGATTATACCCAAGCATGGTTATTCTTAATAAACTCTCCTTTATTTCAGATTTGATGGAGAATTTACCGTTTGCATCTGTTATAGATCCTCTAATGAAACTGGAATCCTGAGGCGATAGCAAGCATACACTGGCACTCATCATCGGTTTTCTTTTCTCATCAAGAACTCTTCCAGTCAGAACTTGTGAATACGCAGTATATGCCGAAAAAACGGCAAGTAATAATATGATTCTTCTCATTTCCTTTTTCCTTTCACAATATTAAAATTCCTCATGTATTTAGATTGCTTGTTCTTTCATTTCTGTGTTATCTTCTGAATAGAACTTTGAGAGTAACAAAGTTAGAGATTTTACAGAATCATTATTAATTGCCGTTTATTTTATCTTTGTTAGGGGGGAATCCCCCTAACAAAGATAAAAAATTAATACCAGGTACATGATGTTACTTCACAACCTCCTTTGGGATTACAAAACTCATACCCCCAACAATAGCTAGAACAATTGTCTTCTGGGTTAGTTGCATCAATGTCCATAAGTGCACCGATAGACAATGGATCTGTCTCAAGTCTTTGCTCAAGATTCTCTAAATAGAACTCTGAGAGTCCTTGATTTAGAGGCTTTACTAAATTTTTACTCATGATTTTTAATTTTTGTTATTAAAATTAATGTATGCTCTCTTTGTTGCATACTTGATTATATTATACATTTGAGTACAATGATTATTTGGTCTGTTGGCTACACATCCACCACCACATAGTAGGGCAAATTTACACGTAGAGCAATCCTTATATGCAGTGATGTCACTTGTATTCCATTCATTCCTTCTTTTGGTATCCCATTCTATATCACCAGAACTAAAGTCTCCAATAATAAATTCTTTTTTCCCTACCACATCCCAGCAAGGATAAATCTTATATAGGGAATCAAATATATATGCACCTATTTGAGAGCCACAGAATGTGGCCTTGTATCTTAACGGTTTTTTATTGTAGATTGCATTGTAAATATTGCTGTATGCTCCAAAATCTTGATAGCCGCATTCAAAGCTCATTTTGTCTTGTACCTTTATTAGTTCACTTGGAGTCATAAATTGCTGGCGCTCCTTGCTTGATAGTGTCATGTCGTAATTTAAAAGTCTCGCCGATTCAAAACCGAATTTTTTATATTTAGTAAATCCTATCTCATCGAACATTTTTTTCAAACTTTGTAGTTGTATGACATTAGTTTTATCAGCGTTAAATCTTATTGTTATGGCAACATTATTTTCTAATGCCATACCAATATTTGAGATAATGGTTTGAAATGTTGGATAACCCATACAATGTGGACGTTTTTTGTTGTGCATTTCCTCCATACCGTCTAAGGTTATCTGCAAATGGTAAATTTTGTCGGGCGAAAGTAAGTCTTTATAATGCATTAAATCATATCCATTTGTAATAGCATTAAATCTTAAACCTCGTTCAATGCCTTTCCCAACAATGTAGGAAATGATGTCATAGTTTTTTGCGAGCAGAGGCTCGCCACCAAAAAGAGCAATGCGTTTCGCCTTTCTTATTTTTCCCTCCTGCATCTTGTCTATTATGTCGAAAACTTTATCTACGGCATCACGTGTCATCGTTTGCTTACGTAACTCTTCTGTCATTGTGTTGAGCTCAAAGCAATAAGGACAACGGAAGTTACAGTCGTATGTAATCACTAGCGTATATGATGCACAAAGAAGCATGTCTTTTTTGTGCAGAGCACTAGCAAAACGCATTACGTACGCAACCTCTTCTTCTGGCGTCATTCTTGTAATATGACCTCGCTTTGTTAGATATTCGATAAGTTCTTTGTGATCAGGTTCCTTTTTGTTAAAAATTCCGGCTTTCAACTTATCCCATGTATTCTTTTCAATTACATCTATTGAACCACTATATCCGTGGAGCAACATATACTTATCGGCGGTAACTTCCACTGAAATTACATAGGATGATATTCTTTGTTCATTTTTCATTATTTAGATTGTGTTTGCAATAATAATGAGTCAAATTTAAAAAAATAAATTTATAAGAAAAGAAAAGTTGATAAATAATTAGTATTTATTAACTTTGGCTCTGGGGCGGATTCCAGAAGCATGTGTAAAGTTAGGCAATTTGCTTTTTATCATGTTCTTAGGATTAGTTTCAGGGGTATTTCACATTGCCCTTCCTTTTTATTTTATCGGTAAAAATGGTTTTTCGGAGCATATGGGGAGCAATGAATTTTATGTTCCGCCAGACACTCTGGCGAGACAAGGAATAAAAAAGGCTCTTACAAAATGGGTTTATACGCTAATGGGCGTATAGAGTTGCCCCTGAAAGACGTGTTTCTCGATCATTTTTTTTACCAACAAATCGGTAAATTCGTGGTTTTTCAGGCCCCATCTGGGAGCGATCAGCAGATCGGAAGGCGACTGGCTGACAAAACGCTCGAGCACCAAATCGGGGCGTAAGCGCTGAATATACGCTATAATGACATTTATATATTCTTCGACGGTATATACATCGAATGGATGGGCGACGAACTCTTTGGCCAGTGCTGTTTCGCGAATAATCTGCATTTGGTGTATTTTGAGAATGTCGATTGGGAGCGACGATATCAGGGGAGCCTGCCGAAGACTCTCTTGTCGATCTTCACCCGGCAGTCCGATAATGATATGTGCGCCGGTCAGTATGCCTTGTTCGTGTGTTCTACAGATAGCGGTACGGCTGCAGTGGAAGGTATGCCCTCTGTTGATTCTTCGTAAAGTATCGTCATTTGCCGACTCTACTCCATATTCAACCAGCAGGAAGGTCTGGCGATTGAGTTCCGTCAAGTAGTTTAACAACTGTTGGTCGATACAATCGGGTCGCGTTCCGATAACGATTCCTACGACATCTTCTATGGCCAAAGCTTCCTCGTACATGTGCTTTAATGCCTCGACAGAAGCATAGGTGTTGGTGTACGCTTGAAAGTATGCCAAATATTTCATGTCGGGATATTTATGTGAAAAGAAGGCTTTCCCCTCTTTCAGCTGTTCGGTAATAGATCGCTGTCGGTTGCAGTACGCGGGATTGAATGTGCGGTTATTGCAATACGTGCAGCCGCCATACGATAGGCTGCCATCTCTGTTGGGACATGTAAAGCCCGCATCAATCGATATCTTCTGAACACGATATGGAAAATAGCGGCGTATCCATGAACTGAAATCGTTGTATAATGGTTTCATCGGCTTGCAAAAGTACGTAAAAATGCCTACCTTTGCAATGATGTCTAACGAGAAATCCGATATGATAAAGAAGATACTATTATTTGTTATAGCCGTAATGGCAAGTGCTGTAAATGTGAATGCCCTTGTAAAAATAAACTTAAAAGCGATTGCCGATGGTGCCTTTGCCGCCGAACGGCTCGGCAATATTCATCCCATAGCAGGAACCGATCTGTATACCTGTATCAGCAAGAATGGCGAACAGATTGTTCAATATTCGTTCAAGACAGGTAAACAGACGGCGGTGCTGTTCGATGTCAAACATACGATGGGGGCCAAAATCGATTCGTTCGATGGCTATATCATGTCGCCGGATGGAACGAAGATACTGATTCAGACCCATACCGAGCGTATTTATCGCCACTCTTTCAAAGCCGAACATTACATTTATACCGTAGCGAGTACGAAGTTAGAACGCTTGTCGGCGAACGGAGCACAACAAGTTCCGGCATGGTCGGCTGACGGCAAGCAGATCGCTTTTGTACGCGACAATAATATCTATCTTGTGAAATTGTTGTATGACAACGCAGAGAGTCAGATAACAAAAGACGGCAAACAGAACGAAGTGCTCAACGGTATCCCCGATTGGGTGAATGAAGAGGAATTCGGAACAGAACGATCGTTCTGCTTTACGGCCGACGGTAGTAAAATCTGCTGGATAAAATATGACGAATCGCAAGTAAAAACCTATTCGCTGCAAATGTTCAGAGGCATGGAGCCAGCTATGCCCATGTACGACAATTACCCGGGATGGTATTCATATAAGTACCCGAAGGCTGGGCAGGATAACGCCAAAGTATCAGTTTGGAGTTACGACATAAAGAGCCATCAGACTCGACGGTTACAAGTTCCGTTGAATGCCGATGGATATATACCTCGTATCAAGTCGACCGACAATGCAGATAAAGTGATTGTGTACACCATGAACCGTCATCAGGACGAAATGTGTCTGTATAGCGTCAATCCCTCGAGTACGCTTGCCACGTTGTTGATCAAGGAAAGCGTGCCCAAGTATATTAAAGAAGAATCGATGAAGGGGATTGTCCTGGGCCATCAGAGTATTCTCTTGCCAAGCGATAGAGACGGCTATATGAAAGGCTATCTGTATAATATGAATGGACAACTGATCAGAACGGTAGCGCACGACCGATGCGATATAACGGCTTTATACGGGTACGATGAACAGACAGGAGATGTATATTACCAAGCGGCAGAGCTGAATGCTCATGACCGGCAGATTTTTGTATCGCATAAGAACGGAAAGACGGAGAATCTAACTCGGCAAGAAGGTTGGAATACAGCGCTGTTCTCAAGCGATTATAAGTATTTTATCAACACGTGGAGCAGTTACGATCAGCCCTTTGTTTACACGATTAGAGACAACAAGGGAAAAGTGTTGACGACGTTGATCGACAATAAACAGCTAAAAGAAAAATTGGACGCTCATGGCTGGGCGAAGAAAGAACCTTTCGCGTTCGTTACTTCTGAGAATATAACGCTCGACGGATGGATGATGAAGCCTGCCGATTTTGACGCTTCGAAAAAGTACCCGGTTATCATGTATCAGTATAGCGGACCGGGAAGTCAGCAGGTAACTAATTCGTGGAACGCCGGATCGATGGGGCAGGGAGGTGCTTTCGATAATTATTTGGTGCAACAGGGCTTTATCGTCGTTTGTGTAGATGGGCGAGGAACCGGCGGAAGAGGATCTGAATTCGAGAAGTCTACCTATCTTCGACTCGGAGAGTTAGAATCGAAAGATCAGGTCGAGGCGGCGCTGTGGCTTGGAAAGCAACCGTATGTAGATAAAAAGCGTATCGGAATCTGGGGGTGGAGTTACGGAGGGTTCAACACTCTGATGAGCATGAGCGAGGGCAGAAACGTCTTCAAGGCCGGGGTGGCGGTTGCTCCGCCGACACATTGGAAGTATTATGATTCGATATATACCGAGCGATATATGCGCACCCCGAAAGAAAATCCCGACGGCTATGCCAGCAACCCCATTGAGAAAGCTCCGAAATTGCACGGCGCCTTATTGATATGCCACGGCGTTGCAGACGACAATGTTCACCCTCAGAACACATTTGAATACGCTGAAGCCTTGGTGCAAGCAGATAAGGATTTTAAAGAGCTGTATTACACCAATCGCAATCACGGTATTTACGGGGGCAATACGCGCAATCACTTAATGCGTCAGATAGCCAACTTTTTCATCGACCAACTGAAATAGGAGAGCAGAAGATTATAAGGCTTGTTTACTCGTCGCAGATGCCTGCATCGATCCATTGCCGAGCAACCTTTTGGGCATCGGCCAATGCAGTATCATGATCTATCTCGTATTGATCGACGAGAAGCGTTGCCAAATCTTCTGCCGTAAAATCTTTCCCTTGAATCGATTTCCATAAATAGGCAGAGCTGTCGTTCATAGAGATAATATTGCTGAAATCGATATTCTCTTTGCCTTCTGCAACGATAATCTGCTCACCACATACGTTGCGAAGATTAAATCCTTTTTTTGTTTTCATATTTTTTCTCGTTTATAGTTTAATACGCAAATTTTCGAGTTAACTGAGCGCTCCGTTTTTTCGTTGAGCGACTCAGAAGCTTTTCGGATGCGTCTGTCATATATTTTAATATGTGCAAACTTAATCAGACCGGACCAAATACCCTGATCCATATATGTCGATAGAAGCCTAAAAGATAGCGTCTGAAAGGCGAAAGTGCCATCCAGACATACGAGTATAAGCGCCATTTTATCCCGTTGGTTTTATCGATACGCGTCCGCCCTTTGCGATAGAAACCGATTACAAAACCTTTAATATCATTTCGGCTGCAATGTTCTACCGCTAAATTTCCATCTCCTTTCAGAGTGATTTGATCTCTCTTTATCTTGACAACACGATGAATAACGTAATGCTTCGGCTCGATTTCGGCCAACACAGCATCGCCAATACGAATATCTTGCGCTTTGGTGATAAGGGCTTTATCGCGCCCATTCTCCAAGAAAGGGCGCATGCTGAATCCCTTTAATCGAAGAGTAACGGTGTGCCCCTCATTCAATAGCTTGACGATTTCGGGTATGAATTCACTGTTAGCGAACTGAATTTCCTTGATTTCGATACTGTCTGTTCGGTCGGTTTGTTGCATGATCTGTGTTTTTATCGAACAGCTTATTTTTGTTTGGCTATTGCCTCATAACACATCTCTGCCGCTTCGCGGTTGGGTAAACAATGCAGAATATAGAGATTTGTTGTTTCGATGATCCGCGTAATGGTATCGCAATTTCGGTTAAAAATGTCTTTATCCCATTTCATATTCGAGCATGATGGCAACAAAGAGGCGAAAGCCTCGATGGGATTGAGTTGCTCGATGCTATTTTCCGTAGCCCTGTCGATACGGGTTATTGCGCCCAATTTTGCTTTTACGTTTCGGTAACAAGGTGTTTTTCCACTCCAGGGACTTCCGTAAATATAGGCCTGTCCATCGATGATTCTGATGATAGGATTGTCGTCATTCATCAAGTCGCTGCCCGCTATATACCTCAACCACAGACTAACCTGCGTACTTTTTCCGGTACCGCTCTTAGCGATAAAGGCATAGCCGAATCCATTGTTCCGTACCAACGAGGCGTGAATGAGCAACGTTTGTTTGCGGCTGCCGGCGAATGCAAAAATCAGCATCAACGCATTGTTGATACCGAAGTGGCGCCTGTTGTAAGAACCTGCCAATGCACATTTACAATGTCTGAAATCTTTATCGGTCTGAAGCATGCAACATTCTGCACCGTCTATGTTCTTGATGATGTACTGATAACCGCCGTTGGCCAATGCTTCAACAATCGTATCGCCGTTTCCCGTATCGAATTTCCTGATCAATTCTCGCTGACTCTTGTCGATCGGCTTTAGAGAATCGTCGACAACAAGTTCGAAAAACAACTCGTCTTGTTCCGTAATTTGCTTAGATCTGAAAGGTTCGAACGAAGGTATCAGCCTCATGTTGTTATACTGAGTATGCTGAAAAATGATTTTGATATAATGATCGGCAACAGCAAAGTGATTAATCTGTGTATCCATCGATCGTATTAATCCTTATTTTGTTGTGTTTTGGGCGACGATTTCTTGCGGAGCAATAATTCCTTTTTCTGCCTGCTTCAATCTTCTCCGTTCACGTTTCTGCGCCTCTCTTTCGGCTCTTTTTGCAGCCTTGCGTTCGGCCTTGGCCTTTTGCAGTTCCAGTTTTTCGTTCGCGATATCGTTTTCTTGCGGAACGATGGGCCGATAAACGAAGTCGGCTGACGAAACATACTTGATGGTATAGTTCCCGTCTCGCATGTACCTCTTTTTCATCGCAAGATACTTCTTCTCCACCTTCTTTCTGTCGCGAGCAAAAGAGGTGATACACGTGGGATGGGCAACGCCTTCCGAACGCAGAAAATTTTGCAATTGATACGAGTAATTCTCACGATTATACAAGAATTTCGACCTCCCTATATAGGCCGAATCCACCTCTTGTATCTCTGTAAAATAAACGGTCGAATCGTTGAACGATGCTGCAAATCCATACATATAAACTTTATGAACAGGATTGCCCGCAGCGATATTCAACGATTGCACTGCCGCAAAAATAACGAGTAGTAATTTTCTTATTTTCATATGCTATTGATTAGGGTGCCGTTGCCTTGTGTCCGACCCGTGGCGCCCGCAAAAAATTATTGTCCCAAATAAGATTTCAGCATCTTGTTCTTCGTGTTTTGCCGCAATCTTCTCAATGCTTTTTCTTTGATTTGCCGAACGCGCTCACGCGTCAACCCGAATCTATCGCCGATTTCTTCCAAAGTCATTTCGGGCTGATTGATACCGTAGAAGCATTCGATAATGTTCCGCTCACGTTCATTCAGCAAGCTCAATGCCCGCGAAATTTCATCGCGCAGCGACTCCATCACCAGCTCGTTATCCGCCATCGGCGAATCCGAATTTGTCAGAACATCCAACAGACTGTTATCCTCGCCATCGATAAAAGGGGCATCTACCGAGATATGCTTACTGTTCACTTTCAGCACCTCGAGTATTTTCTCTTCAGACAAATCTATTTTCGATGCAATCTCATCAACATTCGGCCTACGTTCATTCTCCTGTTCGAACTTATTCAGTATCCGATTGATCTTATTCACCGAACCCACCTGATTCAGCGGCAGTCTCACGATTCTGCTCTGCTCGGCAATTGCCTGAAGAATACTCTGTCTGATCCACCAAACCGCATACGAGATAAACTTAAACCCCCGCGTCTCGTCGAACTTCTCTGCCGCTTTGATCAATCCCAGATTGCCTTCGTTAATCAAGTCAGTAAGATCAAGCCCCTGATTTTGATATTGCTTTGCGACCGAAACCACGAATCTAAG
>CAUQAO010000017.1:0-25176 GCA_963515815.1 uncultured Prevotella sp.
ATGCCGAAAATCAGCCGTGGACTTACTATACACCGTCGGCCAACAAACGATATGAGCTGCCTAACCTGATCAACCTTCAGGCGGTAAGATATGGCGACGGAATTGTGGCCATGGGCGGTGCCGGAAAGGGCGAAAGCGCCGATGTCGAGGCTTTCAGCCAATTGTATTACAGTAAAGATGGCGGCTTGACGTGGATGAAGGAAGAGAATCTGACCTTTCCCAACGGCTTTCAGTCGAGTCGTACATCGTTTGCATTGGCTTCGGATACGGACAACTTTCTGTGGATTGTGTGTGGAGAAACCGGACAAGTATGGAAAGGACGACACAACAGATTGGGTTGGACAAAAGTAAAGAAGCATTTCACGGAATAAAAATCATCCACCATCAGTATGCGTCGAAATCTGGTATCGATATTGATTCTGACAATTGCCGTACAGATCTATGCGCAAGATGATACGGAATATCGCATGGAAATCGGAGCCGGCACCGGATTAGTATCGTACGAAGGCGATTTCAACGGCAACATTTTCAAGAATATGCAGCCCTGCGGTTCGTTGTTGTGGAGATACGTGCTGAACCCCCGCATGGCATTGAGGGCGATGGGGAGCTACGGCAAACTGAAAGGATCGTCGAAGGGGACAACCACCTATTATCCCGCCATCCCGAACGAAGCGTACAGCTTCGACCATGCAATGGGCGATTTGAATGCAACTTTCGAATATAATTTCTGGCCGTATGGAACCGGCAGAGATTATCGGGGAGCAAAACGTTTGACACCCTTTGTTTTCGGCGGTATCGGCATCGTGTATGCGAATGGCAGTTCGAAAAGCGTCTTCGCCGGTCAGTTGCCAATGGGCCTGGGTATAAAATACAAGTTCGGCGACCGTCTTAACGTGGTTTTAGAATGGTCGGTCCACTTTTCTTTGAGCGATGAACTCGACGGAATGAAAGACCCCTATCAGATAAATAGCAGCGGAATGTTTAAGAATACCGATTGTTATTCGGCACTACTGATAACACTTTCGTACAGCTTTAAGGCCAAATGTCGTACTTGTCATAATGCAGATGAATGACAATGAAAGAACAAAAAACGATGAATAGCGAATTAGATATGACCCGTATACCGCAACATATTGCTGTGATAATGGACGGCAATGGGCGTTGGGCAGCCGAACGCGGCAAAGAAAGAAGCTTCGGACATCAGGCTGGTGTAGATGCTGTTCGTCGAATTACTTCAGAATGTACGCGTTTGGGCGTGAAGTTCCTGACACTGTACACCTTCTCTACCGAAAATTGGAATCGGCCGGAAGATGAGATTTCGGCGCTAATGGGACTGGTATTAAGCTCACTCGAAGATGAGATTTTTATGAAGAATAATGTTCGTTTTCGAGTAATAGGCGATGTAAACCGTCTGCCTGCGCCCGTCCGGATGAAGCTTTACGAAACAGAAAAGCATACGGCAAAGAATACCGCCATGACAATGGTCGTAGCATTAAGCTACTCTTCGCGATGGGAAATAACAAAAGCGGTGCGCGGAATCGCAATGGATGTAAAGGATCAGCGGATCAGCGAAAGTGATATCGACGAAGAATTGGTGAGCCGATATATGTCGACGGCATTTATGCCAGATCCCGATTTGCTGATCAGAACAGGCGGCGAATTGCGCATTTCCAATTACTTATTGTGGCAGATTGCTTATTCCGAACTGTATTTCTGCGATACCTATTGGCCCGATTTCGACAATGAAGATCTGCATAAAGCTATCCTGAACTATCAAACTCGACAGCGCAGGTTCGGTAAGACAGAGAAACAGATAGAAGATCAGATAAAGACAGAAAATAATTCAATAAGATGAACCATATAAACAAAGTGTTGGTAGCGGTGGCCGCACTGGCAAGTAGCATAACCATCCAGGCACAAGATAAGATTATACATCCCGACATAACATACGCCGGCACGCCACGTTCGGTTGTTATCGGCGGTATTCATATCTCAGGAGTAGAAGGATATGAAGACTATATGTTATCAGGAATTTCCGGACTGGCGATAGGGCAAACGGTCACTGTACCGGGAAATGAAGTGACGGATGCTGTAAAGCGATATTGGAAACACGGCCTATTCTCGGATGTTTCCATATCGGCCGACTCGATCGTCGGTAACAAGATTTATCTGAATATCTATCTGCGAACACTTCCACGTGTATCTGAAATCAATTATATCGGATTGAAAAAGTCTGAAAGAGAAGACATGGAGGCCAAGCTAGGATTATTAAAAGGCGGACAGGTTACAACCAACACCATCAATAGAGCTAAGATATTAGCAAAAAAATACTTTGACGACAAGGGATTCAACAATGCCGATATCGAGATTCAGCAGCGCGATGATGTGGCTAACAAGAACAATGTCATCTTAGACGTAATTATCGATAAGAAAGAGAAGATGCGTGTTCGCGAAATCATTATCGAAGGCAATAAAGATCTGAGTGCGAAAAAAATCAAAGGAGATTTGTTTAGAAAAGGAGCTTTCTCCAAGACGCATGAAGCCGGTAAATTATCATCGTTTTTCAAATCGAAAAAGTATACGCCCGAAAGATGGAAAGAAGATAAACGCAACCTGATTAAGAAATACAACGAATTCGGTTATCGCGATGCTGTTATCTTGAAAGACAGCGTTTGGAATGTCGACGATAAGCATGTCAGCATCTATGTAAAAGTAGAAGAAGGCACCAAATACTATCTGCGAAATATCACATGGGTAGGTAATACCGTGTATCCGACAGACTTCTTGAGTAAGCAATTCGGAATGAAAAAAGGAGATGTGTATAACCAAAAACTCATGGAAAAACGTCTACGGGAAGATGAAGATGCCGTCGGCAATATTTATTGGAACCACGGATATTTGTTCTATAACCTGGAACCTACCGAAGTAAATGTCGTGGGCGACTCTATCGACTTGGAAATGCGCATTACGGAAAATCAACAAGCACGGCTCAATCATGTTCGTATCAGCGGTAACAATCGGTTGTACGAAAATGTAATAAGACGAGAACTGAAAACCAAACCCGGCGATCTTTTCTCTAAAGAAGCCCTGATGCGTACAGCGAGAGAATTGGGATCCATGGGACATTTCAATCCTGAAAAGCTTGAACCGAATATGCAACCCAATCGAGATAATGGCACCGTAGATATCAGTTGGGACCTTGAACAGAAAAGCAATGACCAAATAGAATTCTCGTTGGGTTGGGGACAAAACGGTCTTATCGGTCGAGTAGGATTAAAGCTAAATAACTTCTCTATCCGCAATCTTCTGAATAAGAATGCTGAACGCCGCGGCATCATGCCGATAGGCGATGGAGAAGTTCTATCGCTTGGCGTTCAAACCAACGCGCAATATTATCAGTCGTATAATATGAATTACTCGACAAACTGGTTCGGCGGAAAACGTCCTGTACAGTTTTCTGTAGGAGCATATTTTTCCAAATCGACCGATATTTCGAGCAATTACTACAATAGCGGTTATATGACGAACTATTATAACTATATGTATGGCTACGGAAACTATGCTTATAATAATTATGAAAATTATTACGACCCCGATACCTACATTAAACTTTTCGGTGCAAGTATCGGTTGGGGCAAACGTTTAAGATGGCCTGACGATTATTTTGTACTATCGGTTCAGTTGGCTTACACTCGTTACATGCTGAAGAATTGGAAATATTTTTTGTTGACAACCGGTAACTCCAACAACTTGAACGTAAGTGTTTCATTGAATCGTTCGTCGACAGACAACCCGCAATATCCACGAAGAGGATCGGAGTTTTCGGCATCTGTCACACTTACTCCGCCATGGTCGTTATGGGATAGCAAAGATTATAGCCTGTTAGCATTAGACCGCCAATCGTCTACTTACTTGGCCGAACAACAGGAAAAGTTTAGATGGGTAGAATATCATAAATGGAAATTTAAGGCAAAGACCTACACGGCGTTGTCTGGCGGACAGAAGTGTTTTGTACTGATGACACGTGTCGAACTCGGTTTACTGGGCAGTTATAACAGATATAAGAAGTCGCCGTTCGAAACATTCTATGTCGGTGGCGACGGTATGAGCGGTTATTCTACGGGCTATGCCGAAGAGACGATTGGCTTGCGCGGTTACGAAAATGGTTCTCTTACGCCGTATGGTTATGAGGGCTATGCTTATGACAGATTATCGTTAGAACTTCGTTATCCATTTCTTTTCGGCAATACGACCATTTACGGATTGGGATTCTTAGAAGCGGGTAACGCATGGAACGACACCAAAGACTTCAACCCATTCAACATGAAACGTAGTGCGGGTTTCGGTGTACGTATTTTCCTGCCCATGGTCGGTATGATGGGAATTGATTGGGCTTACGGTTTCGACAGCGTATTCGGTCAGAAAGGTGGAAGCCGTTTCCACTTCATTCTCGGACAAGAATTCTAAATAAGTTTAAAGTGGGACGGTTTTCGTTAAATGCTTTGTATATAAGAAATATAGTATAAGCGTAAAACGTCTTACTATCATGATCAAATATTGGAAAGATGATGAAGAAACTATTATTGACAGGCTTGATGACAGTAGCCGCATTGAGCTTGAGTGCACAGAAGTTTGCATTGGTAGACATGGAGTACGTCTTGAAGAACATTCCGGCATACGAACGTGCCAATGAACAACTGAATCAGGTAAGTAAGAAGTGGCAAGCCGAAGTCGAGGCGCTCAACACCGAAGCTACGACTATGTATAAGAACTATCAGAACGAGGTGGTCTTTCTTTCGCAAGAGCAGAAAAAAGCACGACAGGAACAGATTATGCGGAAAGAAAAAGCTGCCAGCGATCTGAAACGAAAATATTTCGGGCCCGAAGGCGAGCTATTCAAGAAACGCGAAAGCTTAATGGCGCCTATTCAGGAAGAAATTTACAATGCGGTGAAAGAGATTTCCGAACTACGCGGCTATTCGCTTGTTGTTGATCGCGCATCGAATTCGGGCATTATCTTCGGTTCGCCCAAGATCGATATCAGCAACGAAGTATTGCAGAAGTTAGGTTATTCGAATTAAACAATTAATTAAATAAAGAACAAAGAAAGATGAAAAAGCTTATTTTAATGTTGGCGTTGTTCGCGCCTTTGGCTGTGTCTGCACAGAAATTCGGACACATCAATTCGCAACAAGTGATGAACGACATGCCCGAATTTGTAAAAGCGCGCGGCGAAATAGAAGCAACTGCCAAGCAGTATGAGAACGATTTGAAGTCGATGCAGGAAGAACTGCAACGCAAAGCCGATGAGTACGAGAAAACAAAATCGACGATGAATGCCACCAAACAGAAAGAGACCGAGCAGACTTTAATGGAGCTGAACGAAAAAATTCGGACGGCATATAACGACAATTCGCAGGCGCTTCAAAAGGCTCAACAGGAGAAGATGCAGCCCATCACAACCAAATTGGTCAATGCGATTCAGGCTGTAGGCAAAGCCGGAAACTACGTTTACATCATGGATATAACGTCGGGGATTCCCTATATCAGCGAAACCTTGAGCGAAGATGTTACCTCGAAGGTAAAGGCTGAGCTGGCAAAATCGAAATAATCAAAACGAAAGTTCCCTGCTTCGGACAGGGAAACGGGTGAGACTCATCAGCCGATGATCTCACCTGTTGCATTTATAAAAAGCAATCAGAACAATGAAAAAACAACTTTTATTGATACTCCTGTTTATGTTACCGGTGGTAACGTATGCGCAGGGCGTACAGCTCAAGTTCGGTTATTTCAGTCTCAACACGCTCGTCAAGGCGTTGCCCGATTATGAAATAGCCAAGAAAAATCTGACCGATTTGCGCGTCAAATACGATGCAGAGGCCAAGCGGTCGGAAGATGAGTTTAACAAGAAATACGAAGAGTTTCTTGACGGGCAACGCGATTTCGCTCCCTCAATTCTGCAGAAGCGACAGGCCGAATTGCAGGATATGATGGAAAAGAACATCGCCTTTAAGAAAGAAGCGCAGCGATTATTGGCGCAAGCCGAACAAGACGCGATGCAGCCCATCAAGAACAAGGTATTGAACACCGTACAGCAATTGGGAAAAGAGCGCAACTACATACTCGTGGTGAATGTTGATAACGATGCCGTGCCGTTTATCAATACGCTTTACGGCGACAATCTGAACGATACGGTGATGGCCGTTTTGGTGAAACAATAATGTAGCTCCCCCTATTTTTCGGATGACTGCTCTTCCTGCTTCGCCCGGTCCGATCGGCGTATTCGATTCGGGTTACGGAGGCCTCACGATCCTTCATGGCATCCGTCAGTTGTTGCCGGAGTACGATTACATGTACCTCGGCGACAATGCGCGTGCGCCGTACGGTACGCGCTCGTTCGATGTGGTTTACGAGTTTACGCGGCAGGCGGTTGTCAAGCTCTTCGAAATGGGATGCCATTTGGTTATTCTGGGATGCAACACAGCATCGGCCAAGGCGCTGAAGAGTATTCAGAAAAACGACCTCCCCCGGTTAGACCCGTCGCGCAAAGTATTGGGTGTGATTCGCCCCACGGCCGAAGTGATAGGTAGCTTGACGACAACGCGGCACATCGGGCTGCTGGCTACGGAGGGAACCGTGCGAAGCGAGAGCTATAAACTGGAGATACAAAAGCTGTTTCCCGACATTACCGTTTCGGGGGTAGCCTGCCCCTTCTGGGTTGCTTTGGTAGAGTATAACGAAGCTGACAGTCCGGGCGCCGACTACTTTGTCAAGAAGCGCCTGGACGAACTGATGCGAAAAGACCCGCAGATCGATACCATCATCCTCGGCTGTACACATTATCCGTTGCTCATGCCCAAGATCATGAAGTATGCCAAGCCGGGCGTTCGCATCGTTTCGCAGGGCGAGTACGTAGCCCGCAGTTTGCAAGAGTATCTGCAACACCATCGCGATATCGACGAAAAATGCACCAAGGGACGAAGCTGCCAATACTTTACCACGGAAAATCCGCAGCGCTTTAAAGAGTCTGCCCAAATGTTTCTGCACGAAGAGGTGACGGTAAAGCACCTCGATTTGGTATAAAAAGCGGGTGAGAGGGGCTTTTCTTGCCACTAAAATGTTCTTTCTCGCCGAAATGTTGAACTTCTTGAACCAAAATTCTTTTTCTCGAAGAAATTCCACTTCCACAACACAAAATAAACTGTGGTGTTATGCAGCTTGCACAAGGACCGAAAAACGTTTGCTGAGATAGTACACCGGATACCAAACGGAAAGCCAGCCCACAACGATAACCGTGATGAAGATAAACAGGATGTCGGTGTAATGAACGCTTACGGGATAGGCATTGACTACAAAGTTACCGCTACTGGCACCTAAAGATACCCAGCCGAAGGTTTGTTGAAGCCAGCACAACAGCAGGCCTAATAGAATGCCGATGGTAGCACCCAGGACGGCTATCATGCGGCCTTCGAACAAAAAGATTCGAGTTATTTGCTTGTCGTTCGCTCCTAAATTGCGCAGTGTCACAACATCATTTTTTTTGTCGATGATGAGCATAGAGAGCGAACCGATGATATTGAAGCAGGCTACGATCAGGATAAACGTGAGAAAGAAATAGGCGATGATTTTCTCTATTTCCATTATTCTGAAAGTATCTGCTTGTTGTTCGAATCGGTCGAGTATGCGGTAGCGTTTGCCTACAATGCTTTTTATCTGTTGTTTAACATCATCGAGATTGCTTCCGTTCTTCAGCCTGAGTTCGAGCGAAGAGAGTTTATTTTCGGCATCGAACAGTTTTCGGGCGAAAGCTATCGACGTGATGATATGCCCCTTGTCGTATTTAGACTGATTGACAGCAAACACCACGCCGGGCGACAGCAGCGAATCTACAACGAAGCCAGTCGACGGGTTGCCCAGATCTAATTGTCCCGCACGTTTCGGGGCATATATCAGCAAGTAGTCGCGCCACATCGCACCGATGTCGAGCGTCTGTGCCAGACGTATGCCCACAATGCCGTATTCCAGATTACCGGCGTGCAGTTCGTACCCGCCGTCGCCATAGAGTATTTCTTTGATGTGCGTCAGCCGGTCGAAATTATCGTCGACGCCTTTGATAGTAACCATGGCTTGCTTGCCCTGATACATGGCCAGGGCCATATCTTCTACACATTCAGTAGCGACATCGATCTGGCGCAGCTGTCTGACTTTTTCCAGGGCGGGATCGGTTCGATCGGCATATTTGCCTTCTATCGGAACCAGCTTGAGCTGCGGATCGAAGTTGGTCAGGAAAGAAGCAACCAGATCGTGAAAGCCGTTGAATACGCTCAGCACAATGACCAACGCCATGGTGGCTACCGCAACGCCGGCAACCGAAATAATGGAAATAATATTGATGGCGTTAGTGCTTTTCTTCGAGAAAAGATAACGGCGCGAAACAAAAAAGGGAAAGTTCGTCATGAGCGGGAGAGAGACGTCAGTACACGGCCAAGCTCGGCTGTAGATTTATTTTTTTAACAATTCGTCGATTCGCTCGATGTAGTCGAGGCTGTCGTCGACGAAAAAGCGCAACTCGGGTATGATACGCAACTGATTTCGCACGCGGGTACCCAGTTCGTAGCGTATTCTTTTCTCGTTGGCAGTAATATTTTTGATCATCTCTTCGGCTTTTTCCGAGGGGAAGACGCTCAGATAAGCCGTGCAAATGCTCAGGTCGGGGCTTACCCTTGCCCGCGTAACGCTGATCATCACGCCATGGGTGGCTCTTGTCTGTGCCTGGAAGATGATTGCCAGTTCTTTTTGCAGCAATCGGGCTATACGATTTTGTCTTGTTTCCTGCATGATCGGTCCTTTTTTGGTAGGCGCAAAGGTAGCGATTATACCTGACATTTAAAATCTTTTTCGTACTTTTGTGGGCATTCAATCAGTCGCATTTATGAATGCTTGTAGACCACGAATAACCGAACTCGATTATCTGAAAAGTATCTTGATCGTGCTCATGATCGTCTTTCATCTGTCGGCCATCGGCAGCATGTATCCCACGGCCAAACAGTTTGTCTATACGTTCCACATGCCCGGCTTCTTGATTATTTCTGGTTTCTTGCTGAACTTCCGGAAAGAATGGAAGGCGATGGGACATGCCATGCTTTGGATTTTCATTCCGTACGCTATCATGGAGGCAGGCTATGTTTATGCGGCGGCATGGCTTCCTGTCAGCGATCATGTAGACCGACTGACGCCCGTGTCGCTACTGCCCCATATCTTTGTCAAACCATTGGGGCCGTACTGGTATCTGCATACGCTCATCGTGTGCAGCATGACTACGTATGTCGTGTTGCGGGCAATTCGTTTTCAGGCTGCGGTGCAGTTATCCGTTTTGGCTTTGTGCTTCTGGGGCATCAGCCGTCTGGGAATCGTTTCATGGTCGAATGCACTGTACTTCTGGATAGGTGTGTGCATCAGCCGAAGTCGAATGAACTTCGTCGAAGTGTTTCGGCCCACCTGGCTTTCGTTGGTGTTCGTAGCGAGTTTGGTGGTGTTTATTCCAGGCAGTATGTCGAAAGAAACGTTGGGCGGCGTAATGATCGTTTACTTTATGCTATCTTTTCTGCTGCGAATCTATCGTTACGTACCGCACAGGGGCAAAACGGTGCTCCACTTCATCGGCCGAAACACCCTTGTTTTATTGCTTTTCTCGCCCATCTTTACGCTGCTATCCAAATGCTTCTTGCCGATACTCGAGTACGAACCAACGGGCATTCTCTTTACGGCGATGGCCTTAGCGCTTACGCTTGGCGGATGTTTTCTGATGGCTTATATCAGCGATAAGCTATATTTATCGCATTTGTTTTTCGGTACTGATCGGGTTATCCGTTAACCACTTTCCTGATGATGGTCAGACCATCGCGAAGCGGTAGTATTACTTTTTCTACGCGCCGGTCATGGGCAATAAAATCGTTGAAACGTCCTATTCCCTGTGTTTGCCGATCATGGTCGTAGCGGTGGTCTACGACATGACCGTCCCACAGCGTATTGTCGGCCAAGATGAAGCCTCCGGGACGTATCATCTTCAAGACCGTTTCGTAGGTTTCGAGATAAGTACGCTTATCGCCGTCGATAAAGGCCATGTCGAATTCGATTCCTAATTTGGGCGCTTCGGTATTGGCGTCGCCGATCACGAAATGAATTTTGTCTGCAAAAGGCGAGTTTTCGATCCACGGCCGCGTAAAGTCTTCCATTTCGTCGTTGATCTCGAACGTCCACAACTGTCCGTCTTTATCCAACCCCTCGGCCATGCAGAGTGCACTGTATCCGCTAAAGGAGCCCACTTCTAAGATGTTTTTCGGTCGAATCATGTGCACCAACATCTTCAGCAGCCGACCTTGCAGATGCCCGCTGGCCATTCGGCCATGAACAGTATGAATGTTGGCGGCACGGTACAGCCGATAGAGATAGTCGCTCTCGGCATCGATATGCGCCAGGATATAATCTTCCAATTCAGTGGAGTGATTCATGCTATAAAAAGATTATCGAGTAGGGTTTATCGGTTCGGCGTGCGACAAAATTGCCTCGACGGCCAGCCGATAAGAATCCAGTCCGAAACCAGCGATGGTACCGAGGCACGCCGCCGAAATCATACTTTTATGCCGAAAGTCTTCGCGGGCATAAACATTCGAGATGTGCACCTCGACAACCGGCGTGCGCAGCGACCGGATGCAGTCGTACAAGGCGATGCCCGTATGGGTATAAGCGCCGGCATTGAGCACGATTCCATCGTACGCAAAGCCCGTTTGCTGCATCTTGTCGATCAGTTCGCCTTCGATGTTGCTTTGGTAATAATCGATCTGCGCATCCCGAAAGCGTGCACGCAAGCTCGGCAGATATTCGTCGAAAGAGCTGCTGCCGTAAATACCGGGCTCTCTTATGCCCAGCAGATTGAGATTCGGACCGTTGATAATTTGTATTTTCATAATCTGCACGAATTGTTTATCTTTGCAAAAATAGTAATAAAATGGAAAGCAACAAAGCAACCATCACGGATATTATAAAGGCTTACATGCGCTATCTGAAGCTCGAACGCAACTACTCTTCTCACACTTTAGAGGCCTATCAGCACGACCTGAAATGGCTGTTGGCGTACTGCGAAGAGCATCGGCGGCAGCCCTTGGACATGCAGCTGTCCGACTTAGAGTTGTTCTCCATTCAACTGCACCGACACGACATCGGTCCCACGTCTCAGGCACGCATCTTGAGCGGTGTACGATCGTTCTACCGCTTCTTGCTGCTCGACGGATATATCGACTGCAATCCGACCGAACTGTTAGAATCGCCCAAACTGGGAACTCATCTACCCGAGGTGCTTTCGACCGAAGAGATAGACTTGATCGAGAACAGCATCGACCTGTCGAAAGCCGAGGGCCAACGCAACAAAGCCATTATAGAAATGCTTTTTTCGTGCGGCCTGCGGGTGTCGGAGCTAGTCCATCTGAAACTCTCTGACCTGTATCTGGACGAAGGATTTATACGCATAACGGGCAAAGGAAAAAAAGAACGGCTGGTGCCCATCTCGCAAAAAGCCATCAAAGAGTTGCACTACTGGTTTGCCGACCGAAACCTGATGAACGTCAAACCGGGCGAACAAGATTACGTCTTCTTGAGCCGCCGAGGCGCCCACCTTACGCGAACGATGATTCTGATCATGCTGAAACGGCAAGCAGAAAAGGCCGGTATCAAGAAAACCATATCGCCCCATACGCTTCGCCATTCGTTTGCGACAGAACTGTTGAAGGGCGGCGCCGATCTCCGCGCAATACAAGAAATGCTGGGACACGAGAGCATCGTCACGACAGAGATTTACACCCATATCGACACGACAACGCTGCGCGAAGAAATTCTGTTGCATCACCCGCGCAACAACCCCTCGAACAAAACCGAGATAGAAACGCCGTAAAAATTTTGTTTTTTATTCCGCGCCAGAGTGTCTGACGGGGTATTTTTCATGATTTTTGCCTCGCCAGAGTGTCTGGCGGAGCATTTTTCATGATTTTTGCCTCGCCAGAGTGTCTGGCGGAGCATTTTTCGTGATTTTTGCCTCGCCAGAGTGTCTGGCGGAGCATTTTTCGTCATTTTCGTCTCGCCAGAGTGTCTGGCGGGGCATTTTTCGTCATTTTCGTCTCGCCAGAGTGTCTGGCGGGGCATTTTTCAGTGAAAAATGAGTAAGTTTGTTGCCGACTCACAAATTCCATCTATCATGAATATGCAAAAATACAAAGCTATAGGGTCAAGACTTACAAGCAGTGGTGTGCGACACGAACGGCGATGGCTCGTTTTCCTTTTATTATGGTCGACGACATGGCCGATCGGTGCACAGACCGGTTCGGTTGCATCGCTCAGCAAAACGTACATCAAGCGCGAGGCAATGATACCGATGCGCGACGGCGTGAAACTCTACACGGCCATCTACGAGCCCAGAGATCGACAGGCACGCCACCCCATATTGATGTATCGCACGCCTTATGGGAGCGGTCCCTACGGCAACGAGTTCTGTGCGGATCTTCAGACCGAACTGCAGCATTATGTCGCTACGAATTATATCATCGTTTATCAAGATGTGCGCGGGTGTAATATGAGCGAGGGACAATACGAAAATGTAAGACCGGTGGTGCTGGGCAAACACGAGCGGGCCAACGACGTGACCGACGCGTACGACACGGCCGAATGGCTGGTGCGCCATACGTACAACAACGGTTGTATCGGGCTGACGGGTTACTCGTATCTGGGATATTATGCGCTGACGGCAGCATTGAGCAATCACCCCGCCATCAAGGCCGTTTGCCCAGAGGCGCCGATTGCCGACTGGTTCATGGGCGACGACATTCATCACAACGGGGCGCTGATGCTTACCGATTCGTTCGGCTTTTTGTGGAACTTCGGTCGCTATCGCCCTACTCCTTCGACAGCCATGCCGCCGCTAAAACCCTATTACTATACAGACGAATATTCGTTCTTTCGGCGCCAAGGCAGCATCAGCCGGCTGTCAGCACTGAAAAGAGATTCGCTGCCTTTCTGGGACCAGGTTTGCCGGCACACCAATTACGACGAATGGTGGCAACAGCGATGCCCGTTGAAGCAATACGAAAGGGTCGACATACCGGTCATGATCGTCGGCGGACTGTTCGATGCCGAAGATCTGTACGGCACATGGCACTCGTACAAAGCACTGAATCGGCGCAAGCATCCAGCACCGCTGTACCTGCTGATGGGACCTTGGAGCCACGGAGGATGGCTGGGCGGAAAAGGTAATCGGTTGGGCGGAATAACTTTCGGCACAGACGATCTGAACGAAACGTATCGCAACATGCAGGAACGTTTTTTCGATTATTATCTTCGCGGCGAAGGCGAAATGCATCTGCCGGCCGTGACCTTGTTCTTTACCGGCGAAAATCGTTGGCGCAGCTTCGATACCCTGCCCGGCAATACGCTCGTACCGACGCCGATCTACCTGCACCGGGGGGGTAGGCTCGATTTCGAAAAGCCCGTGGAGCCGGCAGCTTTTACGCAGTATGTGTCGGATCCTGCACACCCCGTTCCTTACACGGCCGGCATCAGAAGAAATCGCGATGCGACGTACATGATAGAAGATCAGCGTTTCGCCTCGCGCAGAAACGACGTCTTGACGTTCGTAACCGATCCGCTGCAGCGCGACCTTACGCTTTGCGGCGCGATCGGCATCGATCTGGCAGTCAGCATATCGACCACCGATGCCGACTTTGTGGTAAAACTCGTCGATGTTTTTCCCGACGACACAGACAGTCGGCTGGCCGGCTACGAGATGCCGGTCAGGAGCGATGTGATGCGCGGCCGCTATCGCAACAGTTTCGGCAAGCCGCAACCGTTCGTTCCGGGCAAAGTAGAGCAGGTAGGCTTCGAGCTTCCCGACGTGGCGCATACGTTTTTGAAAGGCCATCGGCTGATGGTTCAAGTACAAAGTTCGTGGTTCCCTTTGGTCGACCTCAATCCGCAGCAGTTCGTCGACATCTATCGCTGCACCAGCGAAAGCTTCGTTGCTTCGACCGTCACGATTCACCACGACAGCAGGCACACTTCACGGTTGCTGCTGCCCATTCTGAAATAATCCGAGCAATGCTGAAACAAAATTAATTTTTAGGGCTTTCGTGACAAAAAGAAAGACCTATCGGTTTTTATGTCTATCTTTGCACAAAATAGGCGGCGTCTCGGCAATTAAAGCAAGCTTTATTGCATTCGTCTTGCACTATCTTTACACAAACTTAAAACTTTAATAAAACAAATAGAAACGATGAGGACGAAAAATCTTTTATTGCTGATTCTCTTGTTTGTAACAGGCATAACACATGCCCAGTTGCAGCTGCCCACCGTACCGGTAGATTCTGCCGTTCGGATAGGTAAACTCGACAACGGTTTAACCTATTTTATCCGATACAATAACTGGCCCGAACATCGGGCGAACTTCTACATCGCCCAGAAAGTAGGCTCGATACAAGAGGAAGAAAGCCAACGCGGATTGGCCCACTTCTTAGAGCACATGGCCTTTAACGGCAGCGATCATTTTAAGGGCAACGACCTGATCGAGTATTGCCGCTCCATCGGTATCGAATTCGGCAACGACCTGAATGCCTACACATCGATAGACCAGACGGTGTACAACATAGACAATGTGCCGACAACGCGCCAAAGCTCGCTGGACTCTTGCCTGCTGATTCTGCGCGATTGGTCTACCGGCTTGACGCTCGATCCGGCCGAAATAGACAAAGAACGCGGCGTTATACACGAAGAATGGCGTCTGCGTACCAGCGCACAAAGCCGTATGTTCGAACGCAATTTGCCGAAGCTCTATCCCAACAGCAAGTACGGCGTTCGGTACCCCATCGGCTTGATGAGCGTTGTCGATAACTTCACGCCACAAGAGCTGCGCAACTATTACGAGAAATGGTATCACCCGTCGAACCAGGGAATCATCGTCATCGGCGACGTAGACGTAGATCATACCGAAGCCATGATCAAAAAACTCTTCGGCCCGATCAAGAACCCCGAAAACCAGGCCAAAGTGATGGCCGAACCGGTGCCCGACACGCCCGAGCCGATCGTCATCATAGATAAAGACAAAGAACAGCGAACCAGCAGCGTGCAGATCATGTTCAAGCACGACACTTATCCCGACTCGCTGAAACAATCCATCGCCTATACGCTCAACACGTATGTAAAACGAGCAGCCTTAAGCATGCTGAACGACCGCTTTACCGAAACGGCACAGAAGGCCGACTGCCCGTTCGTTGGTGCCGGAGCCGGTGCCGGGAACTACATCTTCGCCAAAACGAAAGATGCTTTCTCGCTCTACGCTCAACCCAAAGACATCACTCGTACCGATGCTTCGCTCAAGGCCGTTGTCGTTGAAGCACGTCGTGCTGCCGAATTCGGATTCACACCCACCGAGTATGCACGCTACAAGGCCAGCCTGTTGAGTAGCCTGGACAAAGAATACAGCAACCGCGAAAAGCGAACCAACACCCAGTTCTATCAAGAATGCTTGGGGTATTTTCTGACCAACGAGCCGATGCCGTCTATCGATTACACGTACACCACGATGAAAAAGCTGGTGCCAATGATCTCGGTCGACGTCGTGAACAGATACATGAAAAGTCTTATCCCGGCGAACGACAGCAATGTAGTAATCATCAACTTCAACAACGAAAAAGAAGGTAATGTCTACCCCACCCCCCAACAATTGCTGGCAGCCCTTTCAGCAGCACGCTCCGAACAGATCACGGCTTACGTAGACAATGTGAAAAACGAACCGCTGATCAAGCAACTGCCGAAGCCCGGAAAGATCAAAAGCCGGAAACAGAACGACAAATTCGGCTATACCGAACTGAAACTCTCGAACGGTGCAACCGTCGTGTTGAAAAAGACCGATTATAAGAAAGACCAAGTCATACTCTCGGGCGAAGGCTTCGGCGGCTCTTCGCTGTACGGTGCAGAAGATTACCTCTCGGCTAAAGTGTTCAACGACGTTGTAGAGAGCAGCGGACTGGGCGAATTCTCCTCGACCGAACTCGAAAAAGCCCTGGCCGGGAAGATTGCCAACGCAAACCTGTCGATGCAAGCCGAGACAATGAGCCTGACAGGATCGTCGACGCCCAAAGATGTAGAAGCCATGCTACAGATGGTTTATCTCTACTTTACGAAGATCAACAAAGATCAGAAATCGTTCGACAACCTGATGAACCAGTACGAGGTAAGCCTCAAAAACCGCGCATTGTCGCCCGAGCTGGCACTGTCCGACTCACTCACCGCTACCATGTACGGCCACAACCCGCGCCTCACTCCGCTGAAGATAGACGACCTGCAGCACATCTCTTACGACCGCGTGCTGCAAATGGCCAAAGAACGTACAGCCAACGCGGCCGCATGGACCTTCACCTTTGTCGGGAACTTCGATCCGGATTCCATCACCCCGCTCATCTGCCGCTATATCGGCAGCCTGCCCGCACAAAAGAAAATAGTGAAAGGGCACCGCGTTTACTTCTTACAAAAAGGCGAAATAGACAACACCTTCGCCCGAAAGATGGAAACACCGAAAGCTACCGCATACAAGATTTGGTTCAACGAAGACATGCCCTACACGCTCGAGAACGCCATAAAAGCCCGCATGGCCGGACAGGTATTATCGATGGTATACTTGCAGAAAATACGTGAAGAGGCCAGCGCAGCCTACTCGTGCGGCGCACAAGCCACAGCCCTGATATCCGACGACTATCACGTCATTCAGCTGCTCGGCTACTGCCCCATGAAGCCTGAAAAGAAAGACATCGCCCTGGGCATCATGCAATCGGCCGTTACCGATATGACCAAGACGGTAGATGCGGCGATGGTTGACAAAATCAAAGCCCTGATGCTCAAACAGGCCGACGACCGGGCTAAAGTCAACAGCTACTGGAATAATATCGTAACAACCTACCGCAAATACGGTATCGACGAACATACCGACTATAAGAAGATAGTCAGTGCACAGACACCGCAAACCATCGCAGACTTTATGCAAGAGTTCTTGAAATCGGGCAATCGTATGTCGATTACCATGCTACCGGCCGAAGAACAGAAATAAACTTCGGGCCGATTTATCGAAACAAGGAGGATATGCTTACCCACGAGCATATCCTCCTTTATTTTATACCATACAGTCGGTGCTGATGAATTGGATGAACCCCGACCTAAAAAGTATCCATCGGTTTTATACAAAAAAAGAATATCGACCATCGCAGACTGAAGAGGGATGGCCGATACTCTAAATTTTAACGAAAATATCGTATGAACTGATTTATGAGTATCTCAATATGCTACCCGGACGTATTTTCATAGACTTATTGATGTGGCTGAGCCGACAGATCTGCTCGACGGTTACGCCTCGTTTGCGAGCTATCGAGTATAAGGTTTCGCCCGGTTCTACCTTATGATATTGCACCTGGCTGGTAACAAGCGCAGAAGAAGCGGCATCGTTGTTATCCGTATCGCCTCCTCTTACGTCGCTAACGTCATAGCTGCCGTTACCGATTTTTCCGCGCAAGCGAGTTGCCTCTGACGATTCTCTTTCGTACGAAGAACGGTTGAATGTGTAGAAATCGCCGGTAACATCCTGTGCCTTGAAATCGAAAAGCAATGCCGGATTGAGGGCTACTCCGCAGAGACGCGTCTCGAAATGTAGGTGCGAACCGGTGCTCTTACCTGTATTGCCCCCCAAACCTATCACGTCGCCGGCCCGCACTTCTTGATTTTCGCTTACCAATTGCTTGGACAAGTGGCCGTATATCGTTTCTAAACCGTTGCCGTGGCGGATAACTATATATTTGCCGTACCCGCGGGCTTCGTAACGCACGATACGCACTTTGCCGCTGAAGGCTGCACGAATGCTGTCGCCGATGTACACTTTTATATCGAGCCCTTTGTGCTGACCTCGCCAACGCGGACCGAAATTACTGGTCACCACACGGCTGGGCGTTGGCATGCAGAAGTGACGAAGGTCGATTCTGAACGAATCGGGCAGTTCCGTAGCGCGATGTGCATAGCGATTGTCCCAATCTTCATAAAGCAGGGCTGCCGGCGTCTCTATGTTTTCTTTTTCGATGATATGATGAAGTAAAAGAGTGTCTACTGCTTTCATTTTACGATCAACGGGGGCCTGTCTTGCCAACAGATCTTGTGCTACGGCAGGCTGTGTCGCGGCTGAAAAGGCGGCCATGAAAACAAACGTTTTTATTTTATTCATTAATTTCATACAACTTATTATTTAGATTCCGGATCCCCCTAAAAAGGGATGATGAAAGATGGCTTTAAAGAACTTATTGAACAATACAAAACCCAATACTTTCTTTTAAGTGATGCAAATATAATGATTTTACGACAGTGGAGTGCTGTTCTTAACAGTTTTTATTGGGTGTTTAACATACTTGCCATATCCGGTTTAAGCTCTTTCTTATCTGTTTTATATCCAAAAAAAGGAAGACTCACTGCGGAGCTTTTCGCCGCATTTCGGGGATCGACGCCAGAGTCTCGGGGGAGCATTTCCACGGGTCGGGAAACGACGCCAGAGTCTCAGGGAGCATTTCCGCGGGTCGGGAATCGACGCCAGAGGCTCCGGGAGCATTTCCGCAGGTCGGGAATCGACGCCAGAAGTTCGGGGAGCATTTCCGCAGGTCGGGAATCGATGCCAGAGTGCCGATTTTCGCATTGCGGTACGGTGATAGAAAGGTGTATCAAGAGATGGCTGCCCAGTTGATATGTGTTTTGCGTAATTCTTTCAACCGATTCCATAGCAGTGCATATTCTTGCTTCTCGCAGGTCGGATCGGCGTCGATTATCTTCTGTGCTTCGTCTCTGGCCAGTTGCACGATTTGTCCGTCTCTGGCTATATCGGCTATTTTCAGATCGAATGCGATACCGCTCTGCTGGGTTCCTTCCAAATCGCCCGGTCCACGGAGCTTTAGGTCGGCTTCGGCAATTTGGAATCCATCGTTGGTCTGGCACATGATATCGATGCGCTTACGCGTTTCTTCCGTAAGTTTATAGCTGGTAACAAGAATGCAGTAGCTCTGATCGGCACCGCGACCGACGCGTCCTCTTAACTGATGCAGCTGCGATAAACCGAACCGCTGGGCATCGAGAATGACCATGACAGAGGCATTGGGAACATCGACACCTACTTCGATAACGGTTGTGGCTACGAGTATTTGGGTTTCTGCGTTCTTAAATCTTTGCATCTCTTTTTCCTTATCCTTGGCTTTCATTTTACCGTGCACTTTACTCAAATGTATATCGGGAAAGGCTTCACAAAGTGTCGTAAAGCCATCTTCAAGATTCTTCAAATCGATTTTTTCGCTCTCTGTAATCAGCGGGAAAACGATATACGCTTGTCGACCTTGCTTGATCTGCTGACGGATTCCTTGATAAAGACCAGGCAGCTGGTTGTCGTATTTATGAATCGTTTTGATGGGTTTGCGCCCCGGTGGCAGTTCGTCGATAACACTGACATCGAGATCGCCATAGATGGTCATCGCCAAAGTACGCGGAATGGGGGTTGCCGTCATCACAAGGATGTGCGGCGGTTGCTGGCTTTTTCCCCAGAGTTTGGCGCGCTGTTCTACGCCAAAGCGGTGCTGTTCGTCGACAACGGCCAGCCCCAGTCGGGCAAAGCGTACATTGTCTTCAATAACGGCATGCGTACCGACCAGTATCTTTATGTCGCCGGTCAACAAACCGTCGAAGATTTCTTGCCGGCGTTTGCCTTTAACGATTCCGGTGAGCAATTCTATTCTGACATCCATTTGGTTGAGAAATCGGCGAATGGTTGCGAAATGTTGTTCGGCCAATATCTCGGTAGGGGCCATCATGCAGGCCTGAAAACCATTATCGACGGCTATGAGCATAGACATCAACGCCACAAGTGTTTTGCCTGAACCTACATCTCCTTGTATCAAACGATTCATCTGCCGGCCGCTCCCCATATCTTCACGTATCTCGTGCATGACTCTTTTTTGAGCGCCGGTGAGTTGAAACGGCAGGTTGTTTTGATAGAAGAGATTGAATTGCGGACCGACCTGCTGAAAGATATACCCCCGGTATTTGCGACGATGGTCGCTGGCATAGCGTAAGATATTGAGCTGGACGTAAAACAGTTCTTCAAACTTCAGGCGCACCTGTGCTCGCTGTACATCGTGAAGCGTTTTAGGATAGTGTATTTTCAGCAAGGCATCTGTACGAGAAATTAAATGCAACGGTCGGATGATATAAGGAGGCAGCGTTTCGGGCAGTTGCACGACAGAGAGTTTCTCGACAAGCGTTTTGGTAAGTCGCTCGATAGAACGCGACGAGAGTCCGCTCTTTTTCATCCGTTCAGTCGTCATATAGTAAGGCTGCATTCCCATTTCGGAGAGTTGCAAGTCGGCCGCCTTGTCGATATCAGGATGTGCAAACTGGTATCTGCCGCCATAAACGGTCGGCTTTCCGAAAACAATATACTCTTCGTTCACCTTATAAGTTTTATAAACGTATTGCGTGCCTCGAAACCATACAAGATCGGCAATGCCGCTTCCGTCGCTGAAATGCGCCACGACACGCTTCTTGCGGGCACCGACATCGAACTCTTCAAAGCTCAATATCTTTCCCTTCAACTGTACAAACGGCATTTCGCCATGCAACTCTGCAACCGAATAGATACGACTCCGATCTACATACTTGTAAGGATAATACTCTAACAAGTCGCGCCAAGTTACGATATGGAGTTCTTTCTCCAAAATCTCTTTGCGCTTAGGACCTACACCGGGCAGGTATTTGATGTCTTGATCGAGAATATCCAGCATAAATGAATCAAGGGGGAATAAAATATCTACTGATCACTGTCAGAATGGTGAGCGATCAGCGCTTCGGCCATAACAAGATCGAAAGGTGTTGTGATTTTAATATTTTCTCGATTGCCTTCTACCATTATTATTTGCTGTCCATAAGCCTCTATTACAGTAGCATCGTCGGTAAAAGCTTCACGATAGGGCTGCCGATAGGCTTGTCTGAAAAGGGCGATATCGAAAACCTGGGGTGTTTGTACCAAACGATAGTCGTTACGGAGCACATGTTCGCTCCCTCCAGCTGCATCGACACGGCGTAAGCTCTCGACCAACGGGATAACAGGAACCGCTGCCCGATGAACTTGAGCGCATGCATATAAACGCGAAATAACATCGACTGCGGCGAATGGGCGTACGCCATCGTGCACTCCAACTATGCCAACTGCCGTATCAGGAATGTGTTTTAATCCGTTCTGAACCGAATGAAAACGTGTCTCTCCGCCATCGACTATTGTGTGAGAAATCCGGAAATGATATTCTGCACATAACCGTTGCCAATAGGGCTGTTGTTCTTTGGGCAGCACCAAGATGATATTCAGTTGCGCACTATAGCCTCTGAAGCGTTCTATAGTATGCATCAAAATCGGCTTTCCGCCAATCGGTAAAAACTGTTTGGGAATATCTGCCCCCATTCTTAGCCCTTTTCCGCCGGCAACGATGATGACATAGTTCATGCGTCAATGTAAGGCTATAAGTTCGTCGATCAACATTGCCGCCTTTACTTCTTCTGCTTTTTCCTTCGAGGTGAGCTGCTCTAACAAGCAAAATCCGTAGATGAATGAAGCCGCCGGACCTTTTCCGGTAGTAATATTGCCGTCGACGGTACAAAGCTCTGCCGTATATTCTGCTCCATCGAGGTATTTGTCAAATCCCGGATAACACGTGGCGCGTTTGCCTTGAAGTATTCCGATACTACCCAATACCATCGGTGCGGCACAAATAGCTCCCACCAATCGGCCGGCGTTGAATTGATTGACCAGCGACTGCCGTACGCCTTCGTGTGCATTCAGGTTGCTTGCACCCGGCATTCCGCCCGGAAGCATCAGCAAATCGGCCTTACCGAGTTCTGCCTCTTCGAACAGCGCGTCGGCTTTGACCGTGACATGATGAGACGACTCTACCCATTCTCGTCCCGTGATACTAACCGTTTGTACATCGACGCCGCCCCGACGCAGAATGTCGACCGGTGCCAAGGCCTCTGTCTCTTCAAAGCCAGTGGCAAGAAACACATATACTTTTGCCATAGTTTTATAAAGTTTATCGATAAAAAAAATGTATTTTTGCAACATTAATTACGTATGCAAATATACGAAATGTTTACTGCCTGGGGCACCTCTCCACCATTAAAAAGCATTAGTTTATGTTACCCGTTTCAATCAAGTTTGCCATCTTCGGAAATGAATATCAGGCCCGAAAATCTACTTCCATTCATCAGGTTCTGGCGTACCTGTCGGAGCGAAAGGCCGAGGTTTATGTAGAACGATCGTTTTACGATTTTCTGAAAGCAGCCGGAATACTTGAAACAGAGGTGGCCGGCGTTTTCGACGGATATAATTTCGATGCGGATTATGTCATCTCGATGGGCGGCGACGGAACGTTTCTGAAAGCAGCCAGCAGAGTAGGCGCCAAAGAAACGCCCATTATCGGAATCAATATGGGCCGATTAGGATTCTTGGCCAATATTCTGCCGCAAGAGATCGAGCAGGCTTTAGACGATGTATTCCGAGGCAATTACACCACAGAAGAGCACACCGTTATACAGATCGAGACCGACGGCGAAGCGATTGAGGGAAGCCCTTATGCACTGAACGACATCGCGATCTTGAAACGAGACAACGCATCGATGATTTCTATCACAGCGAGCATCGATGGCGAATACCTCGTTACTTACCAAGCCGACGGCCTGATTATCTCGACAACGACAGGAAGCACGGCCTATAATCTGTCGAACGGCGGCCCCATTATTGTGCCCGGTGCCAATATTCTAAGCCTAACGCCCGTAGCGCCGCACAGCCTGAACATCCGCCCCATAGTAATTGCCGACCATTCTGAAATTACGCTTACCGTAGTGAGCCGATCGCACAATTATCTGGTAGCTATCGACGGACGGTCTGAAAAACTGCTCGAAAGCACGAAAGTAACCATTAAAAAGGCACCGCATTGCATTCGAATCGTGAAGCGAAGCAGCCGGCACTACTTTTCTACGCTGCGCGAAAAGTTGATGTGGGGCGCCGACACGCGCGAATAACGGTCGGCCTTTTCATCCCAATATCCTCTCCCCCATGAACATCAAGCAACTTTTACACATACCGGCCTCCAAATACTCCATCGGTACCATTATGCGATGGCTATGGCTGTCTTGGCGCGGCAATCGGCTGCAGGCCGTGCTCAATGCCCTGATAGGATTGCTCTCGGTATCGATCAGCCTGGCCCAGGTATGGGCCGTGCAGCATGCCATCGATGTTGCGTCGGGTACGATTGCCGGTTCGCTCTATGTCGCCGTAGCCATTATGGGGGCGTTGATACTGTGCGATTTCGGAATGAATATTGCCGGAATCTGGGTACGGAACATTCTCGGTATACGCGCCCAAAACCGAATGCAACAGCGGCTGCTCGACCGCATTCTGCGTTCGGAGTGGCACGGCCGAGAAACGATGCACTCGGGCGACGTATTAAACCGTCTTGAAACCGATGTCAGCAACGTTGTCGGTTTCCTCACCGAGGTGATTCCCAATTCGCTCTCGGTTGTGGCCTTATTTCTCGGCGCCTTCTTCTATCTTTTCTCGATGGATCGCACATTGGCCTTTATTATCATCGGCATCATTCCCGTATTCATTGCCTTCAGTAAGATCTACGTAGGGCGCATGCGCCGGCTCACACGCAAGGTACGCGATTCCGACAGTCGCGTACAGAGCGTTTTACAGGAAACGATTCAAAACCGAATGCTGATTAAAACACTCGAGAGCGACTCGGTCATGGTCGACCGGCTGGAGAGTACGCAAAGCCACTTACGGCACAACGTCGTGAGGCGAACAGTTTTCAACGTCTTTTCGAATCTGATCCTCAACCTCGGCTTTGCCGTCGGCTACCTCATCGCCTTTCTCTGGGCAGCCCTGCGCCTGTCGCAACATACGCTGACATTCGGCGGGATGACCGCCTTTCTGCAACTGGTGAACCGCATACAAAGTCCGGCCCGCAACCTAACCCGCTTGGTGCCCGCCTTCGTCAGCGTATTTACTGCAGCCGAACGACTCATGGAACTGGAAGAGAATCCGCTCGAAGAACAAGGCGATCCCATCGAACTGGAACCGCCCTGCGGCATTCGGCTGCAAAACGTAACCTACGCATACGATGCTGCAGACGGCGAAGTGCTCAAAAACCTCGATTTCGATTTCTATCCCGGATCCTGCACAGCCATTCTCGGCGAAACCGGTTCGGGCAAAACCACCCTTGTACGTTTGCTGCTCGCACTGCTGCATCCGCAACAGGGACAGGTACAGATATACAACACGGCAGGAAAACAGATGGAACTGTCGCCCCTGATGCGCTGCAACTTTGTTTACGTACCCCAAGGCAATACGCTGCTCAGCGGAACCATCCGCGACAATCTGCGACTGGGCTGCCTCGATGCCACCGACGAAGAGATGTACGAAGCCCTGCAAAAAAGCTGTGCCGACTTTGTACGCCACCTACCCGCCGGCTTAGACACCGTCTGCTCCGAATCGGGTGGCGGCCTGAGCGAAGGGCAGGCACAGCGCATCAGCATCGCACGGGCCCTGTTGCGCAACCGCTCTGTTATGCTGTTCGACGAAGCCACCAGCGCGCTCGATCCCGAAACCGAGCAACAATTGTTGCGCAACATCCTTGCCCATCACGACAAAACCATCATCTTTATCACCCACCGGTCGGCCGTGGTCGATTATTGCGACCAAACGCTGCATATCAAGAAAAGATAACGGCCGCGACCATTGAAAAACACTGCTATCCGGTAAAAGAAGCTCCAAACATTATGAAATTATAGTCTGCAATGCCGATAAAAAGGTGTTGCAGATATATTTTTCGGAAAAATAAGCCTCACTATGCTTTATCATTATTGATTTTGGCGTCCAAAAATAATTTACCCGAAAATGTCTTGAGACATCAGTACCTAAAATGTGTTTTACATCAAAATGTCTTGAGACATCAGTGCCTAAAATGTGTTTTATATCAAAATGTCTTGAGACATCAGTGCCTAAAATGTGTTTTA
>CAUQAO010000018.1:0-24968 GCA_963515815.1 uncultured Prevotella sp.
ATTATTCGGAACCGCCAAATAATCTACCGCCTTTTTTGCAGAAAAATAAAGATTTTCGTTCATCGTTGTTCTTACCTTTATATATCGTGCGCTTTACACACTGAACTTACGCCGGCAAAGGTAGGACATTATTTCGAAACTGCCAAATGTTGCGCCGAGAAATGCCGGGAACGGGCGTTTTATCCCCTCACGAGGGGTATTATTCGTACACTTCTTCGATGTCTAATTCGGTAGTTTCCGGTTCTTCTCGTACACAGGGGTTGTAGCCTTCGGGCAATCCGAAAGTGGCATCGGTTTTATAGCCTAACGATGGGTCGCGATATACTTTTTTCATGTAATATGCCCAGATAGGCAATGCCATGGTGGCTCCCTGCCCCATTTGTGTAGAGTCGAAATGTATGTCGCGGTCTTCGCCGCCGACCCAACATCCGCTAACGAGCTGGGGGGTGAAGCCCATGAACCATGCATCCGAATTTCGGTTGGTGGTTCCGGTCTTGGCACCGATCTCGCCTTTGAGATTGTATTTGTATCTCAATCGGCCGGCCGTTCCATGATCGTCTACCACGGCCTGGAGCAATACGAGCATTTTATTGGCGCTTTCGACGCTGATTACTTCGTTCATCCGCGGTTGGAAGGTAGCGATGACGTTTCCCTCGTTATCCTCGATCTTCGAAACGAAGAGCGGCGATGTTCTGATGCCGTGATTGGCAAAGGCCGTGTAAGCGCTGACCATTTCGGCAACGGAGACGTCGCAGGGGCCTAAGCAAAGCGACATGGATGGGTATATGTCGGGGTTGTGAATGCCGTAGTTGTTCAGCATTTCGACAAACTGTTGGGGGTTCAATCGGCTCATCAGGTAAGCCGATATCCAGTTGTTAGACTGTGCGAGTCCCCATTTCAGCGTCACCATTTGTCCGTATCGTCTTCGGTTGGCATTTCTGGGTGTCCATGCTTTTCCGGCTACGATATAGCTTCTCTGTACGTTGGGTGCTTCGTCGCAGGGCGAGAATCCGTTTTCCATGGCCATAGAGTAAAGAAAAGGTTTGATGGTGGAGCCTACTTGTCGGCGCCCGTTCATGACCATGTCGTACATGAAGTGGTTATAATCGAGCCCGCCGACATAGGCTTTTACATATCCGGTTTGGGGATCCATACTCATAAAGCCTGCCCGCAAAAAGGTTTTGTAATATCGGATAGAATCCAAGGGCGTCATCGTGGTGTCGACGTCGCCATGGTAGGTAAATACGGTCATGTCGACCGGTGTTCTGAACGATTTCCGGATCTCACTTTCTGTAGCCCCTACGGCTTTTAATGCGCGGTATCTGTCGCTATTGATCATGGCTTTGTTCATGATCGCTTCTATCTCTTTCGCACTTAGCGCATCTGTGAACGGTGCATTGGCTTTCTGCCTGTTCTCTCGCATAAAAGCCGGCTGCAAGAACTTTGCGACATGATTGTACACGGCTTCTTCGGCATAATGCTGCATGCGCGAGTCGATGGTTGTAAAAACTTTCAGACCGTCGGTATAAACATTATAAGGTTTACCGTCTTTCTTGAAGTTCTTATTGCACCAGCCATACAACGGATCGGTAACCCAGGCTATCGAATCGAAAACATATTGATTTTGATTCCATGCCGGATAATCGGACCGTTCGGGGCGATTTGCCGTCATGTACTGGCGCAAGAACTCGCGGAAATAGGTAGCTGTACCCTCCTTATGATCGGTTCGGTGGAAATCTATTTTCAGTTTTTCGTCGCTATAGCGCCGATACTCTTCGGCCGTCAGATATCCGGCTTTTTGCATTTGTTTCAGCACGACATTACGCCGCTCGGTGCATCGTTCGGGATAACGTACGGGATTGAAGAGCGAGGGGTTTTTACAGAGTCCGACCAAGACGGCCGATTCTGTAACAGACAAATCTTTGGGCTCTTTGTCGAAATAGGTATTCGCTGCCGTTTTGATTCCGACCGCATTGTGCAAGAAATCGAAATAATTGAGATAGAGCGCGATGATTTCTTCTTTAGTATAATATCTTTCCAACTTGACTGCAATAACCCATTCTATGGGCTTTTGCAACATGCGCTCGAGTTTGCTATGGGCTGTTTTCGAATATAGCTGTTTGGCCAATTGTTGGGTAATGGTAGAACCGCCCCCTGCACTCTCATTCCCCAAGATGCCTCGTTTAATAACGGCTCTGGCCAAAGCGATAAAGTCTATGCCGGAGTGTTCGTAAAATCGCGCGTCTTCTGTCGCAACAAGCGCATGAACCAAATGCGGAGATATTTTCGAATATGGAATTACGATTCGGTTTTCTTTGTTAAAGCTCCATGTCCCCATCATCTTACCGTCTGCAGAATATACCTGTGTGGCAAAACGACTGATGGGATTTTGCAGATCTTCAATAGCAGGCATGTATCCGATCTTTCCGTTCCAAATAGCAGCAAAGGCTATTGACACGGCAATAATCACTAAGAATAGCATCTGCCAAAAAAAATGAATAATCGTCTTTTTCATCCTACTTTTTCGACTCTTTGTTACGTTGCAAAAATACCATTTTTCTGCCAAACAGCGGTCATAAACAAAAATTAATGGGTAACTTAGCCCTCGATTCCGAAATCAACATATTAAGAACAAAAAATGGAAAAACATCATTTTGTTACCATCGCCGATCTTACAAAACAAGAGATCGTTTATTTGTTAGAGATGGCCGGGCAGTTTGAGAAACATCCCAATCGCGAATTATTAAAAGGAAAAGTCGTTGCCACTCTTTTTTACGAACCGTCTACTCGAACCCGATTAAGTTTCGAGACGGCAGCCAATCGGTTGGGGGCGCGCGTAATCGGTTTCTCGGATGCAAAGGCTTCGAGCGTTTCAAAGGGTGAAACGCTGAAAGATACGATTCTGATGGTTTCGAACTATGCTGATATCATTGCGATGAGACACTATATAGAAGGAGCAGCCCAATATGCCAGCGAAATAGCCCCCGTCCCTATTATCAACGCCGGCGACGGTGCACACATGCACCCTTCGCAATGTTTATTAGACCTGTATTCTATTCGAAAAACACAAGGAACGTTAGATAATCTGAACATCTATCTTGTCGGCGACTTAAGATACGGGCGAACGGTTCACTCTTTGCTCACGGCCATGCGCCATTTCAACCCGACATTCCATTTTATTGCTCCCAAAGAATTAGCCATGCCTACCGAGTATAAAATATATTGCCAGGAGCACCACATCAAATACCAGGAGCATACGGCCTTTAATGAAAAGGTGCTGGCCGATGCCGATATTTTATACATGACACGCGTACAGAAAGAGCGATTCTCTGATTTAATGGAATATGAAAAAGTGAAAAACACATACGTACTGCGAAACGACAAGCTTAGCCATGTGAAAGAAAACCTGAAGATTCTGCATCCGCTACCCCGTGTCAACGAGATTGCATACGATGTAGACGACAACCCGCACGCTTATTACATACAACAGGCGCAGAATGGGCTTTATGCCCGAGAGGCTATCTTCTGCCACTGTCTCGGCATCAGTTTGGAAGATATCAAGCAAGACAAAACCATTATACAATAAAGACAATTTTTGAATATGAATAAGAAAGAACGTTTGGTCGCAGCCATCGAAAATGGTACTGTTATCGATCATATACCGGCAAATAAAACTTATCAAGTGGCCGAACTGCTTGAACTGGAAAGTTTGAACACACCCGTTACCATCGGAAACAATTTCGTTTCGAAAAAGGTGGGGAAAAAAGGCATTATCAAGGTTTCTAATAAGTTCTTCTCCGACGAAGAGATCAGCCGGCTGTCGGTAGTAGCCCCGAAAGTGGTGCTGAACATTATCAAAGACTACGAGGTTACGGAAAAGAAAACGGTAGAAACTCCCGACGAACTAAGGGGAATCGTTAAATGCAACAACCCGAAGTGTATTACGAACAACGAACCGATGGGAACCATTTTCCGCATCGTCGATAAAGAAAACGGCATTCTAAAATGCCACTATTGCGACAAAGAGCAAGAAGCCAACAAGGTCGAACTCTGCTAACGTCCTATTTTACGACAGTGCGAAAGTGCCCTATCCACTTGTAAGAGATAAAAAATATATCTACTTTTGCAACTGCATAAACCGAGTACCAATCTTCCAAAATAACATAACAGACATGGAAAAAGACATCGAAGTATTCAGTCTCATCGAGAAAGAACATCAGCGCCAACTCAAAGGAATGGAACTTATCGCTTCAGAAAATTTTGTCAGCGACGAAGTGATGCAAGCCATGGGGTCATATCTTACCAACAAATATGCCGAGGGGCTACCCGGCAAGCGTTATTATGGTGGCTGTCAGATCGTAGATCAAGTAGAGAATCTTGCTATAGAAAGGGTGAAAAAGCTGTTCGGAGCAGAATTTGCAAACGTACAACCCCACTCCGGAGCACAGGCCAATGCAGCCGTTTTTCTTGCCGTTCTAAAGCCCGGCGATACGTTTCTCGGTCTAAATTTAGACCACGGCGGACACCTATCGCATGGAAGCCACGTCAATACTTCGGGCATACTTTACCACCCTGTCGGTTATAACCTGTGCCAAGAAACGGGTCGTGTAAACTATGACGAAATGGAAGAACTGGCTCATGAACACAAACCGAAACTGATAATCGGTGGCGGTTCAGCATACAGTCGCGAATGGAATTACAAACGCATGCGCCAAATAGCCGATCAGGTAGGTGCGCTGCTGATGATAGACATGGCGCATCCAGCCGGACTTATTGCTGCAGGATTACTCGACAACCCCATCAAATACGCCCATATCGTAACCAGTACCACGCACAAGACACTGCGCGGACCGCGAGGAGGCATTATCTTGATGGGAAAAGACTTTGAGAACCCGTGGGGCGAAACAACTAAGAAAGGCGAAGTAAAAATGATGTCGCAATTGCTTAACAGCGCTGTCTTCCCCGGCATCCAGGGTGGTCCGTTAGAACATGTCATTGCGGCCAAAGCCGTCGGATTCGGCGAAAACCTGCAACCCGCATGGAAAGAATACGCCGAACAGGTTAAGAAAAACGCCGCAATTCTTGCCGAATCGTTGACCCAACGCGGCTTCTCCATTGTCAGCGGCGGCACAGACAACCACTCCATGCTCGTCGATCTGCGTTCAAAATATCCCGATCTTACCGGAAAGATAGCAGAAAATGCACTCGTAGCAGCAGACATCACCGTTAACAAGAATATGGTTCCATTCGATTCGCGTTCAGCTTTCCAGACCAGCGGCATACGCTTAGGAACGGCAGCAATGACCACCCGCGGAGCCAAAGAAGATGTGATGCAGCTCATAGCCGAATTGATTGAAGAAGTATTGAACACACCGGAAGACGAGCGGGTTATTTCACATGTCAAACAGAAAGTAAACATCACGATGCAACAGTATCCGCTGTTTGCCTACTAGCCGGTCATAAAAAATACGAACGTGTACACAGCACAGTACGTCATTACGGCCATCGTCATTCTTGCCGCCGTATTCTATGCCGGCAGAAGAATTTACCAAATCATTCGTCACGAACAAGACAAATGCTATGGATGTAAAGGCTGCGACATACACGACCGCTTGCTGCACAGACAAGACAGGATAAGCAAAAAGCCGATATGCTACAGCAAAAAGTAAAATAAATATTTGTACGTACAAATATTTAATGCTACCTTTGCAAGCGTCAAAAATCTAACAACGGTACCTTGGCCGATCGGTTAGGTAACGGTCTGCAAAACCGTGTAGGGCAGTTCGACTCTGCCAGGTACCTCGCAAAAAGAATCGCAATTTGTCATAATAACAGATTGCGATTCTTTTTTGTGGAGGTAAAAAAGTTTTTGTACTGAAATGTTTAGCAGTTTGGACCTAAAACTCTTTCTATCATAATAAATCGCATTCGTCGAGCCAAAGTCTGCTTACTGTATCACTCGGCATGCGCCAATCGCCGCGCGGACTTAGGCTTACGCTACCTACTTTCGGACCGTCGGGTAGACACGAACGCTTGAACTGTTGCGAAAAGAATCGGTTGCAGAATATTCGCAGCCAATGCTTGATCGCCTCGTCGCTGTATTCGCCTACAGGCGTCGGCAAAGCGTTATTGACGGCATGCGTGCGCTGCACTACAAATGCCTGATGGGCTAAGAGGAAGATCTTGCGCGGACGGAAACCGAAACGCAGAAAATAATAAAGAAAGAAATCGTGCAATTCGTATGGCCCTACCAGGTCTTCGGTTTTCTGTTTTATTGCACCCCGATCGTCGGCCGGAGTCAGTTCGGGCGAAATGGGCGTATCAATCACGTCGGACAAGACGCGCGACACGTCTTTCGGCGTTGTCAGGCGCTCTGCATAGAAACGCACAAGGTGCCTGATCAATGTTTTCGGCACACCAGCATTGATACCGTACATCGACATGTGATCACCATTGTACGTGGCCCATCCCAAAGCCAATTCGGATAGGTCGCCCGTTCCGATGACCAGACCCCCCAGCTGATTGCTCAGATCCATGAGTATCTGCGTACGTTCGCGCGCCTGACTGTTTTCGTAGGTCATGTCATGCACGCTGGGGTCGTGCCCTATATCTCTAAAATGCTGCATTACGCTGTCGGTAATGTTTATCTCTTTCGTGGTAACACCCAACAGCTGCATCAGTGCTATGGCATTGCGATGTGTACGGTCTGTCGTTCCGAAACCAGGCATCGTGATGCCAACAATGCCCTGCCGATCGTAGCCCAATTTGTCGAATGTCTGCACGCATACCAACAGAGCCAGCGTAGAATCCAATCCGCCGCTGATGCCCAGTATCACTTTGCGGCTGTCGATGTGTTTTAATCGGGTTGCCAGGGCCATGGTTTGGATATTGAAAATCTCGTCACAACTTTCGGACAGATGCCCCGAATCGGGAACAAAAGGATGCGGATTAACGGTCCGCTCTAAGGTGAACGGGCGCTCGAGGGTCTGCGGCAGGCAGCTGATATAATGGATCGACGACTTATGATTGAAGATGGAGAACTGGTTAGGCGCCGAGCTTTCGGCCAGTTCGCGTTGTATAGCGTAGGTGTTGACCTGGCGCTGCGCATTGACATACGTCGAATTGGTGCGCCGCTCTACGCGCAAGAGTTCGATGTCGATCTGGGCCGTCTGCATCTGACTTTCGAGCGTAAAACGTTTTCCCTCGGCCAATAGCGTTCCGTTTTCGTATATCACGCCGTTGCCGGCATAGACAACGTCTTGCGTGCTTTCGCCGAAACCGCTGGCCGCATAGATGTAGCCAGTAATCGTGCGAGAGCTTTGCTGAGAGAGCAGACTTTTCAGGTAATTGTATTTGCCGATCAGCGCATCGCTGGCAGAGAGGTTGAAAATTAGATCGGCGCCGGCAAGTGCAAGTGTATTACTGGGCGGAACCGGTGCCCATACGTCTTCGCAGATCTCGACGCCGAACTGCACCCCGTCAACCGTCGAAAAGATTTGCGGATCGGGCGTGACCATTACTGTTTGGCCGGCATAGCGTATGGTTGTTGACTTCAAATCTTGCGAAGAGGCGAACCAGCGCTTTTCGTAAAACTCGCTGTAATCGGGCAAGTAGGTTTTAGGAATGATGCCCAATATCTGACCCTGCTGTACAACCATAGCGCAGTTGAGCAGCAAATCGCCCACAACAATCGGCAAACCGATAATAGAGATGATATCCAGCTTACGGGTAAAGTCGAGCAAATGAAGTACTGCGGCCTCTGTCGATTCTAACAAAAGACTGTGCTGAAAAAGATCCTGGCAGGTGTATGACGTCATTCCCAATTCGGGAAAGACGATGATTTCTACCCCCTGCCCTTCGGCCAGCACAATTTGTGTTTCGGTTTGTTCGACGTTATATTTACAGTCGGCGACCCGCACCAACGGTACACCGCATGCTACTTTAATAAAGCCTGTATTCATAATTCCATGTTTTTATTGCTTTTTTTAATCCTTTCCGATTGCCGTTCAGCGTACAGTAACCTGCGTAGCGCCGTAACCATATTCGCGGAAACTGGCATCCTGATAGTGATATTTCTTATAGCGATAGTTCAGATCGTTGATGATAGCTCGCCTCAAAACGCCTTCGCCTTTTCCGTGTATAAAGACGATGCGCTGCCCTTTCTTGTCTTTATAGGTATCCAGTGCTTCGCGGAATTTCTGCAATTGATAATTCAGAATATCGGTTGCGCTCATGCCGGCCGTCGTGTCTAACAACTCTGCAGAATGCAGGTCTACGACAATAATATCCGTTGCACCGCGATGTTTCGCCTGCACCGAGGCAGCAGTGTTTTTTCGTTCCGACCCGGTCTTTCGTTCTGTCGTTTTCTTGCGGTACATCTCAGCTTTCAGCTCTTCGACATCGATAACCAAAGGGCGGACAACCTTGTCGTTTTCTACGATGGGATAGAGCAAGGCGGGCTGCTCGAAGAAATCGTTCTCTTGAAAGGTATGAAGTTTGTAGAACTTAACCTGATCGATTCTGAACTGTACTTCGATGGACGGTTTCAGTATAAACGACTTGTCGCGCTTGTAAGCCAGCAGCTGGATGGCGACGTGCCCGAGCGAGTTGAGGTCTTCTTTTCCGAATTCCTCGATCAACTCTTTCGTATTAGGGGCCATTTCGTGGCTCGACCTCAGTGTCCAATTCTGCCCCTCGGCCGTGAGGTACGTATAACGAATGTAGTAATTGCTGTCATTGACAAAGTAGCTTTCGAATCGCGTATTCGCCATTTCCTTTACGTTCAACGGAACGAAAGCAAGATAACAGCTCAGCAGATTTCCGCCCTTGCGCTCCTCTATCGGCGGCTGAAACGTAACTTCGCTGTCGGCGGGATCTGTCTCCGAGTCTTCTCGCACGCTGGGCGCCGGCTGAGTCAATGCCTGCCGCATCGACGTAGAATGCGGTGGTGCCACCTGTATAGTTTTACTCGAACTGTAATCGTCTGTCTGTATAAGAATCACGTCGGTGATAGGAGTTGGAATCTGAAATCCATCCTCATCTTCGACCAACACGATATTTTTTCCTTCGAATCCGGCGACAATTCCGCCGCCCGACTCGCTTAAAAACCTAACCCGATCGCCTATTTTCATATTCAAAACTATTTTGGTTGTCATTCATCCATACAGTTGTCACGGTATCAGCAGACTGCTATCGCCGTAACTCAAGAAACGAAAGTCGTGTGCCAGCGCATATTCGTATATGCTACGCCAATCGCCATGCACAAAAGCGCTGACAAGCAGCAGCAGAGTGCTTTTGGGTTGATGGAAATTGGTGATCAGCATGCGCACTATCTTATACTCGTACCCCGGCGCTATGATGATTTTCGTAGCGCTGTGCAACGTTTCCAGCCGGTTACGACACAGATAATCCAACAAGTTTCCGATGGCTTTCGCCGGCGATATGTCGTCGACCAATGCGCCGTTCAGCTGTTCTACCGTCCCATCAGCGTTATGCCGCTCGTACGGCGCCCACTGGTCTACATGCAGATCGACCTCAGTCGCATCGGGATGTGTTTCCAAATAAACGCCCATATAGTAGAGGCTTTCCAACGTCCGCACGCTGGTTGTTCCCACGGCAATGGCGCACACGTTGTGCTGCAACAGCTTCTCGAGCGTCTGCCTACGTACGCAAATATACTCGGTGTGCATATTGTGGTCTGCGATAGCCGCACTGCTGACGGGTTTGAATGTACCTGCGCCTACGTGCAGCGTAACCTCTTCGCGGTCGATGCCGCGGCGATCTAAAGCCGCCAGCACGCTGTCTGTAAAATGCAGCCCGGCCGTAGGCGCCGCCACCGATCCCTTTATCTTCGAGTAAACAGTTTGGTAAGTTTCCTTGTCGCTGTCTGCCGTCGCCCGATTAAGATACGGCGGAATCGGCAGTTCGCCTATCGCCTCGAGTATCTCGGCAAAGCTTACATCGGGCACATCCCAACGGAAGTCTATCCAATGGTTTGTCGACGAAGCATTCTGCTGAGTTGTATGGTTCTCCGTTTCGGTGGCGCTCGGCAAACGGCGAGCAGCGGTCAAGGTAAACCGCCGACCGTTCACTTCGAACGGGCGTGTCAGCGGTCCGGCTTTCCATTTCTTCAGATTGCCGATCATACAATACCATGCGCAGCTTGCGCGCGTCTGAAACACCTGCTCGTAATCTGTCGGGCATGCGGGCTCCATCAAGAAAATCTCGATCTGCGCGCCGGTTTCTTTCCTAAAATGCATTCGGGCCTGAATCACCTTCGTGTTGTTGAACACCATCAAGGCACCTTGGGGCAGGTAGCCGGGCAAATGGAAGAAAACATCTTCGCCCAACTTGCCTTTATTATAGATGAGCAGCTTGCTGCGATCGCGTTCGGCCATTGGAAACTTGGCAATGCGATTGTCGGGCAAATCGTACTGATAATTGCTGATATGGACGTGCTTGGTATTCACTTTTCGATTCTTTAAGTTCAATAACAGGCCGCGAAAGATCTGATCACGGCATAAACAACACTGGCAGTAAAGGCTAAGACTACTATTTTTACGCAGTCGGAGCAAAAAATGCCCGTTTGCACTGTGCTATCGGCATCGGCTGTCTCATTCGCAATGGTTTTGAGCGACTCAAAAGCACCTTCTGACACTCTCGCAGTGGTTTTGAGCCACTCAACGGCTTTTCGATCCCGAACCGCGGGGGCCATCCGGCGATATACCCGCAAGTAAGCGTAGTAGGTACCCGTACCCACGATCGCACCCCATACCAGACCGACAAGAACATCGCTGGGGTAATGCACGCCCAGATACAACCGCGTATAGGCATTGATGAGCGACCAAGCGATCAGGCACACGGTAAGCACTCGGCTCTTGACAAGCAGAGTAATGAAAAGTGCTAAGGAAAAAGTATTGGAAGCATGACCGGAAAAGAAGCTGTAAGACGACGGACGGAAATTACGCGCCACATCTATCTCGTTGCTTAAAAGCGGATCGTTGCAAGGTCTGAGTCGTCCCACCAACGGCTTGACCGTGGCATCGGCCACGCCGGCAGAAAACAACAGACAAAGGGCAACGAAGCCTATGACGAACAATCTCTGTGCCGCTGTTTCGCCGTTCTTTATCACCAGATAAAGCAAAGAAAAATAAAGCGGAATCCATGTCAGACTGGAAGTAAGCGTCAGCATCAGTTCGTCCATGAACAACGAATCCGATCCGTTCAATACGGCCAGAAGCTGTCGATCAATTGCTATGATTGCCTGTAAACTCAAAGTATTTCCCTCTCAAAAAAGATTGATTCGCTTGTTATATCTCTTCTATCTGTCCGGTCTGCAGCCACCCCTCGCGGCCGTCGGCCAGCCGGATGCCTCGCCATCCTTGCAGAGCTTTATCCGTGATATTCACTTTTGTTCCTTCGTGAATCACGAATTCGTCGGTGCCCGTTGCGGCCGGAGTCTTCTTTACCACGACCGAAGGAGCAATGACAATGGCACCGGTGCGATTGTTCAACTGCTTTTTTTGTTGGTAGGCAAAGAAATTACCGGCAATAAAGAGGACGAAAAACCAGCAAGCGCCGTAAAACCCGATTTTACGCAACACGACGGAAGAGCTGAACAGGAATACCAGCACCAACAGCAAGACCAACACAATGGACACGATGGCAGTATAAGCCCAACGGTCTACGCTGGTAAAATTGACCACTGCGTGGTACCAGGTAACAAAAAACATCTCGCTTTCGGGCGTAATCTTGTCAATTGTTCGCGATGTTGCAAACTGCAGATTGAATCGGATATCATCGTCGCCGGGCGATAGGATCAACGCCCTTTCATAGGCCAGAACGGCCTGCGTTATATTATCGGTTCTGAAAAACGCATTCCCCAGATTATAGTATAAGTCGGCGCTCACACCGTGTTTCAGAAGCTCTTGATAATCTTTTATGGCCTGCTGATAATCGCCGCGCTTGTATGCCGTGTCGGCATCCTTTTTCGTAATGGCGCCGGCAGGAAAAGCAAAACACCACAGCAACAGCGGGAGCAGAACGCTTGCCGTATTCACTTTTCTGTGGCCCTTCTGTCTGAAAGTCGCTTTCATTACACTCTCTATATTCATGATGGCTGTCATTGCGGCCTCTATTGTCTTGCTCATATTACCTGAAACATCGCCTGGTGCATATCTTTCGAATTCGCACTCGTCGAGGGCCGAAAGGAAGGTGGCTATCGTTTCCGGATTCACTGCGTGCATCGACAAATTGTCTTCTATATTCTCACGCGAGAGCCTCTCTACAGGCATATTCAACTTATCGCCGATGTATCCCCACAAGGCGCGCAAAACCTCGTCGTAAAATTCGCTCTGCCTGTTTTGCAGCATCAACATGCGCGCTCTTTTCAAACGTTTTGTAGCCATTTTATTGGCTCGTTTGCCACGCATTTTCACTACGTCGGCATAGTTGAGGGCACGCTTCCTGAACGCTATGAGCAGGACGACGAAAGCGATCAACGGCATCAACAAGCAGACCCAATAGCGCGTAGAACCGAAGAAGAAATCGTAGATATCATGCCGGTTATCCTTGCCCGTCTTCAGCGGATGGATATCGTTATCCTTCTCCTGCCGATAATCGGCAACTGCATTGCTGCTTCCCGAGCCCTTCGTCACCGTGAGCCTGAAAGGTTGAGTCTTGATTGTCTTGTAAGTGTTGGCCTCTATATCGTAGTAGGTAAACGAAACCGGCGGAATGTCATAGCGCCCCTGATTGCGCGGAACGGCCAGAATGTCATACACCATATTTCCCTCTACACCATTGGGTGTCAACTTGGTTTTGTCGGTAACCTTTGCGTCGTACTTATCGAAATCTTTCGGGAAATCGATCCGTGGCTCTTTTATAAGTTTCAAATTGCCAACGCCACCGACTACGACACGCAACGAAATGGGTTCTCCGGCCTTTACCTCTGTGCGGTTGAGCGACGCCGATATATTGAACTTGCCAACGCCGCCAGAGAAATCGGCAGGACGCTGTGGCAGGGGATCGACCTGTATATTCAAACTCGGAGCCTTGATCTCGCGCTTTACTTCTACATAACCCGATCCGCCGTTAAAAAACGCCTCGAAAGGATCGACCGCTCTGTTTTGCTGAACAACGATTCCCTTGAATACGATACTCGGTATCTGCAAATTACCGGTCATTTGCGGATACATAACGTACTGACTCCAGGTTACGCACTTGTAATTGCGTCCGTTCACACTCTCGATATGGAAATTCTTCTGTTGCGGCAGCTTGACCTCTTGCGTGTGGAATCCGGTCAGATCGGGCATCTTTCCTTCAAGCTGAGTCAATTCGACAAGCGTATATACTTTATAAGTAAGCAATATCGGTTCTTGCTCGTGTACACGCCTCTTATTGGCACTTACTTTTATAAACAAGTCATTGCTCGAAATCTTACTGCCGGCATTCCTTATCTGCGCTTCGCCGGCATAATCATCGTGCATCTGAGGCGCTCCGCCGTTGTTGCGTGCCGTTCCCGAAACTGTTACTTTCGCCGCCTTCGAAGCTATCGACTTGCCGTTTACGCGGGCATGCGCTGCGGGAATAGTGTACGTACCGTTTTTCGAAGCATACAAAGTATAGGTATAGGTAATGGAAGAAGAACTGCTGGCATGACCGTTGACCATCTGAAAGCTCGATTGGCTCGATGTATAAGGACCGGCAATAATCTCTATGGCAGCCGGAATGTTGCCGGCCCTGAAATCCTCTACGTCTTGCGTATTGATTGTATAAGATAATCTGAAATTCTCTCCCACAGCTACATTTGCTGGGACAGAAACCGATATGGATTGGGCATATATGGTGAATGACGTGCTAAAACCAATCAACACCAGAACAGATAATATATATTTTAAGAAAGTATTCATCGCAATGTATAATCATTATTAGTCTGCAATTACCAATTTTGTTTCAAACGCCGTGAGTGCGATTGCCGCATCGCTTCTTTCATTCGTTGCTGCGTGGCTTTTTCCTGCTGCATAGCAGCATTTAAAAGTTGTTCTGCATTCTCTTTACTCATGCTCTCTTTGGGCTTTTGATTCTGAGATTGCTGTTGGTCTTGCTCTTTCTCTTTCTTTTGTTGTTTATCTTTCTTCTCTCTATCTTTACCCTGCTGATCGTCTTTTTTCTTCTGATCATTATTATTCTTATTCTGCGATTTCTGCTGGCGCTTACATAAAGCCAAATTATAACGGGTTTCATGATCGTCAGGATTATTACGAAGACTCTCTTTATAGGCTTCGATAGCCTCGCCATACATCTGATGCTTCTGACAAATAACACCGATATTATGATATACCTTTGCCTTTCGGCTCTTACTGGTTTCTAATTTTCCGGCATGCTCATATTGCTCTATGGCAGCAGAATCTTTCTGCTGCATCATTAAAGCACAGCCCAAATTATAGAGGGCCTGCGGATTCTTAGTATTCTGTGCTACGGCTTTTCGGTAGTCTGCCTCTGCCTTGGCATAATTTTGTTCTCGGAAGAGCTTGTTACCCGATCGAATAAATTGTCTGTCGCTTTGCGCCTTCACAACAACAATGTTACAAGACATACAACACACACAAATGATTATATATCTAATTATACCTACCATCACTGCTTATCGTTTTCTTCTTGTGAACAATCTGATATCCTTCAAAAAAGGATTCCTGCTTTCTAAAATACATATTTCAACTATCAAAAACAATAAAGCAAGAATGGCAAAAGCCTGAAACTGCTCATCGTATTCACTATAAATCACGCTGTTGGTTTCTCCTTTCTGTAGTTTTATTAATTCTCCATTCAATTGCTTTTGTGCATCACTCGTGTTATCTACATGTATGTAAGTCCCTTTTCCCGCCTTTGCAACTTCACGACACATTTTCTCATTCAAAACCGTCATAACCGTTTGCCCACTTTCATCCTTCATATAGCCGCCTCCATTCACAGGAATAGGAGCTCCTTTAGTTTCGCCAACTCCTAATATAAAGACATTGATTCCTTTTTTCCGCGCATCTTCTGCAGCCTCTAAAGCACCGCCTTCATGATCTTCGCCATCTGTAATTAAAATAATAGCACGTCCGACTTTTTCTTGCTGGGTAAAGCTACCCATGGCTAATCGAATGGCCTGTGCAATATCGGTTCCCTGTGTTGTGATTAATGAAGGTTCAATATTCTGTAAAAACATCTTGGCGCTGACATAATCGCTTGTGATGGGCAACTGCACGAAAGCATCCCCAGCAAAAACGACAAGTCCGATTTTATCGTTCGTAAAATTATCGACAAGATTCTCTACCAATAATTTACTTTTAGCCAATCTGGATGGGACTACATCCTCTGCCAGCATTGAGTTGGATATATCTAATGCTATAATTGTCTCAATACCATTACGTTTTTCGTGCGAAATTTTCGTTCCCATTTGGGGCCGAGCCAACATAAGGATCAGTAATGCTAATGCAGATTGAAGCAGCCAGAATTTGATAGATGGGCGATATATGGAAATATCCGCCATCTGCTTCTTTAAAAGTTCGGGATCGCCGAATTTCTTTATTTTTTGTATCCTTCGGCGATATCCTATTAATCTGATCAGTGCAAGCACCGGAATTAGAATTAATAGCCAAAAATATATAGAGTCCTCAAATCTTATCATCTTAATTATATTCGACTGATTTTATACCGGTCGTTTTTTAAAATTTTTTTAACCTATCGTTACCTTCTCATTGGTACCGTACTCGTTTATAAACACCTACAAGAGTTGCTATTGTCTTCTTAAGGTATTCGGCGAAATATAGTATTCTTCAACAACAATTCTAATAACAGACAAATAATAGCAGTAATAGCAAACGGTTGGAACGCCTCGTATCTTTTCGAAAACCTTTTGACATTCATTTTCGTCTTCTCCAATTTGTCGATATCGTTATAGATTTGCTTCAATTCCTTGTTATTAGTTGCCCGATAAAAATTACCTTCAGTCACCGCAGCAATATCACTTAAAGTTTTCGAATCTATTTCTACCGGAATATTTACATATTGCGTAGCTCCGCCAACATTCATCGGATAGGGGGCAACCTTATTCGTTCCGATGCCAATGGTATAGACTCTGATGCCGAGACTCCGAGCAATCTGAGCACTGGTCATCGGCGAAATATCTCCCATATTATTGCTGCCGTCTGTCAGTAAGATAACAACTCTGCTCTTTGCCTTAGACGCTTTCAAGCGTGAAACGGCATTAGCCAGTCCCATTCCTACAGCTGTTCCGTCGGATATCAATCCGCGGGCAGCAATATCTGTCCGGACATTACGAAGCAAGTTTAGCAGAGATACATGATCGGTCGTCATCGGACATTGTGTAAAAGATTCGCCGGCAAATATCGTTAAACCGATATTATCATTGGGCCTTCCAGAGATAAACTCGGCTGCCACATTTTTCGCTGCTTCCAAGCGATTTGGTCTTAAATCTTCTGCCAACATAGAGGTAGATACATCCATTGCCAACATGATATCAATACCTTCTACCGTATGTTTATCCCATGAATTATGCGTTTGAGGGCGTGCTAACACACATACAACTAAAGCGAATGTAACGCATCTCAACAACATTGGCAGATGAATCAATCGTATACGCCAACTTTTATGAGCCAACATATAAGCATAAGTATCGCTCATTTGCATTGTCGGCTCGTTTCTTTTGCGATAGAGGAAATACCATATAACATACGGTATGAGCAGCAACAACAGTAAGAAATATTCTTTATTTACAAATTCCACGTTCACTTATTTTTATTGGTGCCGTCTATTTTTATGCCAACAGCAAATAGATGTGATATACTATATAAACCAATAGCACAAAAACACTGCACGAAATGACAGCGAGTAATAACTGAATCGTCAGTCGGTTCTTTTTTATCCGCTTATCGTTCTCATCCAATTTTGGTACAATACGTTCTTCGGTCGGCTGTCCCTCCAGTTTAGTTTGATCTATGAAATTAATGGCATTGACAAGATTCATATCATTTTCATTGATCAATGTCTCGTACTTAGCAAATTTTACCAAGTCGGCTGTTTCAAAAAGATATTTTAGTTCGTCTATCATTTTCTGATCGCCTTTTTGATGAAGGTTGTAAATGATTTCGGAAGTCGTCATTTCCATTGCACTGAACCCGAATCGCTCTTCAATATACTCTCTAAGCGTATCTGTCAGTTGCGTATAATACCCCTTTTGATCGGCAGAAGCCGGCATTCTTTCGGCTTTCAATTTGTCGATAACGCTCAATGCCTTTTGATGAGGCAATATTTTTTTAACAATCCGAATACGGGTTATGATAGGCTTATTATCACGAAGGCGTATATACAAATAGAATCCAAGTATACAGAGCAGTAACATCAGAATGCTTATCCAAAACACAGGACTCCATTCGCTCCATAAAAAAGGATTATCTTGTATATCTTTCGGTGGGAAGAATTGGTTGGGATGAAGTGTATCTACATCCATTGTGATGACTTTCAGCGCTACCGTATTACCAGAAAAGGACTTTCCGTCAACTTTAACTTTCTGCCCGGGAATAGCATATAAACGCTCGTCAAAAGAAGTAATCGTATATCTTTTAGAAACCTTTATTCTGTTGCCATCTAACGAAACCGTACCGCCATCGGCAATATCCACTAATTCTATACCGGGAACGAGATATTGCGAAGGTTTTAAATTAGGAAATAGAATTTTTGCTCCTTGATGGGTGGTTACATCTATGGTTAGATGCGCTTGCTGTCCTATCAAAATGCCGATCGAGTCTATTTTTTGCTCAACCGTCGTCTGTGCCTGTACATTCGCCTTACAAAAGATACAGAGCAATATGCTAACGATATATTTAATCTTCAAATTCATTGTCACTTGGTATTTTCATACCTTTATCCGGTCTTACCGATCCGTAAACTATTTAAACCCCTCGCTGTGCAAAGAGTCTCATCATGGCCTTGACATAGTCTTCGTCGGTTGCCACGCTAATCCAGTCTATGCCGCTTTTTGCAAATGTTTGTTTCAATTTGGCAGCACGTTCCATCCAATAGGCCGTATGCGCGCGTCTTAATTTCGACGACGACGTATCGATATACATTTCGTGTCCGGTCTCTGCATCGCGAATTTTCATCAGTCCTATATCGGGAAGCGTTTTAGCTCGCTGATCATATACCTGCACAGCAACGATATCGTGTTTGTGGTTTGCAATGGTCAGGGCATGTTCGAAACGATCATATTCATTTACGTGATGTCGGATATAGAAGTCGCTTAAAATACAGGCTGTACATCTGCACTTCATCATTCGCGTAAGATATTCTATAGCCATACCTACATCTGTCTTTCTGCTTTGCGGCTGAAAGTCGAGCATTTCACGAATAATATACAAAATATGTTTGCGCCCTTTCTTTGGCGGAATATACTTTTCGATTCGATCAGAGAAAAAGATAACGCCTATCTTGTCATTGTTCTGGATGGCGCTAAAAGCCAGCGTTGCCGCAATTTCGGTAGCTATTTCTCGCTTGGTCTCTTTCTTTGTGCCAAAATCCAGCGAGCCCGAAACGTCGATCAGCAGCATAACCGTTAGTTCTCTTTCTTCTTCGAACACTTTTATGTAAGGATGGTTGAAGCGAGCGGTTACATTCCAGTCAATATCGCGCACATCATCGCCGAACTGGTACTCTCTTACCTCAGAAAAAGCCATACCGTGGCCTTTGAAGGCTGTATGATACTGCCCCGCAAAGATATTCTGACTCAGACCACGAGTCTTGATTTCTATCTTTCTGACTTTCCTTAAAATCTCGCTTGTTTCCATAACTATACATCATGCTGGCAAACAACTCTTGCTTAAGGCACTTCTATTTTGTTGATAATTTTAGATACGATTTCTTCCGACGTTACATTGCTGGCCTCTGCTTCGTAAGAAAGGCCGATGCGGTGTCTCAACACATCGTGTGCCACAGCCCTGATATCTTCCGGGACAACATAACCTCTGTGCTTGACAAAGGCATAAGCCCGGGCCGCTTTTGCCAAATTGATAGAAGCGCGCGGCGATCCGCCAAAAGTAATCATGTCCTTCAGTTCGGGCATCTGATAACGTTCGGGATAGCGAGTGGCAAAAACGATATCGGCAATATACTGTTCTATCTTTTCGTCAAGATATACCTCGTTGACGATAGATCGTGCTCGTAAAATTTCTTCGGCATTGGTTACAGGTGTTACCTGCGGTAAACTGCTCTGCAGGTTTTCGCGAATAATCAGTTTTTCTTCTTCAAGCGTCGGATATCCGATGACCACTTTCAGCATGAAACGGTCGACCTGTGCCTCGGGCAGCTGATACGTACCTTCTTGCTCGATGGGGTTCTGCGTAGCCATCACCAGGAAAGGATCGGGCAGTTTGAATGTATGCTCGCCTATCGTTACCTGGTGTTCTTGCATGGCCTCTAACAAGGCACTTTGGACTTTGGCCGGCGCACGATTTATTTCGTCGGCCAGTATGAAGTTGGCAAACACCGGGCCTTTTTTTACCTGAAACTTCTCGTCTTTCTGCGAATAAACCAATGTTCCGATAACATCGGCCGGCAACAAATCGGGCGTAAACTGAATACGACTGTAGTCGGCATCGATCAGCTGCGAAAGCGTTTTAATAGCCAATGTTTTGGCCAGTCCCGGAACGCCTTCCAGCAGGATATGCCCATCGCTGAGCAATGAAATGAGAAGTGAATCGACAAGATGCTTCTGTCCTACTATCACGCGGTCCATTCCGTGAATAAGGTTGGTAACGAAACCGCTCTGTTGTTCTATTCGGATATTTAACTCGCGAATATCAATAGCTTCTGCCATAATTGTGTGTTGTTATTCTATTTTTAAATTAAGCGCAAAAATACAACAATAAAGAAACAGAAGCGATACTTGCTTTCTAAATTAATTTAAATTTTCGACTAAGATTCCTTATTTTAAGAACTTTTACCATCGGCAACTTATCCCGAAAAATGGAGCTCACGACCGAAGAAATTAGAGGGAGAATTGACTCTGCAGACATCGTTCTCAGTCGTAACCGGATCGATCACGATCACGGACTTGCAGGTTTTCAGCATTCCCGAACGGTTTGGGGTAAAAACTTGCAGGTTTTCGGCATTCCCGAACGGTTTGAGCGAATTTCCTACAGGTTTTTGCCATTCCCGAACGGTTTGGGGCAAAGACTTGCAGGTTTTTGGCATTCCCGAACGGTGCCCGAAAGAAAGAACCGATTCGGCCTATTGTTTCCGCATCAATCGTTTCCATAAACCGGTCTTTTTCCGTAAAATGCGGATGGAAATCAACAAGCTGGTTACGGACAACAGCAGTCCCACAACCCAATACTGCCAGCCATGCAGAACAAACGTCGCCGCATAAGCCATCAAACCGACAGACAGTTGCAATCCCATGTATCGAATCACCTGACGCGATAGCCAGTATCGGTACACGCGGTTCATATAATAACACGACAGGCAAAGATGCACAACGGTTGTAAGCGTTATCGCCAGGCCCGTGCCTAACAGTTCGAACCGGTTGTACCCCAGAATGGCAAGAACCACCAACAATATATCGTAAAACGACTCGAAGAACAGATACAGCTTTGCATTGCCCTTTGCCAACGGTATATAGGCTATCGGAAGATTGACCGCACGAAAGTACATGGCAAAGACAACGACCTGTACCATGCCCTGCAACGGCAGAAAACGATGGCTGTATAAAAGAGGCAAAAGAAGCGGCACGCTGATCAGAAAGAAAACGAGCATGGGGGATATCAACAGCAGCGACACCTCTATCTGTTTATTCACGACCTCGCTCAGCGGCTTTCCAATTTGCCGAACAGCCGATAAACGCGGAAAATAGTCGGTCTCCATGGCCGAGAATACCATTCCGGCATAGGTCATCGTGAGCATGTAACCAGCGTTGTACAGACCCACGGTCTCGACAGAGGCCGCACCGTTCAGATAAGATCGGATGGCCAGTTCGGCCCCGCTTCCCAATATGGCCGCCAACATAAAGGCACTGCCTAACCTGATCATGGAAAAACCGTCGGACAGCAGCACACGATTCAACGAGAAACGAAGCGGATAGCTTCTGTGCGAATAGCCGATGGTGAGCAGCATCTGGATGCATGCAATGATGATGAGCGACGGCAGAATGGCCGCTGCTTTCCATATAAAGTATAAAGGTATGGATATTAGCAACGAACCTATCACCTGGTAAACCGAGATCTTGGCCAGGGCCGAAAGTTTTCGCGTGGCCTTGAGTATAGCCAGTTCGCCACCTGTTATGGTTGTCATCGCCACGATGACTGACAGAAAAACAAGGTGCAGAGTACGGCCACCGCCGAAAACCCATTTGTCGAGCACCGGACTGAGTACCACACACAACAACATACCGAAAAGCGAGGTGAACAGGCTCCACGAACGAATTACCGCAATGAGATGACCGATTTCGCCGTCGTCGGCCCGCTCGTAACTGTCCGAAAGATTCCTGACGGTGCTTGTGCCCAGACCGAAATTCGTAGAATTGCTCATCAGGCGGGCCGTAGAATTGAAAAGAGACATCAGCCCCATGCCTTCAGGACCCAGAATCACAGCCACGAGCTTGTTGCGAATCAGGCCGACGAGCATAACGAAACCTTCTACGCCTCCGAACAAAAAGGTGTATTTCAGTATATGCGTATAATTATTTTTTTGTTTCTCGATCTCCATTGTTTTATAAACGCAATTGCCATGGCAATATTACTTTCGGACGAAAGTAGTTGGCAGCACACCCGCATTATCACTATTTTGCACTACCTTTGCATAAGATAGGCGGCGTCTCAGCAATTAAAGCAAGCTTTATTGCATTCAACTTGCACTACCTTTGCAAAAGATGGAACTTAGTATTATCATTCCGGTATATAACGTAGAGCAAACACTGAGAAGAAGTGTCGACAGTGTGTTGCAACAGTCGTTCAGCGATTTCGAAATCATCTTGGTAGACGACGGATCGACTGATCGGTCGTCCCGGATCTGCGACGCGCTGGCCGGGGAAGACAAGCGAATCCGGACGATTCATCAGGCAAACAGCGGATTGAGCGCAGCGCGGAATACCGGACTGCAACAGGCCACTGGCAAATACGTCACGTTTGTCGACAGCGACGACTTTGTAGCCCGCGAAACCTATCGACCGCTAATGCAAACACTCGCCGAACATCCCGAATACGATTTCATCGAATTCCCGCTCCTCAAGCATCATAAGAATGGGCACAAGCAACACCTGCAGTCTTTCGATCCCGCCGTTTACCACGACATGTACACCTATTGGTTCGCGACAAAGGCTTACCTGCATGCCTATGCTTGGAATAAAATATACAAGCGAACGCTGTTCCGACAAATAGAATATCCGATGAATACCGCCTTCGAAGACGTTTACGTACTGACAGCATTGCTGTATGTCTGCCATACCGTGGCGACAACAGACAGAGGCCTGTATCATTACTGCTACAATCCCAAAGGCATCACGGCAACGGCAACGGCCAAAGAGCTGAACGACTTGCTGAAGGGATGTATCGGTACGCTGCAAGATACGTCTATCACAACGCATCCCGATTTCGTCCGATTCTATTCACACATATTGAACATTCAGCTGGATGTCTTCGAACTGACTGGCGCAACGCCCATCCTACCCGTATTTACATTCGAACATTCAGAGCACCTTCCCATAAGAATAAAACTATTACCTATCATCGGACTGAAACGTTTATGCCAACTCAACAAATTCATTCACAAATTGTATCGACGCAACCCTTAGTCAGCTTCGTCATCACAACCTACAACCTGCCCGCGCATTTACTGCAAGAATGCCTGAAAAGCATCCTTGCACTCTCGCTGAGCGCGAAAGAAAGAGAGATTATCCTGGTCGACGACGGATCGGATATTTCGCCACTGAACGATTTGTTCGATTACCAAAACCGTATCATTTATATTCGTCAGCCCAATCGCGGTGTAGCCGCTGCCCGCAACCTGGGAATAACAAATGCTGGCGGAACCTACATCCAGTTTGTCGACGGCGACGACACGTTGATACCGTTTGCATACGATCACTGTCTCGACATCATCCGGTACCATGACGCCGATTTGATCGCTTTCGATTCGACCGACAGAAGAATCGTTCAGCCGACGTTCAGTCTGCAAGGTCCGATGTCGGGCAGCCAATACCTTAACCGCTACAACCTGCATGCAGCCGTATGGAGCTACCTTTTCAGAAAGAATATACTGAACGGTCTGAGGTTCACGACCGGCACGCTGGCCGAAGACGAAGAGTTTACGCCACAACTGATATTGCATGCAGAAAAACTGTACATGGCCAACACCAAAGCCTATTTCTATCGCCAGCGAAACAACTCGCTCGTCAACGACAAATCGATCAGAAATCTACTGAAACGCCTCCACGATACAGAGCAAGTTATCTATCGGTTCCAATCGAAGCTAGACGCGCTGCCCCAGATGGAACGTAGGGCCATGAACAGACGCATAGCACAGCTGACCATGGATTACCTTTACAATATTGCCAGATTTACACACAGCAGCCGCTATCTTGAACAAGCCGTCGACAGGTTGAACCGGCACGGTCTGTTCCCTTTGCCCCGTAAAAACTACACACGCAAGTATCAGCTATTCCGCCGGCTCATCGGCACAAAGACAGGCCGGCGACTTTTAATTATCGGAACACTGAAATGAAAATCCTGTTATTAGGCGAATACAGCAACGTGCATAGGACCCTCGCCGAGGGACTGAGATGTCTGGGGCATGAGGTGACGGTGCTATCGAACGGCGATTTCTGGAAAAATTATCCCCGCGACATCAACTTAGAACGCCGGGCCGGAAAAATAGGCGGCCTGCAATACATGGCCAAACTTTATACGCTCCTCCCCCGATTGCGTAATTACGATATCGTACAGCTCATCAACCCCATGTTTTTAGAGATAAAAGCCCACCGCATACTTCCCATTTACAAATACCTGCGAAAGCACAACCGTCGGGTGCTTCTCGGAGCCTTCGGCATGGATTACTATTGGGTACACACTTGTTGCACCAAAAAACCTTTACGTTACAGCGATTTCAACATCGGAAACGAACTGCGTACAACACCCGATGCACTAAAAGAGCGCGCCGATTGGCTCGGCACAGACAAACAGCGGCTCAACGAACTGATGGCCCGCGACTGCGACGGAATTATTGCCGGGCTCTACGAATATTGGGTATGCTACCAGCCCGTTTTTCCCGAAAAAACAGTGTTCATCCCCTATCCTATTCGCCTGTCGAACCCTTTGCCCCTAAAAAATCAAGAAAAAACGGATAAAAAGTTGCGCCTTTTCATCGGCATCAACCGCGACCGATCGGTATATAAAGGTACAGACATCATGATGCAGGCCGCTAAAGCCATAGAAAAGCGATATGCCGACAGCGTGTCTTTGAAAATCGTAGAAAACGTTCCGTTTGTCCGCTATCGACAAATGATGCAACAAGCCGACGCCCTTCTCGATCAGCTCTACAGCTATACCCCCGCGATGAATGCCTTAGAGGCCATGAGCCACGGCATTATTTGTATCGGCGGAGGCGAAAAAGAAAACTACGAAATTTTGCAGGAAACCGAACTGAAGCCCATTATCAACGTCGAACCGACATACGAAAGCGTATACCACGAACTGGAACAGCTCATCATTCATCCCGAACGAATCCCTCTGCTCCAGCAGCAAAGCATAGCGTATATTAAACGCCACCACGACTATATCAAGGTTGCCCAACAATACGAACAGCTATATTTACGCATCTCGAGCCTGTAATCGGCAGCCGTTCCGAGAACCGGGCGCCCTTTCGCCAGACACTCTGGCGAGACAAAAATCGCAAAAAATGCCCCGCCAGACACTCTG
>CAUQAO010000019.1:0-23761 GCA_963515815.1 uncultured Prevotella sp.
ACGACATCAGGTGGTAAAACATATTTTAGGTCCCGTTGTTGCGCAACATCAGGTGTTAAAACACATTTTAGGCCCCGTTGTTGCACGACATCAGGTGGTAAAACATATTTTAGGTCCCGTTGTTGCGCAACATCAGGTGGTAAGACACATTTTAGGTCCTGTTGTTGCACGACATCAGTGTGAAAGAATGGAGTTTAGGCCCTTCCGCGTGGCGCGGAAACGCATAAAATGGGTTTTTGGCCCCACTGAAGTGTCCAGAAACACGAAAAATTTATTTTTACCGGACACGAATATAAATTTTAGTAACGAAAATATATTGTGCAGGGCGGCGCGCTTACAAGCGTTCGGCTTCTTTTGGTATTCTCTTCGTTTCGTTGAATTTTCTCACGCCCAGACTGTAACGCAGTTTGAAAATAATTCTGCGCGTTTCGCTCTGGAACCACGACGAGAGATCAAGCTGATCTTTCAGGCCATGGCTGTCCCACCGTTCGGTATGTAGCAAATCGGTCACGACAAGCGACAGCTTCAGCCGGTCTTTGGCAAAACTGCGGCTCAGCCCTGCATCGATATTGCCGGCCGATGCCAGCGTTTCGTAGCTGTTGCCTTGCCGCTTTGAGCGATAATGTGCCGTGAGTTCGAATCGCAAATCTGCAGGAAGTTTGATATCGTTCGACAGCGAAAACGTGAATGAGGGGCGCCGATAAGTACTCTGATAATGCTCGTAATCGAGCTGGTTGACGAAATAAAAGGCGCCGATGTTGGCATTTACATCCCACCAAGTGGCGAAACGACGACTGTAAACCGCCTCGAGTCCCAGCTGTTGTTGCCGACCGATATTCTTGGTTGTCATCACCACGGTTCCAGCACGATAAACGTCGGTGAGCGATGTAAAGTAATCATTCAGTCGGTTGTACGACAACGTTAGTCCCAGCTGTTTGTACGACAGGCTGAACATCAGCTTATGGCAGGTCTGGGGTTTGATAAACGGGTTGCCTTTCCAGTAAGTCAGCTCGTCGAGCAGATACTCGAAAGGGTTCAGGTCTTCGTAGCGCGGTTTGTCTTGTCGTTTGCTGTAAGCCAACGTCAGGCGCGTATTTCGGGCTGCCTGATAGGTTACGGATAGGTTGGGGAAGAGCGACGAGCGGTTGTTCCGATCGGTTTCGTGCTGACCGCTCGCGTCGTACGCCCGCAACCGGCCGTCGGTGTGCATATATTCTATTCGCAGCCCGGTCGTCGCCGTCCATTTGTCGCGTTGCAGGGTGTATTGCAGATAGCTTTCGAGATTGGTCTCGGTGTACTTGAACATGTTGGAGCGCGAATTGTCGAAACGGTTGTTGGTATAGAAACTGAAATTGTTGTCGCTACCCACTCGTGCCGTTTTTATTCCGATGAGCAGTCTGTCGTGCAGGCCGATGTCGATTTTATAATCAGCCGTGAGCGAAAGGATGTCGATGTGTCGGTCAGTCGACGAGTGGTACAGATCGCTGCGCTCGAGCGTACCGTCGGGCCGGTAGTAGGTGTTGGGCTGGTTGCAGTCAGATAGGCCGTTCATCCTGATATAGTCGGCATCGAGGCTCAGCGTTTGCCGCTTGCTGGGCGTAAAGACGTAGCTCGCGGCGATACCGTATTTCAGGTTTCGCTGCCGCACATAGTCGTTTTCGGCATGTAGCGTTTGTTTCAGCGCGCCGACTTTATCGTAGATCTGCGTTTCGGTAATGGTGATTCCGGGGCCTATAACGGCATCGGCCGAGGCGTTGACAGCAAGTTTGTGCTTGTCGTTGGGACGGAAAACGAAGTCGATTCCGCCGGCATACGTGTTGCGTTTATCGGTATCCAAGGTGTTCGAGAAGTTGCGCTGCCCGTTTTGTATCCGGTCGCTTCCGTATCGCATGTCGCAATGCCCGATGCTGTGGTTATAGTTGAGTGCGATTTGCCACTTGTCGCGGTTGTATGAGAGTGCCAGATCAGATGTCGAACCCACGTGTTTCCAATATGCGAGACCGTGCGACGTGGTAAGATAGAAACCGGTATCGGTATGCTCGTTCAGCGTAATGTCTATGATTCCGCCGGCGCCTTCAGACTCGTAAGCGGCGTTAGGATTGGCCGAGGTGGTTATTTTTCGGATCTTTGTCGAGGGCAACGAGCGCAGATAAGCAGTCAGCGCTTCGCCCTGCAGCCGAATTTTCTTGCCGTTCACGTATACGGCCGTTCCGCCCAACGACGACAGCGAGATGCCGCCCTTGCTGTCGACCCGAATGCCAGGCGAATGTTTCAGCACATCGATGGCATTGCCCAAGTCGGCCAAATAACTTTGCGCCACGTCAATGCTGATGCGCCCCTCTTCCATTCGAGCGATGGGGCGTCGCTGCTGGGCGGTAACCACCACATCGTCCAGGCGGGTAACATCGGCTTCGATCACGATCTTGAGCAGCGGCCGGTCGCACGGAACGGTTATGTTGCGAACAGCGTCTTTATAGCCCAGCGAAGTAACGTACAACTGGTATTCGCCGTTGTCGAGCGTCATGCCGATGGTTCCTTCAGCATCGGCAATCTGGTTTTTCACTACGCGTTTGCGTTGCACGTCGGTTACAACCACTGTAGCAGCGTCGGCCGGTTGTTGCTCACGGTCTACGATCTGCACCGTGACGTGTTGTTGGGCAACCGCCATTTGGACAACAGGCTGCAGAAGACCGAGTAATAATAGATGTTTTACAAAGCGTTTGTTCATACAGTTTTGAATAGATTCTTTTCCTTAAAACTACGCAAAGATACAGTTTTATACCCCGGCAAACTGTTTGCCAAGCAAAAAAATAATATTCTGTTTTGAAAAAACAGGGGCATTCTCTACCTTTGCAGAGATGGAAAAACAGTTGACACAAAAGCCTGCTCCACTGAGAAAACCTCGCTGGCTCTACACAAAAATCGAAGGCGGAAAGCAGTACGGTTTCGTAGAAAAAACCATCGAACAGCATGGATTGCATACGATATGCACCAGCGGAAAATGCCCCAACAAAGGGCACTGCTGGAAGCACGGAACAGCAACGTTCATGATCTTGGGCGACTGCTGTACGCGCGCCTGCCGCTTCTGCGCTACTCGAACAGGACAGCCGTTGCCGCCCGACGACGACGAACCGGTAAAAATTGCACGATCGGTAAAGGCCATGAACCTGCGGCACTGCGTCATCACGTCGGTAGATCGTGACGACTTGCCCGATCAAGGCGCCTGGCATTGGGCACGAACCATCGGCGAGGTGCGAGCGCTTTGTCCCGAAACGGTGATCGAGGTGCTTATTCCCGACTATTGTTCAGAACAGCTCGCAACTGTACTTTCGGCCCATCCAGATATCGTGGGGCACAATTTAGAGACCGTAGAACGGCTCACTCCCACGGTTCGTTGCCGCGCCACTTATCGCAACAGTTTGGCCGTTCTGCAAGCCATTGCCGAACGAGGCTTTATCGCCAAAACCGGCATCATGGTGGGCCTGGGCGAAACACAGACAGAGGTGATCGAGGTGCTGAGCGATGCGCGCCGGGCGGGTTGCCGCATGCTGACCATCGGACAATACCTGCAGCCCGGCCCGAAACAGCTGGACGTGGTAGAATACGTGCATCCCGATACCTTCGAATGGTATAAAAAAGAGGCGCTGCAGATGGGCTTCGATAACGTAGAAAGCGGGCCGATGGTACGCTCGTCGTTCATGGCCGAACAGTCGTTCGTCGGCATGATGGTGCGAAAAGAGAAAGCTATTAACACAATAAAATAATAAAGCCAATGAAAAAAACTATTTTCGCTGCCCTGTTCCTCGTGTTCGGAACGGGCTGCTACGCACAAACAGAATCGACGGCCAGCACTGTCGAAATGAAAGAGCAACCGATGAACAATATCATTAAATTGAGCGGCAATGTCGGGGCGTTAACCTCTAAAATCATAGATGGCTATTCTACCACCGAGAATGCATTCGTTTCGGGCTTCTCGTTCGACTATGCCCACGTGGGGAAAAATAGCATGGGCTTCGGCATCAACCTCTCGCGCAACTATATCTCGGTAGCAGAGTATGCCGTGTATTACATCGGCGGCAGCTTTGTCATAGCGCGCACCACCAACAAGGGATGGCGATGGGAAGTGTTGGCCGGACTGGGCTATGCACACAGCGGCATCAAGATATCGGGTTCTGAAGACGGCATCGGATTATTAACCAGTGCCGGCATTACCTACAAACTAGACAAGCACTGGGGCATCGGCGCCGACATCAGAGCCATGAGCATGAGATACAGCGAGCCCGATGGCTGGGACTCTGAGAAAAACGGCGCATTCGGTACGCGTCACTTCGACCTCTCGGCCGGTATCAGATACTTTTTTTAACACGCCAGTCCGATCGTACTGTGCCAATTTCGGCAAAGGGCATGCACACCGATTGGAATATTCTTCGTACTTTTGCAGCCGGTCGAAACGACTGATAACAAAGCATTAATAAACCCTATTCTCGCACGCTCCGGTAAAAACTGTATTCGAACGGTTGCAGAGCGAAGAGATGCAAAAAAAACTTGAACTATTATGTTAGGAACACCCGAAATCGTACTTATCGTACTCGTTGTACTCCTGTTATTCGGAGGCAAAAAGATTCCCGAACTGATGAGAGGCTTGGGAAAAGGCGTGAAAAGCTTTAAAGACGGCGTAAATGGAATTGAGAAAGATCTCGACCCGGATCAGCCGGCAAAGAAAGAAGTGAAGAAGGACGCCGAATAGCCCCGGCGAAGCAACGTAGCAACAACGAACAAACGCAGATGGAAGAAGATTTAGAGCTGACGTTCTGGGAGCATCTCGATGTATTGCGCGGCAGTATCATTCGCATTCTGGCCGTGTCGATCGTCTGCGGCATCGCAGCTTTCTGCTTCAAAGATCAGCTTTTTGCCATCGTTCTGGCGCCGAAAGACAGCACCTTCGTCACGTACAGGCTGCTGGGCGTCGAACCTTTTAGCATTCAGTTGGTCAACATCGGACTGACGGAGCAGTTCATGATCCACATGAAAACCGCCCTCTGTTTCGGTGCTCTGTGCGCTTCGCCCTACATTCTCTACGTACTTTATCGGTTCATATCGCCTGCCCTGTACCGGCGCGAGCAGCGTTATGCCCTGAAGATCGTCGGGAGCGGTTACATCATGTTCGTTGTCGGCATTCTGGTCAACTATTTCTTGATCTTTCCGCTCACCGTCAGATTTCTCGGAACTTACCAGGTCAGCGAACAGGTGCAAACCATGCTGTCGCTGCAATCGTACATGGATACAATGCTGATGATGAGTCTGGTGTTCGGAATCGTGTTCGAAATACCGGTCATCAGTTGGTTGCTGGCCATCTTCGGCGTACTGAAAGCCGAATGGATGACCCGCTATCGCCGTCAGGCTTTTGTCGCCATTCTGATTGTGGCCGCCGTGATCACACCTACGGCCGATATATTTACGCTACTGATCGTAGCACTGCCCATCTGGCTGCTCTACGAGGCCAGCGTCGTTATTGTAAGATTCACCAACAGTAAAGACGAGGCCATAGACAAATGACCGACTAAGACAAAGATGACGGATCGTCTCTACTCCCAGACGATCCGTCATCTTTTTTATGCAAAGTTGCTGCCGTTGGCATCGGCAACACGATCTTTCACCCCAAATCCAACACGCGCAGCTCGTTTCCCTCTACGATAAAATGAACGTCGTGCCCCTCGTAAGGCATTCCGTAAACTTTCTTCGGCGAGTTTTGGTAAGCCGGACGCGGATCTAACGACAGCACGCGTCGAAGCGTTTCCATCTGATCGGCAGGCAAGCCGCGTGCCACTTCGGGTGGAACAACAACGTCGAGCCGGTGGATGTGCTCTGCTCCGGTAAACCCGCTGCGGGCCTCTTCGTGGCTATCGGCGTAGGCCAGATAAGGCTTGATGTCGAAAATGGGCGTGCCGTCCATCAAATCTGCGCCCAGCACATGCAGCACAGTACCCTGGGGGGTGTCCCAATCGACTGCCGACAGCCGCACCGACGACAGTCCCAACCCATTGGGACGGTACGGCGAACGGCTCGCAAAAACGCCCACTTTATCGTTGCCGCCAAGCACAGGCGGCCGAACGACGAGACTCTCAGATTGATGCGAATTGGCATTGAACTGCCAGATCAGCCACAGATAGTCGAAGCCCTCGATGCCCCGAAGCGCATGTACGTCGCGATAATCGGGTTCGAACACAATGGTTCCTTTCAAACTCTCTACCAAACCGCTCTGCTTAGGGATTCCGAACTTTGTCGGGAACGGCGAATGAAAATAAGCAATAGGATCGATCTGCATACCGTCTAACTAATATAAGGATAACAATAATATAACCAACATGGTGAGTATGCCCGTAACAACCGGTGCATAAACATGAACCGCCGGCCCATTCTCGGGGCGGTAACTGTTGGCATAGCGTTTGAGCAGAAAGCGTAGCAAGCGATAAACCAAAATGGCGTTCAGCAGCCCGATCAACATGCCCACTAGCAGATCGCCGGGATAATGCACGCCCAGATAAAGACGCGAATAACATGTTACAAGTGCCCAAAACGCCATAAAGAAAGACAACGCATGGCGGCGGAACAAGAACATCACGAGGAATGCCGTACCCCAACAATTGGCCGCATGGGCTGACGGAAAACTGTACGAACCGCCACGATAACCGTCCACGATGTGCACCAACGGCGCAATGGGATTGTCGAGATTGCTGGGCCGCAGCCGCGCCACATAAGGCCTGATGAGCGTCGACGCAATCTGGTCGCACAGCGTGATGAGCAGCACAACGGCCAGGAGACAAAAGATCGTTGCGCGCAACGGAAAATTGCGAAACATCACATAACCAAAGCTGGCATACATAACCACCCACGTAAACTTGTCGCTGTAGATCCACATGAAGTTGTCCCAAAAGGCCGAATGATGGCTGTTGATGGTCAGAAACACCGTCGTATCCCAACCTAAAAGTAGTTGCAAAAAACCGAGAAGCGCGTCTATCATACGCCTGAATGTAGATTAGTCGTTAAGAAAGAATCGTGAAGAATGCTATTCATAGCTGCAAAAATAGAGAAAAAAGGTTCGTTTGCCAAGAAAAACGTATAAAATTTCGATCCCGAACGCATTCGGGAAATCGGGGGATCTCAACGATGCCGTTTCGTAGTTCGAAAACGAAAATTCGGCTATCGAACGATGCAATCGCAGGGCGAAAATGTATATTTTCGTTAATAAAAGAAAAATACACTGTAAGATCGGGTGTTTTTTGCCCCGAAAATGCGATCGCACTGTGCAAACAGACTCATTTTGTTAAAAATATGCAATCGCGCCGTGCGATTGCACTCATTTACTAATAAAAGTGAAATCGCACAGTGCGATCAGACTCATTTGTTAACGGTGGTGAAATCGCAGCGTGCGATTGGCCATTTTTGGCTCCAGGAGTGCAATCGCACTGTGCGATTGCATATTTTTCGTCATAGCTGCCTGTTTGCACAGTGCGATTGGGTATTTTTTGTCGCAGCTGCCTGTTTGCACAGTGCGATTGCATATTTTTTGCTCCCGGAGCCAAATCGCACTGTGCGATTGGCCGCTTTTCTGTTAAAATCGTATCTTTGCAATCGGAACAATCATTAAACAAGACAGAATATGACAAAGACTTTAAAGCCCTCTACCTTATGTGTTCGCGGCGGATGGAAACCGCAGAACGGCGAGCCGGTCGAAGTGCCGATCTACCAGAGCACCACGTTCAAGTACGATAACAGCGACGAAATGGGCCAGCTATTCGATCTGAAGAAAGCGGGCTATTTCTACACACGCCTGCAAAATCCCACCAACGATGCCGTAGCCGGCAAAATTGCTGCATTGGAAGGCGGGGTGGGTGCCATGCTCACGTCGAGCGGGCAGGCTGCTAACTTCTATGCCGTGTTCAACATCTGCGAAGCCGGTCAGCACATCGTGGCATCGACCGAGATATACGGCGGAACGTACAATCTGTTCAACGTCACGCTGAAGAAGCTGGGCATCGACTGTACCTTTGTCGATCCCGAGGCTTCGGATGTCGAAATCGAAGCCGCATTCAGGCCCAATACGAGGGTGATGTTCGGCGAAACCATCTCGAACCCGGGTTGCCGCGTGCTCGATATCGAGAAGTTTGCGCGCATCGCCCATCGACAGGGCGTGCCCCTGATCGTAGACAATACGTTCGCCACGCCGATCAACTGCCGGCCTTTCGAATGGGGCTGCGACATCGTGACGCACTCTACAACCAAATACATGGACGGGCATTCGGCAGCCGTGGGCGGTGCAATTGTCGACAGTGGCAACTTCTGTTGGCAGGAACATGCTGAGAAGTATTCCGGACTGTGTACGCCCGACGAATCGTATCACGGACTGATTTACACCGAGGCTTTCGGGAAGATGGCGTACACGACAAAGCTTGTGGCTCAACTGATGCGCGATCTGGGGGCGACGCCGGCGCCGCAAAACGCGTTTCTGCTGAATCTCGGATTGGAAACGCTGCACTTGCGCATGGCACAGCATTGCCGCAACGCTCAGCGCATAGCCGAATTTCTGAACAACAACCGGCACGTGGCCTGGGTGAATTACTGCGGTTTGAAGAACGACGCGCACTACGAACTCGGACAGAAGTATCTGCCCAATGGCTCGTGTGGCGTTATCGCCTTCGGACTGAAAGGCGACAGGCAGACGGCCATCCGGTGGATGGATTCGCTGCAACTGATCAACATCGCTACGCATGTTGCCGACAGTCGTACCTGCGTCTTGCATCCAGCCAGTCACACGCATCGGCAACTGAGCGAAGAACAATTGCGCCGTTCGGGCATCGACCCTACGTTGATCCGCCTCTCGGTAGGCATCGAAGATGCAGACGACCTGATTGCGGACATCGAACAAGCCTTGGGCTAAAGCTTGTGCCCGACAAACAGAAATGCCCCCCGAAAGTTTTTTCCGTCAACTTCCGGGGGGCATCGCTGTTCAGTGCCTTCGCTTACTTCTTCTTCTCTTCGGTCATAGACATGAACACGCCCCGTTGGAATTCCTCCTTCAGCTTACTGTCGACCACGATGCCAGCCTCGGCAATCTGCATGCCCAACGTAGTTTTCTGCGGATTGAAAATGCCGACAGAACCGCGGATGTTCCAGTAGAATACCACCTGCAACTTATGCTTTTTACCTTCTTTGTCAACCTCGTAAGTCAGCGGAATGGGGTTGATCAGGAAAGCCGCCGGCATTACAGAATAGAAACCGATGCGGCACTTCAGGTCCTGGTTCGGCAACGTTAACAGCAGTTGCTTCAGCTCGATGTTCTGCACATTCTCTGCCAACGCCTTCATTGGGAATTCTTTTATCACCAGCGTACTGTCGGTGTTGATATCCCACGCAATGTCGAGCGTGTCGGTAATGTCTGTGCTTACCTTCGGATTGCGTGCCGGATAAATTAGCTTTCCGTTGCGTACGCCCTTTACGGTGTTAAAAGCCTTCAGGGTTTCTGCAGGCGTAAGTTGCTGCTGATTGTCGTTACCGTTCAGACAAGACGTTAAACTCACTGCAACAAGCCCGGCCATCAGCAAGGCCAAGCCTCCTTTTTTCATCATTTTTTTCATGTTCATTACGTTTTATAGTTACTTATGTCTATTCTTTTTCTTTCGACTATCTTTCAAACCGCATTCTGTGCGGCCGTCGTATAAAAGTTATACAACCCAAAAACAGCGCTTTGAAAAAAATCTTGCATCGCCCCGCTGTTAAAAAATCATTAAACTTGCAGATGATCGGCAGGGGAGTGCCCCCGGGAAAGATAAGAAATCATTCTTTTAGAGATGAGTTTGCCTTTACAAAACACCAACTCCATCAATGGTGCATCGTATGAGGCATCGAAGACTTTTGTGCCATCTTTATCCATAACGGAAAGAATGCTCCCTAAATTGTCCATAAAAGCAAGATAATTCTTCTCTGTACCGTTCTTCCTGACGGCGATGATATTACCGTCAAGGTAATAGAACTCACATGTTGTACTGGTTTCCATTATCTTCTCTTTTTCGCGGATTAGCTCGTTGTCCTGATTATAGTAGCAAGATTCCCCATATAGACACGATACCCAGAAGCATTGCAACTATAGCACCTATACAGAATATTATTGTTATCCTTTTCTACTTTTGATGCCATTGCTTGTCTCTTTTTTCAAACTGCTTGAAGTATTTTAGATAGCGATCTTTACTAAAAACAGCTTGGTATGCTGGAATATAGAAGATTCCAACGGGAATAGCCACTATGAATATAATCACAAGGAAACTTATCTCTCCAAAATATCGGAAAACGACTCCCATTAATATAAATGATAAGAAAGCCGGATAACAAGAATAAAAATGACCAAACCAATGGTGAGCCCAACCGATATGATAACCATATTCTTTGTCATAGAAAAACTTATCTATATTTTTTTGTTCTCTTTGCCGACGCTCATAATATTTCTTTTTATATTCTTTCGTAAAGAGATACTTGGGTATGGGAGAAAGCAGTACATTGACTACCCTCCCCATAAAATCGCCAAATTTCATATTACCGATCCAAAGACAATAATGTATGGCGTTTAAAAAATATTCAAACTTAAAGTCCATAATACCTCCTTTATTTATCGGTCATAAGCCTTATCCACACTCAACGTTCTCAAATAACTACCGCCAAAGGCTTCACCGATACCTCCGATAATTCCACCAATAATAGCACCAATACTTCCCCCTATCATCTACATTAAAAAATGTCATAGTTCATTGCAAAGATTAATGTCCTACAATAGACATTGCTACTATCCCCATGAGAGTCATAATTATAGAGCCTATACAAAACGAAATAGTTATCCATTTCCATTTTTTGTGCCATTGTTTATCTTCTTGCTCAAATATTTTGAAGTATTCCAAGTATTTATCTTTGGTGAAGACTGCCTTATATGCAGGAACATAACATAACCCAACCGGAATTGCAAACAATAACAGAAACGTAAAGGCATTCAAACTTCCGAGTTTCTTATCCGCAATACCAACTAATATAAATGATAAGAAAGCCGGATAACCTGAATAAAAATAACCAAACCAATGGTGAGCCCAACCGATATGATAACCATATTCTTTGTCATAGAAAAACTTATCTATATTTTTTTGTTCTCTTTGCCGACGCTCATAATATTTCTTTTTATATTCTTTCGTAAAGAGATACTTGGGTATGGGAGAAAGCAGTATATTGACTACCCTCCCCATAAAATCGCCAAATTTCATATCACCGATCCAAAGACAATAATGTATGGCGTTTAAAAAATATTCAAACTTGAAGTTCATAATACCTCCTTTATTTATCGGTCATAAGCCTTATCCACACTCAACGTTCCCAAATAACTACCGCCAAAGGCTTCCACCGATACCTCCGATAATCCCACCAATAACAGCACCAATACTTTCCCCCTAACATTTACATTAAAAAATGTCATAGTCTATTGCAAAGATTAATGTCCTACAATAGACATTGCTACTATCCCCATGAGAGTCATAATTATAGAGCCTATACAAAACGAAATAGTTATCCATTTCCATTTTCTGTGCCATTGCCTATCCTTTTTTTCGAATTCTCTAAAATATTTCAAATAACAATCTTTGGTGAAGACAGCTTGATATGCAGGGATATAACATAACCCTATCGGAATTGCAAATAATAAAACGAACATAAGCACATTCAAATTTCCTATTTTTTTGTCTGCAATACCAATTAATATAAATGATAAGAAAGCCGGATAACCTGAATAAAAATAACCAAAACAATAGTGGGCGACACTAATAGATAATCCTGCTTTATTTCCATAATAGAAATCATCTAATTCTTTTGCCTTTTGCCCATCATATTTTTTTCTATATTTCCTGATAAAAGGAATTCTGAATATCACGGCAAATAGTCCATTCACCATCTTGTTTGTTTTCTTGTTTGTCCAAACCTCTTCTAGATATATATTATAATGTATTGCATTCAAAAAATATTCAAACTTAAAGTCCATAATACCTCCTTTATTTATCGGCCATAAGCCTTATCCACACTCAATGTTCCCAAATAACTACCACCAAAGGCTCCACCGACTCCTCCGATAATCCCACCAATAACAGCACCAGGAACAGCACCAATACTTCCCCCTATCATTCCTCCAATTCTTAAACCAGCCCAAGCTCCTGTCCAGCTACCTGCAACATCTGCCGTAGCCCGAACAGTGTTGTAACCTATTTGCGATCCGTCAAGTTTATAGCCTCTATATATTTCATACCCATCTAACAACTTCCCCATAGGACTAGTAACTTTAGTAATTCCTTTTCCTATTTGGCCCAATCTAATAGTCTTTACATACTGATTGCCATAGAACCCGCGTTGGGCAGTTGCATGCCAGTAGATTTTCCGATTACTGCCCCAAGAGGAATTCCCACTAGATTTTTTCATCGAAGTACCTATGCCATCTAAGATCGTATTCATTCCTACAGCAACTCCCAGAACATCATTACCCACATGCCTTGACGGAATAACAACGACTTCTGAAATCTCACCACGGATATTACCATTTTTTGTCATGATAATATCTGATTTCACCATCTCCATCGTGCATCGCATGATTAAACAACCCTATAGTCATCCCCTGCAGCGCCCCTTGCAGGAAATCTCCGCCTGTTGCCCATGCTACCGCACCACCCATTGCCGTTGTGGAAGCGACCATGAGCCCCGAGTTCATATTTACACTTTGGGCATAAGACCCGATACCGGAGGCCGCGGCACCGGAAACAAAAGCACTGGCAAAGTTTCCGCCGTCCAAAGCAGAGACTACTCCACTTGCCAATCCATGGGCTCCTGCACGTAATAACTCTTTACCGAATGTCGTAGTTGTTCCTTTGAATACCTCTCCAATTCCATAGCTTGCAGCTGATGACAGCAGACTCAACGCACCAGCCTTCCAAACACTCTTACCTTCAAAGGATGCCTGCATCATGCTGCTTGCCATATTAAATACAGCAAAGGCTATCACGGCATCATCGATACCGAACAATTCGCCACTGGGATCTGTATACTTCAGCGGGTTATTCAAACAATAGCTGTAGCGGTTGAAGCTCTGACTGTTGTCCGGCATCTGCACATAGTTGTCAGGGCTGAAAAACCGTCCGAGAACAGGATCATACAGACGACCATTCATATTAATGATGTCAAACTCGTTCAACATTTCATGCCCTGTGTAGCCACGATGCAGTCCGATAGTATTAAGTGTTACGGTCTGCCTGCCCCATGCATCATACGAAGCATCGAAAACCTTTGTTCCATTTTCATCAACAACAGAGAGAATGTTATTCTGATTATCAGTAAAGGCAAGATATGGCTTAAACATACCTTTTTCCTTGACAACAATCGTGCTGCCATCAAGATAATAGAACTCGCGAGTTATGCCGTTTTCTGCTACCTTCTCATACTGTCCTGCATAGATAGTTGATCTAATACCTATACCTTCTTTCGACAATTCTGTGTACCACCGTTCCTGATCAGGACCGTACACAAAATCCAATTTCATGTTTTTACCGGTATCGGTAATCTGTTGAATCTTACCAAGATCGTTGAAAGAGGTTGTCAACGCATCGATTGAAATATTACCGTCTGCATTATCTACTTCTGTAACGGCATGCAAATGAGAAGGCTCGTTATAGTTGTAATTTCCTATGCCGGTTTTAAATAGGATGTTCCCGTTAGGGGCATAAGAAATTTTCATCTTTTCCGTATTTCCAGTTCTTACGCTTGCCAGCCGATCAAGTTCATCATATTCAAATGACTCTATGGGTTCTTGATTACGCTGATGAGACAAGAGATTACCTGTTGCTCCTTCATATATATTTTTGAACTGCTCGAATAGAGTATTTTCTTTCTTAAGCAATCCAGATGTACTGTATCCGGAATCTGTTTTCCCAAGTATCCGAACAAACCTTAAAGATTTCTTGAATAGGCTTTCGACAAACCATCCTCCATAAATATCCAGTTTATAAACAGTGTCATTATTCGCAACGATTTCCGTTTTAAAACCAATATCATCGTATTGATAAGTTACTGACAATCCGCCTGGATAACTAATTTTTGCCAGTTGGTTCCTACTATTGTATTCATACGAGAAATCGAATATTCCTTTACTTCCTATGTTACGCCTTTCAGTGAGAACACGACCAAACTTGTCATGGGTGTATTCGATGGAATTGTTATCCATAACTTGTTTTACCAGCCTGAGCTTTTCATTACCAACTGTCCCATAAACATTGGTAATAGTTTTCTGTCCTTTTTGGGTAGAAGAAAGACGTCCTAACTCATCATAGGTATTGATTGTTTTGATACCTCGACCATCAGTCTGCGTTAATAATGTTCCATCTGCAGCATATGTATAGGTTGAAGTTCCAGCATCGGGATCTGTAAGTGACGTTTGGTAGCCTGCTACATCATAGATCATCGTTACCGTAGAACTATATGTCTTGATACAGCGTGGCTTATCGTTAGAGAAATAAGTATACGTCACCTCACCAATTGGATCCGTAGCCTTAACCACATTTCCCCACGCATCGGTAATCTTAGTATAGCTGCGCCCGGCAATTGTTGAGGTGACAGAGCGATTTCCATAGGCATAAGAAATAGACTTTCCTGTATTCGACACATCTGTGATTACCCTTCCGCGCGCGTCGAAAGTCCACTTCTGTTTAATCAACAGTCCCCGGTACAGCGTGAACACATGTACGGCTTCTCCTTTCTCGTTATACTCAATTTTCCTGCCGACATCAACTCTCTTTGGCCCAGTCGATTCTAGGAGAACCTCATGCCCTGCCGTATCATACCATGTTGTGACTGTGGGTTTCCCGACTGTTGCTTCCTTTACATAATACATCATATCGGGATTATATCCCCACCCAGTTTCATAAGTTGTCTGTGTACCATTAGCAGCGAATGACATCAGCTTTGTCCCCCAACCATCATAGGTATGTTTCGTGGTAAGGATATTGGAAGGGTCTGTATTATCACTTTCTGTCAATACGTTTCCCCAAATGTCATATGTAAAGGTATTTATAGCAGATGATGGGTTGGTATAACTCTTTATCACGAAACGCCCAGATGCGTCATAATCATTATGTTTCATTATGGATTTCACTCCTTGGCCAGTAGATACTGAAGACAGGAGATTTCCATACACATCATACGTCGATGTCGTTTTCAGAGCCTTTTCTGTTCCACTATTAACAGTCGAGGTAAGAACATTACCCTTGTCATCATAACTGTAAGTTGTTATTGTTGTAAACGGCGCCGAATCATCCTTATGTTTCTGCGACATTGTCAATGTAGTTGGCAACCAGATACCCGATTTATTCTGATAACCGGAAAAGGAGATTTTCTTGTACATATTATCGCCATCATTTTTTACAATCTCAAGCGTAGGTACACCTTTTTGGGTATCATACGTAGTTAACCTCTCTGTAAAGTTCCCGTCCATGTCAGTAATTGTCTTCTTAGATGTAAATACAAAATAATTTTCTCCATAAAACGTATTGGCAATTGTCATATAAGAAGTAATTTTTGAAGAATTTCTACCTATGGTAGTTGTGCTAGTGATCTGAAGCGGAACCCATTTGTTAGTATCCCATTTGTCAACTGTTACTGTCTCCTTAGACCCTAATGTGAGATTTTCTGTTGTCATCGTAGAAAAACCTAATACTCCTTTACCAGAAATATGCAGTCTTAAATCACCATATTTGTATTGTTTTTCTTGGTTTCCTGCAACACCATTATCTTGTGATACTTTAGAAACCAAATGTAAAGGAATTGTATAGTTGTTTACGGGATAAGCAGATAAAGTCCCATATCTAATTGCATATTTCTCCATATAATTATTTTTGTACCCACAATAATATGGAATTATTAAATCATTGTAACCATCGCCGTCAAAGTCCATGGCTCGGATACCCCCAATAATATTGTTTAAATCAGCAAAAGAGAGGGAAGGATCCAGATCAATCATGCTGGGCGTCTCATAAGTTACATTGCCATCTACATTTTTTTTGCTCAAACTGATAAATAGAAAAGTTCTATGCTCGTAAAGCCCGTTATCATGTCGATATCTTCTACCAAGAGACAATCTGATAATATCACTAATACCATCATTATTAATGTCAGTAGCAATAAAAGTTTTGCTATCTTCCTTTATCATCATAGAAAGGGAATTTGTTTTGACATTGATATCTCGGGTTGATATATCCGTTAAGGGTAAATAATTCCACTGAATATTAATTGGAGCTACAAAATGGTCTTTACTATTAGAAAGCCCTATCTTTGTAAGTCGGTAGTATCTATCTGTAGTAGTAGACGAAGTATCATAAGTAAAATGATAAGTACGATAAATTGTTCCATTTGTTTGGGTGGTAATCTTTGACAGGACTACATCCATTTTTCCTCGCCTATCTCCTATGGCGAAAGGGTGAACATATGATTCTGGTAACGAAGTATAATTAAAGAGTATCAGATTAGTGATACTCCGTCCTTTGACTGTATTGAGACCATATTCGATACTGACAGGGCGAATATTATAATTGGTTGTTGTATAATGATATCTCACCAAATTGCTATACACATCTGTAGATTGATTGATATACCATGCCGCAACATGTGCAACTCCTTTGCGGCTGATAAATGAAAGACGCGAATCAATGGTGTTGCCAAATTGATAAGTTTTCCCATCAGAGCTTTTTACACTAAACCAGCAAGAAATATTACTCCTATCATTATATTGGGTTACTATGGTAAAAGGATCACCCTCTACAGTATACGTTGAACCAGCTTTTCCGTAACCAGTTTTGAGTATCAATCGCTTTCCATCCAAGAACAAAGCATCTCCATAATTATAATTTATGCCCGTAGACTGATTATCATGATACAAATCTTTGCATCCAAGAGTAATACAAGATATTCCCATGATATTAAAGCCATAACCAACAAGCCCATTACCCGACTGACTATTATAGCTAACACTTATAGATGGGGTAAGGTTTCCTCCATTGGGGTCTCTATACCAATACTATAAACTGCTGCGCCTGAATTATTCACATTAAACTCCCCTTTGGGACTACCTACATCGTAAGCCTGCATATTAAGTTTTAGTGAAGAAAGGGGAGTTATAGAGTGTTCTGAATTATCTATAAAGCAAATAGAATCATAAGAAAAAGAGGATGATTGACTGTACTTATCAGTACTGTCTGATCTTACCACTTTAACCCAATTATTAGTTATCGTAGAATCATTGATAGCCTCTGCGGAAAGCGTACTACTTAAACTTATTACTACTGTAAGAAGTAGTATTCGAAGTAAAATGTTTTTCATCGCTTAATAATTTTCCATGTTGTTAATTCTCCATTCAATACTATTTTTAAGAGGTAAATGCCGCTAAGCTGTTTACTAAAATCAATGTAGGTCAAAGCTCTAGCATTGGTCTCCTTGAATATCTGCTGCCCACTAGCAGAATACACTGTTAGTTCACAATTGTCTTCACCACCAAAACCTGCAATACTTACACGAATCCGTCCAAGGGTTGGATTGGGATAAATTTTGATACTTCTTTTGCCAAAATTGTCTGTAAAGGATTCTCTAATTTTGGAAACAGGAGGAGCTTTTGGGGCTTGGAGAATAATAGCTCTCTGCACTCGATTTCCCGCAGAATCGTAACTGTAACCTATCCTATTCTGAGCAGGCATCATATCCGACAAAAGGAGAAGTAGGCTAATCGAAAAGATCTTTTTCTTCATTTTTTTGTTTTATTGATTAAATACCACTCGACTGAACTTGTTTAAGTTTTCAGTGAAATTTTCCATAAACAGTACATATTATGGTCATGTATAGTAACTGTTGCATTGTCAACAAAAGACATTGAATACGTCTGTTGTTTGTTATGACAAAATTAGTTCCTTTTCGAACTTACTCCAAGAAAATGCGGTCTAAAGAATATCTTCAAGCAAATAATGATGAGTGGTATTTGCTACGGTGCCCACCGATGTTTCTTCATATTTACGCAGCCGTTCGATTTGAAGGTTACTCCCTCGGCTACTAACAGGTCGTGCTGTTGTGCAAAGCCGGGCGCCAGTCTTCCGGCGCTATTGACAACCCGATGGCACGGCAGAGCGGCAACATCGGTTGTACCATGCAATACACGTCCTACGAGACGCGCATGGTTTCGATAACCGACAAGCCCGGCTATTTGTCCGTAGGTTGCCACCTTGCTGCAAGGAATGGCTGCTACCACGCTGTACACTTCGCAGGTAAATTCATCTCTATTCGGTTTCATCGTCGATTGTTGCTATGAGAATTGTCTGCACAAATTTACCGAATAATCGGTTGAAAGAAAAAACACCGATTCAATAATTTTTTATGGGCCGTTGCACAGTGCAATGAGACAAAAAGAAAATACTTTTCGCTTTTTCATTGTTTTATGATGACAAAGACAAGGTATTGTGTTGAAAAAACTGATAAAAAGAAGTATATTTGCAAGCAATTAATTAACCAACTCAAGAGATATGAAAGATTTTCTTAAATACGTAGGCGCAACGGTTGTGGGTATGTTTGTTTTCGGCATCGTTATCGCCATTGTGGGTGTAATGAGCATCGTGGGGATGATATCGTCGGCAGAAGCTACGCAGAACGTCAGCAAAAATACGATATTGGTACTCGACCTTTCGGGAAATTTAGAAGAACAGGCCAATAACGACATACTGAGTCAGCTCACCGGCGGGGCTTTCGGCAACAAGGGACTGAGCGAGACGCTTGCGGCCATCCGGAAAGCCAAGACGAATGACCGGATTAAAGGTATTTATATCGAGGCGGGTATGCTGGTAGCCGATTATGCCAGTCGGCAGGAGATTCGCAACGCGCTGCTCGACTTTAAGAAGAGCGGAAAGAAAATAGTGGCTTACGCCGACTTGTACACGCAGGGCAACTATTATGTGGCCTCGGTGGCCGATAAGGTTTTCCTGAATCCGCAAGGTATGATCGACTGGCACGGGTTGGGCGCCGAGCCGATCTTTCTGAAAGATTTGTTGGCTAAGTTCGGCGTTCGGTTCCAAGTAGTGAAAGTGGGCAAGTACAAGAGCGCAACCGAAATGTTTTCGGAAGACAAAATGAGTCAGCCGAGCCGCGAACAAACGCAGGCATACATCGACGGCATGTGGCAGAACATTTGCAAAGCGGTGAGCGAGAGCCGCAAGATTAGCGTAGAACAGCTGAACCGGTATGCAGACAGTTTAATTACCTTCAACAACCCGAAAGACTATGTCGAGGCAAAATTGGTAGACGGACTGCTCTATACCGACGAGGTGAAAGACGAGGTAAAAAAGATATTCGGCCTGGATGCCGACGAATCGATCAACCAGATCGGCGTAAACGGCATGATGAATGTAAAAGAGGATAACGAGGGGCAGCAAATCGCGGTTTACTATGCCTACGGTTCGATTGTCGACAGTCCGATTCGCGGCGGTCTCTTCGCCGGCGAACACATGATCGTGGGCAGCGAGGTTTGCCGCGATCTGGCCGAATTGGCCGACGACGATGACGTGAAAGCCGTGGTGATTCGTGTGAACTCGGGCGGTGGAAGTGCCTATGCCTCCGAACAGATTTGGCATCAGGTCGAAATGCTGAAAAAGAAAAAACCGGTAGTTGTTTCGATGGGTGGCGCCGCAGCCTCGGGTGGATATTACATGAGCTGCAACGCCGACTGGATTGTGGCGCAACCGACAACATTGACAGGCAGTATCGGAATATTCGGCATGATACCCGACAGAAGTCAACTGCTGACACAGAAACTGGGCATTAAATTCGACGAGGTCAAGACCAATAAGAATGCAACATTCGGCTCGTCGGCTCGTCCGCTGAACGAAGAAGAAATCGGCTACCTTACCCGCTATATCGACAGAGGCTACAACCTGTTCCGCAAACGTGTGGCCGACGGGCGTAAGATGAGCGTAGAGCAGGTCGAGGCGATTGCCCAAGGGCATGTGTTCTTAGGGCAGGATGCACTGAAAATAAAACTTGTCGACGAACTCGGCGGACTGGATCAGGCCATCGCCAAAGCGGCAAAGTTGGCCAAGCTGGATTCGTATCACACACTCGGCTATCCTGGCGTGCCCGACTTTTTCGATCAGCTGATGAACACTGCTAACGCCGGAAACTATCTCGACGAGCAAATGCGCAGCGCGCTGGGCGAGTATTACGAATCGTTTGCACTGCTCAAGACTATGAATCAGCAGAATATGATTCAGGCTCGCATTCCTTTTTATCTGAATATTCGATAAAAAATGAACTGACGAAACGGCTATGAGAACAGAAGGCGATCTTATCAAGATCAATGATTGGTTGCTGCCGCTGAGCTGGTTTTACGGCTTAGGGGTGAGGCTTCGCAACCAACTGTTCGACATGGGCGTGCTGAAAGAGCAAGCGTTCGACATTCCGGTTATCTCTGTAGGAAATATCACGGTGGGCGGCACAGGCAAAACGCCGCATGTAGAGTATTTGATTCGACTTCTGGGCGAGCACATGAAAATCGGTGTACTCTCAAGAGGCTACAAACGCAAAAGCAAGGGCTACGTCTTGGCCGACAAAGATACTCCTATGAGTACGATCGGCGACGAACCCTATCAGATGAAGACGAAGTTTCCCAATGTTTTTGTTGCAGTCGACAAAAATCGCAGGCACGGCATAGAGAGGCTGATTACGGACGAGGCGACAAAAAACATCGAAGCAATCTTGTTAGATGATGCCTTTCAACACCGATATGTAAAGCCCGGTATTAACATCATGCTGGCAGACTATCACCGATTCGTTATTAACGACAAGCTGCTGCCGGCAGGATGCTTGCGCGAGCCGTTGAGCGGAAAGAACAGAGCCGACATCGTGATCATTACCAAATGTCCGACAGATTTGAAACCGATGGAGTTCAGAGTGCTCACCAAGAACATAGATCTCTATCCATTTCAGTCGTTGTTTTTCACCACGATCGATTACGGCGACTTGCAACCTGTCTTCGGAACCGAATCGCGTAAACTGAATTCGCTGAAGCATACAAATGTGCTGCTACTGACCGGTATTGCATCGCCCGAACAGATGAAAGCCGACCTGAAACATCATTGCCGGCATATAGAACACATGAGTTTTGCAGACCATCATCAGTTCGTTCACAAAGATATGGTCGCATTGCATGCTCGTTTCGCTGCCATACAATCGCCGAAGATGATCGTCACGACAGAGAAAGATGCCAGCCGGCTCACTGCAATAGAAAACTTATCTGCCGAAATCCGCCAGGCTATTTACACGCTTCCGATCAACATTCGGTTCTTACTCGACAGCAAAGAAACCTTCAATCACAAAATAGTTAGTTATGTACGAAAGAATTCAAGAAACAGCATCCTGGTTAAAAGCAAGGATGACAACAAGCCCAAAGACAGCCATCATTCTGGGAACGGGGCTCGGACAATTAGCTTCAGAAATAACAGATAGCTACGAATTTTCTTACACTGAGATCCCGAACTTTCCGCTATCGACCGTAGAAGGACACTCAGGGAAACTCATTTTCGGCCAACTGGGCGGAAAAGATATCATGGCGATGCAAGGGCGTTTCCACTATTACGAAGGCTACGACATGAAAGATGTTACTTTCCCCATTCGCGTCATGTACGAATTAGGAATAGAAATTCTTTTCGTCAGTAACGCTTCGGGTGGAATGAATCCTGATTTCCGAATCGGCGACTTGATGATCATCGACGATCATATCAACCTCTTTCCCGAACATCCTCTGCATGGAAAGAACTTCCCCACGGGGCCAAGATTCCCCGATATGCACGAGGCGTACAACCGAAGGCTGATCGAACTGGCCGACCGGATAGCCGAAGAGAAAAACATCAGCGTGGTACACGGCGTTTACGTAGGTGTACAAGGCCCCACGTTCGAAACCCCTGCCGAGTATCGAATGTATCATCGGATGGGCGGCGATGCCGTCGGCATGAGCACCGTTCCCGAGGTAATCGTTGCTTGCCATTGCGGTATCAAGGTATTCGGAATGAGCATTATCACCGATCTCGGATTAGAGGGAAAGGCCGTTCAAGTGTCGCACGAAGAGGTACAGATAGCCGCCAACAAGGCTCAACCGCTGATGACAGAAATTATGCGCGAGATGATTAAGCGCAGTTAAGCAAGCAGAGAACCCTTACAGCAACTTTTCTCAACAGAACATTATGACCGATATAGCGAAATTAGGTGAGTTCGGACTCATAGAGCATCTTACAAAAAATATCCGACCCAAAAACAAATCGACCCTTTACGGTGTGGGAGACGATTGCGCCGTTATGCATTATCCGGATAAAGAAGTGCTTCTTACTACCGATATGCTGATGGAGGGGGTACACTTCGATCTGACGTACATCGATGTGCAACATCTCGGATATAAGTCGGCCATGGTCAATATCAGCGACATCTTCGCCATGAACGCTACCCCTCGGCAACTGCTGATAAGTATTGCCGTCGACAGGCGATTCAAAGTAGAAGATATCGAGAGCTTTTACAGCGGTTTGAAAATGGCCTGCGACAAATGGAATGTCGACATTGTAGGAGGCGACACCACCACCTCGCGTACAGGATTGACAATTAGCATCACCTGCATAGGCGAAGCCGAAAAAGACGACATCGTATACCGAAACGGAGCAAAAGATACCGATTTGATTTGTGTCAGCGGCGACCTCGGCGCAGCCTACATGGGGCTAATGCTGTTAGAACGCGAAAAAGACGTTTACTATAAACAGATCGACGACGTGAACCGGAAACTGAAAGAAGCCGAAAGCAACAATAACCGGCCGTTAACCGCCAAATTGAAGAAACAATTAGCCGAACTAGGCGATTTTCAACCCGACTTTGCCGGAAAAGAATACTTATTGCAGCGCCAATTACAAACCGAGGCCCGCGGCGATATCATCGAGCAACTGCACAAGCGAAACATCCGTCCTACAGCCATGATCGACATTTCCGACGGCCTGAGCAGCGAACTCCTGCATATCTGCAAACAAAGCAAATGCGGTTGCCGTATTTACGAAAAAAATCTGCCGATAGACTATCAAACCGCCGTCATGGCCGAAGAATTCAACATGAACGTAACCACCTGCGCCCTGAATGGCGGCGAAGACTACGAACTGCTGTTCACCGTACCCATTGGCGATCACGATAAAATAGCATCCATGAACGGGATTCACCTGATAGGGCATATCACAAAAGAAGCTTTAGGGCAGCAACTCGTTACGCGCGACAATCAAGAATTTGAATTGAAAGCACAAGGTTGGAATCCGCTCGCTTAACCACCCAAAAAAGATTCGTTCGTGCCCGATAAAAACAAATTAAAAGTCTGACTTTTTTCTATCCGGCATTCGGCAATGTGTTTTTTGCGTCATTGAGTCGTTCAATGGCGCAAAAAATAAATTTTAGGTGCTTCTGCACACTGCGGAAAGGCAAAAAATAAATTTTAGGTGCTTCTGCACACTGCAGAAAGGCAAAAAATAAATTTTAGGTGCTTCTGCACACTGCAGAAAGGCAAAAAATAAATTTTAGGTGCTTCTGCACACTGCAGAAAGGCAAAAAATAAATTTTAGGTGCTTCTGCACACTGCAGAAAGGCAAAAAAT
>CAUQAO010000020.1:0-22952 GCA_963515815.1 uncultured Prevotella sp.
CGCTGAGAAATATTTTTTAAATAATTCGCCGTCTAAAATCAAGAACTGAATATAGGGTATTGCTCTGAAATCAATTTCCCATGCCTTATTAAGACTCTCTGATTTTACCATAGAATCTGGAGAAATAATGCAATCAGTTACCATATTGCATTGAAAAACAGTATCAGCCTCTGTAATTGTTATCATCCAGAGTTCTTGGCAGCCGATAGGAGCTTTGGATTTATTGACTAATGTAATGTAGCGATGTCCGCCTTCAATCCTTTCACAACACGCACTAAGAACTATCGTTAGTGCTAATGCAATTATCTTATACCACTTCATTTCTTTTCTTTTTTATTGTGTACAGACTGCTCGACAGCTTGCGTAGCTCCTCTCGGCGGATAAACGACCGTCCAGTTCATTCGTTCCAAATCGGATTGGGTCAGGCGGTAGACGTGCAACACCGGTACGTATTTGCGAATCGTATCGCACGGCGCTGAGAAATATTTTTTAAATAATTCGCCGTCTAAAATCAAGAACTGAATATAGTATGAAGCACCCAAGTCTTCTTCCCAATTATCTATTCTGTTTGGGGTCTTAAGAACAAATGAAGAATCATTGTCGAGAAAACTATCCGAAGTCTTATTACAGTAAAAAATCGTGTCTTGATAAATTGCCGAGATTCTATCAAAACTAATTTGGTAGCCTATTCTTTTTCCGGATTTATTCAGAAAAGTAATGCTATTGTGCCCTGCTTTATTGTCAGGACAGCCACATAGCAAAATAGGAGTTGCCAACAATAATACATATACCAGCTGTTTCATTTCTTTCCTTTTACTTTACTCTATGATTATTATAATATATTCCGTTAAATACTCCAACTAAAGTCTGGGGGATAGCACCGGCAATTATCAAGCTGGCATGATCATACCATCGGGTATGCAACGACAGGTTGTTTAGCAAGGCACGATGCATAGGGTTATAATAGTCATAATAATCAGATCTACTGTTTTTCCCAATATGATTAACATCTAATGGGTTGTTGTAAAAATTCCATCCCCTGTTTTCTTTCCGCTCATTGTAGGTTTTATAGAATCCCTTGACATGTTTGTTAAAATACAGGAAGGCCCGGCGGTTGGCATCTTGCTCGAAAGGCTGATAATCATGGTTGTCGTTATCTTTTTTTGCGCTCATTAAACTGGGTATGGCAACTCGCGAAATATAAGCCCAGCCCATCTCTTGGCTTTGGAGATAATGCCCATACTCATGTTGGAATAGCGAATTGTTAGGGTCAGCTTGTAAACCTCGCTCGCCATTTATAAAACTTCCCAACGTAAATGCTCCCCAATCTTCTTTATAGTATTCAATGGCAGTTGCTCCATCATAATAGGATACGCTCTTCACACCGTAACAAGTATTTTGAATACTTCCTGCAATATGCCCTAAAAATGTTTGTGGATATTCCCATGTAAAACGAGATATTATTTGTTTAAAGTTTCCTTTAAATAGCCCCATATCTATTTTAAAAGCCATTACTGTAGAGTGCCAATTGCTACTATTTGACCACGCATTAAATCCCTGTGTCCAAACCTTTCCGAATGTATTTACAAAAAAGTCTTTAACAGCATTTAATATCGTAAAAAAGAAAAATTCTCCTGTCTCATCATTATACTTTAACGGATTGTTCAAGCAATAGCTATACCGATTGAAGTTTTGCGTAAATTCGGGCATCTGTACATACGGGTCGGGGCTGAGGAAGCGACCGAGCGCAGCATCGTACAGTCGGGCATTCATATTGATAAGTCCGTACCAGGCGAGGTGTTCGTGACCGGTATAGCCACGACCGAGAAACAGATCGGGTTCTGTGCCAACGGCGTATACTACCTGCGTTTCGGGATTGCGTAAACGGCCCCAAGCATCGTAGCTCAGCTCTTGCTTCAACGTGCCGTCGGTATTGGCAACATGGGTGATGCTGCCAAGATAGTCGCGGCAGATGTAGTATATCTTCCATTCGCCATTCTGTTTTATGTAAACGGCCGGAGCACTATAAACATCGCCGTCGAGGTATAAACGTTCTACGTTTGTTTCGGCATCCGTTTCGTATTGATTGTCGATGTAGTATCGTGTCAGCGTATTTGCTGTGCCGGTTCGAACCTGCATGCGTACACGTTGACTGTTGGCGTTGTAGATAAACCGGGTCGTGATGTTGTTTTCGCAAATACTGTCGGGGCGTTGGAACGAGGTATAACCGATCTGTTGCTCGCGGGCGGGAACGGCCGTACCTGTCGGGGTAAGCATTGTTACCTGATAAGGTTTGACTGTATTGCCATAAGCCATCGTGCCTACGCCCGGCATTTGCGTAAGGTTGCCATTGAGGGTATAGGTGATCCAAGCAACGATCTGCTGCGAAGCCATACGGTTCAGGCGATTCAGGTTGTCGTACCCGAATGTTTCTGTCAGTTGTCGTGTACGATCCGTACGGCTGATAAGATTACCGGTTTGTACATCGAACTGGTAAGAGAAATTCTGTATATTGCCGGCCGTTCTGTCGGTAGGCATACCGAATTCGGTGAAACCGTAAGTTCGTTGTATCGGTCCGGTGATGGCCTTGGTAGGTTGCCCCAGTTCATTCTCTTCGGTCAGTTTCCAGACGGTTGTGGCATTGTTGAGCTTTATCTCTGTGTTATGTCCGTTGACATAGACAAAACTTTCCGTAGCGATATTCCCGCTTTGCGAGGCATATTGTATACTCGCTACTTTCCCGTTGTCGTAAGTAAACGTTTTTTGGAGGAACTTACCGTCAGGAACTGTTTTACGTACAGTTGCCACCCGGTCGAAATCGTCGTAAGTAAAGGCCGTGGAGGTGCCGTTGGTCGATGTTTCGTTGGTAAGCAAGTTATAGTTATTATAGGTGTAAACAGTATTGAATTCGGGTCTGTTCACATGCGTCACTCTACCGAACTGATCAGATATCGTCGTAATGGTCTGTCCATTTGCATCTGTTGTTGTTTGGGTTCTCGTTCCGTTATCGGCATAGCTGTCGGAAAGCGTTTGTGTACCGGCGCTCGGATCGTTGATAGATGTTTTACGCCCATACTGATCGTAGGTAAACGAGGTAACGACGTTGCCCGGTGCGGTAATCTTCGAGGGCTGGCCGTCGGGGCGTAACGTATATTCGATCGTTCCTCCCGGATCTTCTATCTTAACCAGTGCTCCTGTCTCGTCGGTTGTCTTGGTTGTAGCAATGCCATTTTTTGTTTCGGTAACGCTTAGTTTGTTGTAACTCCATGTCGTTATCTTTCCCGAAGCCTCTGTAAAACTTATCGGCCGATTGTATTCATCGTAGATATAGGTGTTCCAATACTTAGGCGATGCCCCTTTAAACGGTAGCGATACTTTTTCTAATCTGCCCCTGCTATCGTAAATTTTATCGACGAACTGCCATTGCCCATCGAAGCGTAAAACTCCTGTCCGTATCTCGCGCCCCAATGCGTCGTAATGGGTAATTGTTGTAGGCTTTCCGGTTATACTCTTTGTAACCGTGTATAAACCCTCGCCGCCCCAATCGGTTTTAACGGTCTCGATAGTTCCATCAGGAGCTTTTGATGATAGCAGATTGCCCCAAGTATCGAATGTCCGAGATGTAACTCGGCCTTTATGATCTGTTATCACGCGGGCATTCCCATTCTTATCGTGATCAGCGTATTTTGTTAAATGCCCGAAAACATCTTTCGTAAGAATAAGATTATTGTTATCATCATAAGAAGAATTCTCTCTTAAAAACTTAGTAACATTATACGGCGCCGATTCCTTTTCGGTTACGTTACCGTTTTTATCTAATATCCAATGAGATTCATTTACTTTATTTCCACCAATATAAGTGATTCGTGATTTGGGGAAATCCATAGAGTTATACGTTATATTTTCTTCCTGCTCCCATGTCATCTCTTCACGCGTTGTTACTGTTTTCTTTTGTGCCAGCTGTCCGGCAATATAAAGAGTTGGCCATTTCGGGAGTCGATAGGTGTATTCTATATTGGTTCGATGAGTGGAAGTATAATAAAAAATAATTTCTTTTATCGGGTTATTGAATTTGTCATATTGATAAACCGATCTTCTGAGAACGTTTTTCAGTATATCGGTCTCGAATTTCGAGGCCAATCTCGGGTTGTTCTTTTTCGAGGAGAAATTATCTTGCGTATATGAGTTAGAGTCACGGTTGATATCCATTAATACACATTGTGTACCATGGTGTATGTTGACAATCGGCATGACAGACTCGATAAATCCCTTTCCTGTAGATAAGAATGCCTGCCATGTATCGCCATTTTTTCTCCCATATTTGATTTTAGAAAGATAATAGTTATTACCCGATCTGATGTATTCATAGTTTATTGTCTGCTTATTCCTGTCCTTTAGTTCTGTTATTGGATAGACATGTTGCATTGTTGTATTGTCAGGGGAACCGAATGTTGCCTCATTGCCACTGGGATAAGATGCTTTAAAATAAGCAACATTCATTCCGGAGCGGTTCTTTTCTACCAGTATAAATCCTTGTGCCGTTTCATACTGATACCATTTATGCGATACTTCATTACGAACCAATCGTACGCCATCTAATGCGAAACCGCACTCTTCCGGATTAGACAGATCTACCGGGGCGACGGCACCGTCATAGTGTATAGACTTTCCCACAACAGAAATCATAGGTATGGCTGTTTAAAAAAGGTATAATGACGATTTATCAAAAAGTATGTCCAAATATAGGTTAACTTTTAGTTAATTGCAAGCTTGACGCTATAAACTTTTAAAGATTAATGTTGTTTAACGTGAAGTTTCCTTAGCTGATCAAGCGGCGGAAGCGTGCGACCGGTGTTTTTTTGGCCGCGCAGCTCGGCTGATGCATTTTACCGGTGTATTTTTGACCGCGCAGCTCGGCTGATGCATTTTACCGGTGTATTTTTGACCGCGTAAGCCCGCTGATGCATTCTACTGGGGTGTTTTTGTCCGCGCAGCTCGGCTGATGCATTCTACTGGGTTGTTTTTGATCAGCGGCGTCGGCGGGCTCCGTGCAAGCTGGTTGTACGGCCTTTGCTGTCTGGTATAGGTGCATGCGAAAGGCCGGTACAGAGGTGCTGTATCGGCCTTCTATTGTGCGACTATAGAAATGGAGCGCTACCGGGTTTATTTGGCCATGTCGAATCCGATGCGTATGCCTTCGTAGTTTTTGCTGAGTTCGCCGACGATTTTCATTTCGTCGTTACCGCTGATGATGGCTGCCGTTCGGAATAGGCTGAGCAGTTTTTTCGATTCCAGGAGAAAGGCCATGCCCTTGGCGGTGCGTTTCACGTAACAGGGCAGGTTCAAGAGGATGAAGTGAAATGTCAGCTTGCATGTCACGGGTTCGTATTCGTAGGTTCCGCCGATTGTTCTTCCGAGGAATTTGGCCGAGAAGGTTTTGTCCGGGTTCAGCGTGAAGGCTGTGTTCACGCTGTTGAATCCTACGTATTGGTACTGGGGCTTCAGTTTGTTTTTTATCTGCGTGGCTGCAACTTCGCCACCGGCTTTGGCCAGTAGGTTTTTGCTGGTAAAGGCAACGGAGGGCTGTTGGTAGTTCCAGGTTCCGTAGAGTTGTTGCTCTGCCGGTTTGTCTAAGCCGATGATGCTGCTTACAGAGCTGCCGAGCGTTCCACAGGCCGACAGCAGGATGCACGACAGGGCGATGACGATGATGTTGAGCTTGCCGGTATTTTTCATTGTCGAATGTGTTTGATGTCGTTAGTCGCGGTTGCCGAATATTCTGAGCAGATAGAGGAACAGGTTGATGAAGTCGAGGTACAGCGACAGCGCGCCTACGAGGGCCAGCTTCTGTGCCGTTTCGTCCATCTCTGTCTGCATGGCCAGCATGCGTTTTATTTTTTGCGTGTCCCAAGCGGTCAGGCCGACAAATATCAGTACGCCCACGTAACTGAGGATGAGATCGAACCCTGTGCTCTTGATGAGGAATAGGTTGACCAGCGTTGCGATGATCAGTCCGATGAGCGCCATGATCAGTAGCTTGCCGAGTGAACTGAGGTCGGTCTTGGTCAGATAACCGTAGGCGGCCATTGCGCCGAATGTGCCGGCGGTAATGAAAAAGACTTTGGCGATGGATGTCATCGTGTAGACCATGAAGATGAGCGACAGCGTGGCACCGTTCAAAACTGAATAGAGCACGAAGAGCAGTGTCGCTACCGTGAGCGAGAGCCGATGGATGGCTGCCGAAATAGACATGACAAGGATAAATTCGGCAACGAACAATATCCATATCACGGGTGTATTCTGCGTCAGCATGGCCATCAGATTGGGCGAATGGGCTACGCCGTAGGCTGTTATTCCGGTGATGGCCAGTGCCATCGTCATCCATACATATACCTTGCGCATGAGTGCAGGGAAAGCCAGCGATAGCGCTCCTTCCTGCTGTTGCACGAGTCTTTCGAATTCTTTTACTTCCATTTGTGTACTGTTTAAAATGTTGATGATAATATTGATTGCCGCTTGCAGATACGGTATCGCTTACAGCTTGTCGCCGTAGCATAGATCGCCGGCGTCGCCGAATCCCGGAACGATGTATTGATGTTCGTTCAGACCGGTATCGATGGCAGCACACCAGATCGTAGTTCTCTCTTCGGGGAATACTTTCTTGATGTGCGCGATTCCTTCCGGACTTGCAATAACGCAGGCGATGTGGATATGTTTCGGCGTTCCTTTCGTGAGCAGAGCCTTGTAACCGAGTTCCATCGAACCGCCCGTCGCCAGCATCGGATCGGCGATGATCAGCGTCTTGCCACCGATGTTCGGCGTGGCGAGATACTCTACATGGATACCCACGTGATGGTGTTCGGCATCGGTGTATTCGCGATAAGCCGAAACGAAAGCATTGCCGGCATGGTCGAATACGTTCAAAAAACCGTTGTGAAAAGGCAAACCAGCACGGAAGATCGTGGCCAGAACCATCTTATCTGTCGGAACCTGAACCTGCGACACGCCCAGCGGCGTAACCACTTCCTTCGTCTGGTACTCGAGCGCCTTCGATATTTCGTAAGCCTCCATTTCGCCGATACGTTGGATATTGTTACGGAAAAGCAAGCGATTCTTTTGATAGTTTACATCCCGAATCTCGGCCAGATACTGGTTGATAATCGAGTTGCATTCGCTAAAATTGATGATTTTCATTCTGCAAAAATTATGTTTTCAGCATGCAAAAGTAGGTAATTCGCAGGACTTTTGCAAAGTCAAAATTGCAAATGTCAGAACCCCCGAATCTTTTTTCGAATCTTTAACCTAAAATGATTTTGAACCTTTATTTTTTTGCCGACGACGCTTTGCCGCCCTATAGAATTTATTTACCTTTGTCGTCGATAAAAAAGCCGGTTCCGAGCAAGAACCGTTGCTTGTTATCGAGAATAATTCTCACTTAAATACATTTAATTATAATGGCAAAGTTTGATAAGTCAGTACTCGAAAAGTACGGAATTACAGGAACAACAGAAGTTGTTTACAATCCCTCATACGAGGTATTGTTCGAAGAAGAGACCAAAGCAGGTCTCACAGGGTATGAAAAGGGCCAGGTGTCAGAACTCGGCGCTGTAAATGTAATGACCGGTGTGTATACAGGTCGTTCGCCTAAAGACAAGTTCATCGTCGACGACGAAAACTCGCACAACACAGTTTGGTGGACATCCGACGAATATAAAAACGACAATCACCCCGCAACAAAAGAAGCTTGGGAAACCGTTAGCGCCTTGGCCAAGAAAGAACTCTCCAATAAGCGGCTGTTTGTCGTAGACGGATTCTGCGGAGCCAACAAAGACACCCGAATGAAGATACGCTTCATTGTCGAGGTAGCATGGCAGGCACATTTCGTAACCAATATGTTTATCCGACCCGTCAATGAAGAAGAACTCGAGCAGGAACCCGACTTCATCATCTACAACGCATCGAAGGCAAAAGTAGAAAACTATAAAGAGCTCGGCCTTAATTCCGAAACAGCCGTAGTCTTCAACGTAACCACCAAAGAGCAAGTAATTCTCAACACATGGTACGGTGGAGAAATGAAAAAAGGAATGTTCTCTATGATGAATTACTTCCTCCCACTCAAAGGCATCGCATCGATGCACTGTTCGGCCAACACCGACCTCGACGGAAAGAATACAGCCATCTTCTTCGGACTCTCAGGAACCGGAAAGACAACTCTCTCTACTGATCCGAAACGCCTGCTCATCGGAGACGACGAACACGGATGGGACGACAATGGCGTGTTCAATTTCGAAGGAGGGTGCTATGCAAAGGTTATCAATCTCGATAAAGAAAGCGAACCCGATATTTATGGCGCTATCAAGCGCAACGCGCTCTTGGAAAACGTAACGCTCGACGCTAACGGAAAGATCGACTTCACCGACAAGAGCACTACAGAGAATACACGCGTTTCTTACCCCATCAATCACATTAAAAATATCGTGCGTCCGATCTCGGCAGGCCCAGCAGCCAAGCAAGTAATCTTCCTTTCGGCCGATGCATTCGGTGTGCTGCCTCCGGTGTCTATCCTCAGCCCCGAGCAGACGAAATATTACTTCTTATCGGGCTTCACGGCAAAGCTTGCAGGCACAGAACGCGGTATAACCGAACCTACGCCTACCTTCTCAGCATGTTTCGGACAAGCATTCCTTGAGCTGCACCCCACGAAGTATGCAGAAGAACTTGTAAAGAAGATGGAGAAGAACGGTGCAAGGGCATATCTTGTCAATACGGGTTGGAATGGAACCGGGAAGCGCATTTCCATTAAGGATACGCGAGGGATTATCGACGGGATACTCAGTGGCGCCATCAACAGCGCTCCGACGAAGAAGTTGCCCATATTCGGCTTTGAAATTCCTACTCAACTCGAGGGTGTAGATACAAATATTCTTGATCCGCGAGATACTTACGCCGATGCAGCGCAGTGGAATGAGAAAGCGCAAGATTTGGCTGCCCGTTTCATCAAAAACTTCAAGAAGTACGAAGGGAACGAGGCCGGGAAGGCGCTTGTAGCAGCCGGACCGCAGTTGTAGAGCTAATTGAAGCGTAAAAACGAACAGAAATCACCCTCGGGGGCCGCAGGGCTACGGGGGGAAGAGCTACAGACAGTAAGGCGGACTCCGGCAACGGGGCCCGCCTTATTTATTTTGTAGAAAAAGGAGTCGATGAAAGGAGTTGGTGAATTTATTTGATAGAAAAAGAGGCCGATGAAAGGAATTGGTGAATTTATTTGGCAGAAAAGGAAAACGATGAATTGAACTTTTAAAATAAAATAGTTATGATTAGATTAAATGCATTTGTGCAGACAACGGCAGAGCACTGCGATGAAGTTAAAAAGTTGGCTCGACAGCTCGTCGAGAAGTCAAGGAAGGACGAGGGTTGCATCAGCTACGATTTTTTCGAGAGCAGCACGCGCCCGGAAGTATTTTTGTTTTGCGAAACATGGCGCGACCAGGCGGCGATAGATCTTCACGCCAGCGCCGAGCACTTCGTGACGCTCGTGGGAGAGATTGAACGGCTGGGAACGATGAAAATAGAGAAATTTACTTTCTAAGTAGGCCTACAGCGGCTTTCGATGGCCGCAAAAACTCGGCGCAGACCGATACGAGTCGACTGTCCGTCGTCCGCTTTATAGAAAAGCGACGGCGGACAGTATTTTTTGTGCCCAATGACCATGAAAAATATTTTGATTTTATAAAAAAGGAGATCGGAAAGTGACAAATTCGTTTTGATTTTATAGAAAGGGAGGCTGGAAAGTGTGAAAAACACTTTGTTTTGGAAGAAAAGGAAGTCAATGACAGCGAAATACGCGGTATTTTATAGAAAGGAGTACCGAAAAGTACCAAATTTGTTTTGATTTTATAGAAAAGGAGGGAAGAAAGTGCTAAATACGTTGTATTTTATAGAAAAGATTTCAGAACAGGACTGAAATCGAAGATTTCGATAGTGTACAAAAAAATATACTGCTGAAATCGAGGATTTTGGGAGTGTACGAAAAAATATGTTAAGGAAATCGGCGATTTTTAGAGTGTACAAAAAAATATATTAATAAAATCGAAGATTTTGGGAGTATTCTTTGTTCGAAACCTATAAATAAAATATATTTGCAAGAAAAGGAGATCCAAAACCTATAAAACAAATAAAAATGGGGAATAAGGAGGTCCAAAATCTATAAAACAAATAAAAATGGGGGATAAGGAGGTCCAAAACCCATAAAACAAATAAAAACGAGGATCGAGAAGCTTCTTAACCTATAAATTAAATAGAAATTGGAGAAAAAGAAGTTCTTAACTCATAAAACAAATGGAGATGGGAGAAAAGGGAGGGCTTAACTCTTAAAGTAAATAAAAACGAGGAGCAAGAAGAATAAAAAGTTAGAAAGTAGAGGTTCGATAATAGTTTCAAAGATCGAAAAGTTAGAAAGTAGAGATTCGATGATAGTTTCAAAGATCGAAAAGTTAGAAAATAGAGGATCGAGGACTATTTCAAAGACCTAAAAGTTAGAAAGTAAAGGAGCGAGGACAGTTTCGGAAGACGGAAAGATATAAAATAAAAGGAATGAGATGATCCTAGAGAACTTTAAGTTAGAAAATGAATCGATAGAACAGTCAATAAATATATTGAAACATAAAAACAAAAGGATATGAGACCTATCAAAAAAATTAAAGGCGCGTGGAATACGCATTTGAGACTTTCGATGCACTTTTTTCTTCAAATCAGACTGTATAGAGCAGTTTCGGGTATTCAGGCAAAGAAAATTTTGTTGAATGAGGTAGATTTGGAGCAGTGGAAAGTGGGAATTGACGAAGAAGCGGCCCTTTTAGGAGGGTCGAGAAAGTGCTCGTTGACGGCAACGATCAGGCAATGTTGTGACGAACGTGTAAAACTTTCGTCGTCGCTGTATCAAGGCATTAAAGCATGGTCGAAATCGATGGTCGAGGACAAAGGGGAGGCTGCCCGACGCTTAAAAATGTTGACGAGCCTTTACGCGCGCATGCCGAAGAAGGGGCGTAGGGCTGAAACACTGAAAACGACGAACCTTTTAAGGCAATTGGAATCGGAAACGATGAAAAAGGATATCGGAATGTTGGGAATGACGCCGATTATCGAGCATTTGGAGCGCACGAACGAGGAAATCAAACGGCTCTGTGAAGCACGCGCAGACGTGAAGGTGCAAGAGAAGCACGCGAGGAGTTTCGAGATCCGACGAAAGAACGATCAGATGATGCAGGCAGTTTTCAGTCACATTGAAGCTGCTTATATGGTTGCAACGAGCAGCAAGGTTGTCGAGGAGATCGATGAACTGATAGAACGGATTAACCGGATACTGAGCGAGACAAAAACAGACTTCAAGATGAGTAAAAAGCGTATGAGCAGGCCGGCGATGGCGTTGACGGAAGTCGAAGAAACGATTGTAACGGCAGAAGCGGTGTAAATAATAGTTGCGGAAGAGGAGAAGTGGCGATGAAATATGCAGATGTGTTGCTTCCTGTTCCTTTAGAGGGAACGTTTACGTACGCGGTGCCTTCGGAGTTGGAGCGCAGCGTACAGTTTGGCGTGCGTGCGGTCGTGGAGTTCGGCGCTTCGAAGATTTATCTGGCAATTATTATCAAGGTACACGATGACAAGCCGCCGTTCAAAGTAAAGCCACTTATCAGTGTACTTGACACAGAACCGATTCTGCTACCGAGACAATTCGAGCTTTGGAAGTGGCTTTCGGATTATTATTTGGCTCCGCTGGGCGACATTTACAATGCTGCGCTGCCTGCAGGGCTAAAGGAGGAGAAGCAATACCGCCCGCGTACGGAAACATACATAGATCTGGCCATCGGAATGCGCTCGGAACAAGCGTTGCGGATGGTTTTAGAAGGTCTGAAGAGGGCGCCGAACCAGTTGCAGGCACTTCTGACTTTTCTGAACCTAACGCACTGGGATACGCTCAATGGTTCGGAAACCGAAAAGCCAGTAAAGAGTATTACGCGCGAAGAGCTGATGAACGTTGCAGGCTGTTCGTATGCAACACTGAAACGGCTGACCGACCGTGCAGTGCTTTTTACTTATGAACGCGAGGTCGGGCGACTGAATGACGGCAAGGAAATGGCTACGGAGCCACTTAAAACACTGAGTGAAGCGCAGCAAAAGGCGTACGAGGAGATAAGAGAGGAATGGAAAAAGCGTGAAACGGTACTGTTGCACGGCGTGACATCGAGCGGAAAGACCGAAGTGTATATTCACCTGATTCGGCAAGCTTTGCAGGAGAAAAAACAGGTACTCTACCTGTTGCCGGAAATAGCGCTGACGGTTCAGATCACGAATCGGCTGAAAAAAGTGTTCGGAAGTAAGCTCGGCATCTATCATTCACGGTACAGCGATGCCGAGCGGGTAGAAATCTGGAAAAAACAGCTGTCGTCGGATCCCTACCAGGTTGTTTTGGGTGCCCGCAGCGCTGTCTTTCTTCCTTACAAGCAGTTGGGACTGATCATCGTGGATGAAGAACACGAAAGCTCGTTCAAGCAACAAGATCCTTCGCCTCGCTACCATGCGCGCTCGGCGGCGATCGTATTGGCCGGGCTGTATGGCGCCAAGACAGTGCTGGGTACGGCTACGCCGTCGATGGAGAGCTACCATAACGCCGTGTGCGGAAAGTATGGGCTTGTCAAGCTCGGCACGAGGTATAAAAATATACGGTTGCCGGCGGTCGAGGTGGTCGATGTAGCCGATTTACAGCGGCGAAAGATGATGTCGGGACCTTTTTCTCCCCAGTTGATCGCTGCAGTGAGGGATGCGCTCGGCAATGACCGTCAGGTAATTTTGTTTCAGAACCGCCGGGGTTTCGCGCCCCTTGTCGAATGTCGCACGTGCGGTTGGGTACCTAAATGCAGGCACTGCGACGTGTCGCTGACGGTTCATAAACAGCTGAACCTGCTGACGTGCCATTATTGCGGCTTTACGGAGAGGATTCCAAGCGCGTGTCCATGTTGCGGAGAGATAACGCTGAACGCGAAAGGCTTCGGCACGGAAAAGGTAGAGCAACATGTTCGGGAACTGTTCGCTGAGGCGAAAACGGCCCGCATGGATCTCGATACAACCCGGACGAGGGGTGCATACGAAAGGCTGATCGACGATTTCTCTTGTGGACGGACAAATTTGCTGATCGGGACGCAAATGATAAGCAAAGGACTGGATTTCGACCGAGTAAGCGTGGTCGGGATTCTGGATGCAGACATGATGTTGAACTTTCCGGACTTCAGAGCTTACGAAAACACGTTCAACATGCTGTCGCAGGTGAGCGGAAGGGCCGGCCGGAAAGGCGAGCAGGGAAAAGTGATTCTGCAAACCCGAAATAAAGATTCGGCGGTGATTCGTCAGATTACGGAAAACGATTATGCAGGGTTCTTTCACGATCAATCGGAAGAGCGACGCATGTTTCGTTATCCACCTTACTATCGATTGATTTATGTTTATCTGCGGCACCGGTACGAGGCAACTGTCGAGAGGGCCGGAGTGGAGTTGGGAAGCAGATTGCGGCAGTGGTTCGGCGATCGAGTGCTGGGGCCGGATAAACCGTCGGTTGCGCGCATCAAAAACTTGCATATACGCAAGCTGGTGCTAAAACTGGAGAGCGGAATAGACGGTGTAGCGGTTCGACGGTACTTACGGGAGGCCCGGCAGCAGATGAGCAACGACAAACGGTATGCGGCGCTGCAGGTATATTATGATGTAGACCCGCTCTCGTAGACGGGCAGAAAAAAATCCGGGCGCGTAGGGGTACACGCTCGGATTTTTTTATCGGAAAGTAGGCGCGCGGGTGTACGCGCAGGGATTTTGTTAACGGAAAGTAGGCGTGTGGGTTAGAAATCGATGTCGATTCCGGCCCCAAGTACCTTATTGGTTCGGGTAAAGCGGTCGGTGTTCTCGGCGACAATGGTTTTTCCTTCCGCTATGCCATAAGTTTGTTGGTAATGCTTGTCGAAATTTTCGTAATCGGTCCAGAAGTACGCGAGGTTGAGGCGTGCATTGCGTGCGACCCTCACGGAGGCCCCGAAGCCCACGGAATAACTGCTGGTGACGAAGCTCATGTCCGATAAGTAGGCTCCGTCGCCCAAACCGTACTTTGTGCGCTGCATGCCTGCACTTACAAGTAGATTTTTGGTGATATCGAGCTCGACGCCAGCGAGAAACTCTTGCGTATTGGCTTCGAGGAGCTTCTGCTTATCGTTCGCCATGCGCGCCTGCTTGTCGAAGAAGTAATGGTAGCCGAGCATGGCGCGTAAATTGGGCAAAATGGCGTACTGAACTCCGAGTGTCCATATACCCGGGATGTCGTTGGGGGTATTGACACCCTTTTTGAACAGCCCCGTGTCGTCCGTTCGCGTGTCGTTCTCGATGTTGAGATTTGTGTTCAGCTCGAGGCGCGTTCCTACGTTCCACTTTTTGTAATTGAAGTTAAGGCCGACGATGGGTGTCATTCCCCATCCGGTTTGGCTGCAATCGAGGTATTTATCGGCCACGCGATCTTTGAGGCGAGTCATTTGCGTCGATGCTTGTGCGTACTGCTGTGCCGCGCCTTCAAGTTGTGCCTTGAGTGCCGGATCTGTCGACGCTGCGGCTTTCGCGGCGTATTGCTTTGCCTTTTCGCTCATGACGGCAGATTGGGCACCAAAAAAGTCGTAGAGTTTTTGGTTCGTGCCGTCGATGTTGGCCGTGATATCGGTTATTTTTCCTTCGTACTTGTTAAAGACGTAATTGAAACGCATTCCGGCGTACGCCGATAGATTTTGATTGACTTTATAGGTGGCGCCCAATTGGATGCCGAATATGTACTGCTGGCCGTTGATATAACTGTTGAGCGCGTAAGCGGGGGCGTCGCTGACTATGTTTGCAGCCGACAAAAGGGCCGGCAGGAGGGCTATCTGTCGCTCGAACGACGCCAAGCCGCTGTTAAAGGTTGCTTTTCCGCCGCCGCCGTACAACGCGAAGGCTGCCTGGAATCCCCATCTGTCGTAGTTGCGTGCAGCCTGTATCGAGGGAAGGAATGGAACGGAAGCTTCGCCTACAAACCTCTTCACGCCATTCTCCGCAGCCCCGTTGAGGCGGAAAGGATGCTGGAAGGGCGTTCCCTTTAACGCGGGAATCTCGATACCGCTGTCGATGATTCTCGTTTGATAGACATTCTGTACGTTGAAGGAGAAATGGAATCCCTTGCTAAGGAATGCAACGCCAGCCGGGTTGGAATAAACTCCGTCAATGCCGATGGTTCCTTCACGGGCGAAGTTGCGGTTAAATGCAATGTTTTGATTTGTGTTTGTGAGTAGTCCGCCGGCCTTGACCGCGGTTGTCGTTGCCAACAAGGTGGCAAGGAGCAGATTGAATCTTTTTTTCATATAAAAATACCTTTGTAGAATTGTCTGCAAAGGTATTTTATCTTGTATTTCCGGGTTGTGCTCGGCTTTGCTAATTATTTTTTGTTAACATTTGTACTTTCGGTTGTTGCACAAACGCCGTGATTTGTGTAGCGATTGGTCATTGAGCCGATTGACTGGTGTTTTTAAGCTCGGGATAGGAGATCCGGGTGTGGTAAATGGTGGTGAGCCTTTCGATAACGATTTGCTTGGCCAGCCTAAGGTCGCGGAACGTGATCGGGCAGTCGATGAAGGCTCCGTCACTGATTTGCGTGTCGATAATCCTTTCAACGAGGGCACTGATAGCCTCTGCCGTGTATTCGGGCAAGGAACGGGAGGCCGCTTCTGTGGCATCCGCTATCATTAGGATGGCCTGCTCTCTGGTGAAAGGGTTCGGACCGGGATATCTGAAAGGCTCGATGTCGATGTCTTGGTCGGGATGCTCGTTTTTGTACTTTATGTAGAAATACCTGGCCATTCCGGTTCCGTGATGGGTGAGGATGAAGTCTTTGATAAACTGCGGCAAATTATTTTGCTCTGCAATCTTTACTCCCTCGGTAACATGGCTTATGATGATTCTCGCGCTCTCTTTGTAAGGCATGTTGAGGTGAGGATTGGCTCCTACTTGGTTCTCGGTAAAGAACCCCGGGTTGGTCATCTTTCCAATGTCGTGATAAAGTGCTCCTGTACGCACCAAGAGGCTGTTGGCGCCAATCTTGTTGGCTATTTCGGCCGCCAAATTGCCTACGGTGATCGAATGCTGGAAAGTTCCGGGTGCAATTTCGCTGAGATCGCGCAAGAGACCCTTGTTGGTGTTGGAAAGCTCGAACAATGTGATGTTCGAAGTGAATCCGAAAGTTTTTTCGATGAGATACATGAGCGGATAAGCCAAAAGCAAAAGGATACTGTTGACAATGAAGTAAAGGTACATGTCTGTATCGAGTTTGTCGAGGGCATTGTTCTGCATAAGTTGAATGGAGAAGTACACCACGGCATCGGCGATTCCGACCAAGAGGGCAGTTTTGAAAACTTGGGCTCGCTGAGATAATTCACGCAGGGAGAAAATGGCCACCAGGCCTGCAACGATCTGGATAATGATGAATTCGTATTGATATTTGACTGCCGCGGCGCAGATCAGCACCATGGTGACGTGGGTGATGAAGGCCGTTCGCGAATCCATGAAAACTCGGATGAAAATGGGGACCATGGCAAACGGCACAATGTATATGCTGAATAAATTGTGCTTGATCATCAGCGAAACAATCATCGGAAAGATGGTTATCATGACATAGAGCATGGCGATGCTGAGCGACTTGTTGAAATAGTCTTTGCGGAAGAGCCAAAGAAAGGTCGTAAACAGCAAAACCAAGATGGTAACGTAAAGCACTTGTCCTATCGCCGTACTTTTGAAGTGCGTAGAGGCATTGTTGCGCCGTTGCATCTCTCGCTCGAAGGAATTGAGCACGCGAAAGGTGTAATCGTCGACAATATCGCCTCGATCGATGATTTTCTGTCCGCTGATCACCATTCCGCTGGCAATCGGAATGCTGCTCAAGAGGTCGTTGCGTTCGGTCTCGCTTCGTTCTTTGTCGTAAATCATGTTGGGTTCTATGTACTCGTTCAAGTTGCACCGTTGCAAGAGTTGTCGGTAGGGCGCCAACTGTTCGTCGGCAAAAAGTTGTTCGTAAGCTGTTAACGTGGAGTAAATGCAGTTGATTTGTATGCTCTGTGCCTGTTTTCCGTTAATCGCCCTGACCATTCTGGTAGAATCTTTGGCAATGTCATTGTAGTCAGGTGTTCTAATGATTCCGGCTTGGTAGAGGCGGTGAATGCGGTCGAGAAGTATCTGCACATAAGCCGCCGGCAGTCCCGGAATTCCGAGCTTGAAATCGTTCTTAAAACGTGCTATCTGGTGTTTTTCTATAGCCGCATGATAGTTGTAATAAGGCTGAAAAGTCTCCAGCAAAGAATCTTTTTCGTGTTGAATAGCTTCGTCGGTTTTATAGACTGGGAAATCGAAATTCGCTATAAATGAATGATACATCCAAGGTTTTCCGATATCGTAATGGAACTGTCGGCCTGCGTTGCGCGGCAAAAACCAAACGATAAGGGTTACCGTGATGACGATGAGAAGCAAACGAGTCATGCGCTCGTGCCAATGGTGTCTTTGCGTGTTATTGGAATTGTACATATACAGTCGATAGAGTTAAATACAGTCAGTGTCTGATGCGTTATGACGCTCTGTGATTACTTTTGCGAAAATACGAAAAAAATACACCACACTGCAAAAAAAGATGTACTTTTGCAGAAAATAGACTATGTTTAGGTAATTCGGGCAAGCTGGTTTTACGTTTTACTCAGACTATTTTTTTGAATACAATTTAATATCTATCTTCATTTAGAATGTCAGAAAGAAAAATAAGGGTACGTTTCGCTCCGAGTCCTACTGGCGCTTTGCATATCGGCGGCGTGCGAACGGCATTGTATAATTATCTCTTCGCTCGTCAGCATGGCGGCGAATTTGTTTTCAGAATCGAAGATACCGACTCCAATAGATTTGTTCCGGGGGCAGAAGAATACATCATCGAATCGTTCAAATGGCTGGGAATACAGTTCGACGAAGGAGTAAGCTTTGGTGGCCAGCACGGTCCTTATCGGCAAAGCGAACGAAAGGAGATTTATAAAACTTATGTGCAGCAGCTTATCGATGCAGGTAAAGCTTATTACGCATTTGATACTCCCGAAGAGTTAGAGGCCAAAAGAACCGAGGCGGAGAATTTTCAATACGATGCTCGTACCCGTATGCAAATGTGCAATTCGCTGACCATGGATCGGGCAGAATGCGAACGGCGTATAGCCGATGGCGAGCAGTACGTTGTGCGCTTCAAGATAGAGCCGGGCGCAGAGGTGCATGTCGACGATATGATTCGTGGCGAGGTAATTATCAAGAGCGATATTTTAGATGATAAAGTGTTGTACAAAAGTTCAGACGAGCTGCCCACCTATCATCTCGCCAATATCGTCGACGACCATTTGATGGAGATCTCTCACGTGATTCGCGGTGAAGAATGGTTGCCCAGTGCACCGCTTCATGTTCTCCTTTACCGCGCATTCGGATGGCAAGAAACCATGCCCCGGTTTGCCCATCTGCCCTTGTTACTGAAACCCGAAGGCAAGGGAAAGCTGTCAAAGCGCGACGGCGATCGCCTCGGTTTCCCTGTTTTCCCCTTAGAATGGCATGACCCTAAAACCGGCGAAGTGTCTTCCGGTTATCGCGAGAGCGGATATTTTCCCGAAGCAGTGATCAACTTCCTGGCCTTGTTGGGATGGAATCCGGGCACCGAGCAAGAACTCTTTACGCTCGACGAATTGGTCAAGGCCTTCGATATTACACGATGTTCGAAAGCGGGGGCCAAGTTCGATTACCAAAAGGGAATCTGGTTCAATCACGAATACATGCTTCAGAAGAGCGACGAAGAGATTGCCGGTCTCTTTGCCCCCATCGTTGCCAATAACGGGGTCGACGAATCGTTAGAACGCGTTACGCAGGTAGTGCACATGATGAAAGATCGCGTCGACTTCGTGAAAGAGTTGTGGCCGCTCTGTTCGTTCTTTTTCGTAGCGCCATTAGAGTACGATTTGAAAACGATTCGAAAAAGATGGAAAGATTATTCGGTGCAGCAGATGACCGAGCTGGCTGACCTATTAGAGCGTCTTGACGACTTCTCTGTCGAGCATCAGGAAAAAGAAGTCATGCAATGGGTAGAGGCTAAAGACTATAAGTTGGGCGACGTGATGAATGCTTTCCGCCTAACGCTCGTCGGCATAGGAAAAGGGCCGGGCATGTTCGATATTTCTGCCTTTCTCGGCAAGGCCGAAACTCTGCGCCGCCTGCACAAAGCCATCGAAATCATTCCTACGTTAGTATAGAGCGTATGGGTTATATGTTTTTGAAATAATCTAATCGCGACAGTGTATCATCTTGTCATATACATCTATCTGTTCGGTGTGGCCATCGCCAGCATCTTCAGCAAGAAAGTGCGGAAGATGTGGAAAGGCGAACGCCGAACCATCCGTCTTCTTAAAGAGAGCGTCGATCCTGCCGATCGTTACATCTGGTTCCATGCTGCGTCGTTAGGCGAGTTCGAGCAAGGGCGCCCGTTGATGGAACGAATCAGGCACGAGTATCCCGACTACAAGATTCTGCTGACATTTTTTTCGCCCTCGGGTTACGAGGTTCGTAAAAACTACGAACATGCCGACATCGTATGCTATCTACCGTTAGATACCATCCACAATGCCCGCAGATTTTTGCGAGCGGTGCGCCCGTCGATGGCTTTTTTCATCAAATACGAGTTCTGGTACAATTATCTTCACATTCTCAAACACCGGCAGGTGCCCGTCTATAGCGTCAGCAGTATTTTCCGCGAAGATCAGATCTTTTTCCGTTGGTACGGCCGCAAGTATGCCAACGTATTGAAATGTTTTACGCGTTTTTTCGTTCAGAACGAGACCAGCCGACGCCTGTTGGCTACCATCGGAATCGACGATGTGGATATCATCGGCGACACCCGCTTCGACCGTGTGCTCGAAATCAAAGGAGCGGCTAAGCACTTGCCCATCGTCGAGGCGTTCAAGAATGGCGAACCGGTGTTCGTTGCCGGATCGAGTTGGGCGCCCGACGAGGAGGTCTTCATCCCGTTCTTCAATCGGCGGCGCGACTGGAAATTCATCATCGCCCCGCATGTCATCGACGAAGACCGGATCGACGAGATCATGCACAAGCTGCAGCGCAAGGCGGTACGCTATACGCAGACCACGCCACGGGAGGCAAGCACCGCCGATTGTCTGATTGTCGACTGCTATGGGTTACTGTCGAGCATTTACCATTACGGCGAGGTGGCCTACGTGGGCGGAGGATTCGGCATGGGCATACACAACGTGTTAGAAGCTGCCGTATGGAACGTTCCGGTGCTTTTCGGGCCCAACAACCGGCGATTCCAAGAGGCGCAAGAGCTGAAACAAGCCGGCGGAGGATTCGAAATAACCGACAGCCGATCGTTCGACGTGTTGATGAACCGCTTCATCGACGATGCCGATTATCTGAACCGCCACGGGCGTTCGGCGGCCATATTCGTGCAAGAGCGTGCCGGCGCCACCGAGAAAATTTTGCGCCGAATCGACCTTACCGCGCTTTCCGACAACCGATAATACCACCGACGCTCCTCCTGCCGAGAATCGATAAAAAAAAGAGAGATGGCCGTTCTTTCAGAACCAGCCACCTCTCTGTCGTTTTGTTCGTTTTAAAACTCGTATTTATGCGTGCTCGGGGTGTTTGCTAAGAAATGAAACGACCATCCAAACCAGTTTTTCCTGACCCGTCAAGAAATCGTCCATCAGCGCTACCGTCACGTCGTCGTCGGCTTCAGAAGCCAGCGCAACTACCTTGCGTTCTTGTGCGATGAGCACCTTCAGCGCTTCCAGCACCTGGTTCATGCCTTCGTGTCCGAGCGGTTGGAAACCGTTCTCTTTCAGCGTTGCAATTTTCAGGTACTCGCTGAACCGGTTTTCGGGCGTGCTGCCCAACTGCAAGATGCGTTCAGCCACTTCGTCTACCTTTTCGGCAGCGTCGTTATATAATTCCTCGTACTTGGCGTGCAGGTTGAAGAAGCCCTTGCCCTTCACGTTCCAGTGCAGTCCGCGCAGATTGGTGTAGAATACTTGGAAGTTGGCCAACAACAGTCCCAGCTCGTCGACCACGTTCTTCACTTTCTTTTCGTCTAAACCTAAATAATCTAAAGTTTTCATTCTGTTTTTCCTTTCTGTTTTTGGGTTGAATAACTTTTTGTCTTTATTGTTGATGCAAAGTTATGATTATTTTCAGGTATTTGCAACAGATAGAACCTATCGCGGCATAAATAAAATCGATAACCCCCGGCTTTGCCGCTTGCACAGCCCGATGGGCGGTGCGGCGAAAAGGCCGATACGAAAATCCCCGACGATTCTCGCGAACAGCCGGGGGAAAAATACTAAATTAAAAAAAACAAAAATGTTGTGTCGTAAACTTTTTCGTTATGCCTTCGTTTCTGCTTCGCCTGCCGGGGTGCTTTCGTATGCGGGCGTGTCGGTTTTGGCGCGGGCGGCGGCTTTCTTCTCTTTCGAGGCTCTTTTCAGCGCCAGTCCCTGGTTGTACGATGCCTGCGACTTGTGGGTTACGTAGTTCATCAGTTCGACCAGATTGAAAACCATGCTGCGGTCTTTTTCCGAAGCGGCGAAGAGGTAAGCCGCCTCGATGTTCCGGCAGATGATGAAGAACAGTTCGTCGGTACGGGGCCTGACTTTGTGCGAGGCGGGCAGCTGCGTGCTAACTTTCTCTGCGCTGCGTTGCAGGTGCAGTTTTTCATAGGCTTGGTTGGCTGTTTTGAGCTGCTTTATCGCCGGCGTAAGTCCCACGGCGGCCGACTCTGTCGGAAGATTTTCCAGTTCGGCAATCAGTCCCACGATATCGGCCGTTTTCTCGTCGCCGGCTCCCTGTTGCGTGCCGTAAAAGGTGTGTATCGCCGCGCCGATCTTCACGGCTGCATCGTACATCGGAGCCAACTGCGAGAGCGATTGTGCCTTGACCAGTCCGAAGATCTGGCGGAGCAGCATGCTGCGCTCGCGGTCTTTTTTCTTCAACTCGTCGGTGCGAATCGATAGCTGCGATTCTTTGTTCAGGTCTTCCTCCAGCTCTATGCAGGCTTTCCACTCCTTCAGCATCTCTGTCCCGAGGTGCAGCTTCTGGGCGTCGCGTTCGGCCACGAGTGCATACTGTTGCCGATAGTACTCTACGTGTTGCGACAGTTGGTATTTTGAAATTTTGCCGCGCCGTATCTGTACGATTTCGGGCATTTTATTGTTTTTCTCTGTCATAGCTGTTGCTAAGTTAGGTAATACTGCGGTCGAGCGTATTTGCCTTGGTCCGAGTGCTGTAAACGGCGGCCGTACTCGATAATTTATTGCAAAGATAAGGTATCCGAACCTGTTTACTGAAGTTGTATGCCTTAAATTTTACTGAATCGGCCGATTTTCTCATGTTGTAGTGCGCAAATCGGAATAATCAAGCCGATTTGATGCGCTCATAGCGGTACGAAACGACAAAACAACGCGTTTTCCTACCTCTGTACCTGTACAAAATGACAAAATAGTATGTTTTCGTACCTCTGTACCTGTACAGAATGACAAAATAGTATGTTTTCATGCCTCTGTACCGGTACAGAATGATAAAATAGTATGTTTTCGTACTTCTGTACCTGTACAGAATGATAAAATAGTATGTTTTCGTGCCTCTGTACCTGTACAGAATGATAAAATAGTATGTTTTCGTGTCTCTGTACCAGTACGGATTAACATAATTCAACTGTTTTCTATCTCTGTATCGGTACAGATTAACATAGCGTAACTATTTCTTCTTTCTGTATTGGTACGAATTAACATAACGTAACTGTTTAGTGCCTCTGTACAGGTACAGAGCGA